>JACPFL010000198.1 GCA_016183025.1 Deltaproteobacteria bacterium | reverse complement strand
GCGACCTGGTCGTCGTCCACCACCAGGATCGAGACCAGTCCTTCGCTCATCCGGCCAAGGCCCCCTCTCTCCGGGGAAGGGAGACGATCACGCGCGTCCCCTTCCCGGGCTCGCTTTCCACGCTGATCTTGCCCTGGTGCTCCTTGAGGATCTGTTCGCAGACGAAGAGCCCCAGCCCGGTCCCCCGGTCGATCTCCTTGGTGGTGAAGAAGGGGTTGAAGATCCGGCGGAGGTCCTCGGGAGCGATCCCCACCCCCGTGTCCTCCACCGTGGCGACCACGGTGGCATCCACACCGCTCGTCCGCGCGATGAGCCGCCCACCCTCCTGCATGGCGTCCACCGCATTGGTCATCAGGTTGAGGAAGACCTGCTCCAGCCGGCGGACGTCGCCATAGACAGGGAGCGGGACCGGGCTCAACTCCATCTGGAGGCTGATCTGCCGCGCCGCCAGCGCCGGCTGGATCAGCGCGCCGGTCTCCCGCACCACACGATTGAGGTCGAGGGCTTCCAGCCGCCCCTGCTGGGGACGGCTGAGGGAGAGGAGGCCATTGACCGCCTCCACGATCCGGTCGATCTGGGAGCGGACGATGCCCAGCCTGTCGCGCTGGTGCGGCACCGCGCCATCGCTGAGCTCTTTCTCCAGGAGCTCCAGGTGCCCGGCCAGGGAGTGCAGGGGGGTGCCGATCTCGTGGGCGAACGTTGCGGCCAGGCGGCCGGCGAGCGCCAGGCGATCGGCCTGACTCACCCGTCGTTGGATGGAGAAGAGGGCCTGGTTGGTCCGGTGCAGCTCCGCGTTGCGGGCCGCCAGCTCCGAAGTGGCGGCCTCCACCTTCTCCTGAAGCTCTTCGTTCAGGCGTTGGATGCGCTCGAAGAGCTGGCGGTTCTGCTCGTGCCCCTCCCTGACCGAGGCGATCATGCGGTTGAAGTGATGGGCCAGCTCCCCCAGCTCATCCGTGGTCTGGGGCTCGATCTGTGTCGTGAGGTCCCCGGCCTGCACCCGGCGCATCCCCTCCATCAGTCGGCGCAGGGGGCGCTCCACCGTACGGCGCAGGAAGAGGGTCATCAGGACCAGGATGACGAGCACGGTAGTGGCGCTGAGCATGAGGGACTGCCAGCGGGCGTGAGCCGCGGTCTCGTCGAAGCGGCGGAGCGAGAAGACCACCGCGGTCGCCCCGACGACCTGCCCACCCAGGCGGATCGGCGCGACTACCTCCCAGCCCCGGCCAGCCGGCCCCTGGACCAGTTCCGAGGCCGCCTGCCCGCGGATAACCGCCCGCTGGGCCTTGCGCGTCAGGGAGACCGGACGCTCGGGTCGACTGGATGCGACCAGGCGGAGCCGGTTTCGCTCTGCCACCAGGATGTCGATCTGGCGGATGTTGCGCCGCGCCTCCATGACGCGTGAAATGATGCCCTGCAGGAGCGTCGCGTTGCCGAGCTCAGTCCGGTCCCCGACCGCCGCGGCCAGCTCCTCGGCGAAGATGAGGGCGCGGCCCCGCAGGTCCTCGTCGAGCGCCCGCTCCGAGAGCTTGAGGTCCAGGTACGTGAAGGCCACGGCGACGGTCACCACGATCAGGACCATCAGCAGGATGATCTTGGTCTGGAGCCGGAGGCGCAGCGTGAGCCGGTCAGCCATGGGAGCAGATTCTAGCATGATTGCCGCGGCGCGAGGAGTCCTGGTGGGGAGCGGCGTGGGGAGCGGCGAGTGGAGCAGGGGGCGGTAGCCCCGCGACTGGAGGGCCCGGAAGTGCCCGACGCCGTCTGATCTCCTCGGGGGGGGCTGGTCGAGTCGTGGGATGTGCGGGGTCGGGCTGGCATCGCGTGCCGACGCAAGCCGGGCAGGGGTGTGCCCGGCTTGCGTCAGTCACCAGGCCGGAACAAAGGCGGGCGGGTCAGTCGCTGGCGGCCTCGATCTTGGTGACCCAGTTCTTCCCGTCTTTCTCCTCGTAGGTGGCCTTCACCTTCGTCCCTTCGGTGAGCTGGGGGATGGGCATCCCCTCAGGCATCCAGAGCTGGGTGCCGTCGGCGAAGATCACCGTCCTCTGATCCTGGTCCACCTTCTGAAACGTCCCGACCATCTCGCCCGCCCAGGCCGCCCCTGCCACGACCGTCAGGGCGAAGGCGAGCACTGCCAACCGCATTGCCCACTTCCGCATGGCTAACCTCCCTTGTTGAAGGCCATGTGTGCCAGGACTGCTCGAAGAGCAAGCGCGGTGCCAAGGGAGCAGGTCAGACCCGGGTCCAGGGAATCAGCGGGTTACACTGCAGGGCGCCTCGCCCAGTGTGGCCCCCCTGCAGGGTAGGTGTGGCAGAATGCCAACCCTGGACATCTGGTGTAGCAGAATGCCCCATGCCGGGGACGTCCCCTACCGGGGATACACCCGAGGTACAAGGCGCCGCGGGGCTTGTGTAGCGTCAGAGCACAGCGGTGTATGTCATGAGGCACACCGAGGGAAGGGGGGGATGACCGAGTGAAGCCCCGCGGCGGCGATAGGCTCATCGGGCTGGATCTTGCCAGGAACGGCCTCTAGAGTGAAGGGTCACCGTCGGAGGGACTATCGTGGCGTGGCATGGCCCCCTGGCCAACCGGAACTTCCGTCTCTTCTGGTTCAGCCTGGTCCTCTCCAACACGGGGGTGTGGCTCCAGATCGTAGCCCAGGGGTGGCTCATGCTCGAGCTGACGGACTCGGCAGGCTTCCTCGGGCTGATGGGCTTCTGCCGGGCGGTCCCGCTCCTGGCCCTGTCTCCCCTGGCCGGTGTCGTGGTGGACCGCCTGGAGCTGCGGCGTCTGCTCTACGTGACGCAGGCCATCGCCCTGCTCCTGGCAGCGCTCCTGGGAACGCTGACGGTGGTCGGGGCCGTGCGGCCCTGGCACATCCTGGTGATCACGGCCCTGGATGCCGCCAACCTGGCCTTCGACCAGCCGGGTCGCCACACCCTGGTCCCCTCGCTGGTCGGGGAAGAGCGGCTGGTGAGCGCGCTCTCCCTCAACGCCGCCGCCTTCCACGGCTCGGCCATCGGTGGGCCATCCCTGGCAGGCGTGCTCATTCACCTCATCGGGATCAGCGGGTGCTTCCTCCTGAACGCTGCGAGCTACCTGGTGTTCATCGTCGCCCTAGCCATGCTCGTTGTCCCACCTCGGCGCCGGCAGACAGCGGCCCGGAGTATGCGGGGAGAGCTCGGCGCGGGGGTCCGCCACATCTTCCGCCAGCCGATGGTCGTGCCGCTCCTGACCTGTTCGGCCGCGCTCAACACCTTCGGCCGCGCCTATCAGCTCCTCATGCCGGTCTTTGCCCGCGACATCCTCCGGGTGGGAGCCCAGGGACTGGGGTTTCTCATGGCGGCCCCGGGCCTGGGCACGGTCCTGGCCGCGACGCTGCTGAGCGGGTCAGTGGGGGGCAAGCGTCGGGGCCCGATGGTGGTGGGGAGCATGGCGCTCTTCGGCGGCCTCGTGATCCTCTTTGCGGGGTCGCGCCACCTCTCCTTCTCTCTCCTGGCCCTTGTCGGCATCGGCACGCTCTACAACACCTTCGGGTCGGTGACCAATGCGCTGTTGCAGACCTCGGTCTCGTCGGAGTACCGCGGACGCGTGTTGAGCTTCTACACGATGTCGCAGATGGGCCTGTACCAGCTTGGCGGGCTGGCGATCGGACTGCTGGCAGACCTGATCGGGGCGCCGGTTGCGGTCGCGCTCGGGGGCGCGTCCATCCTGGTGGTGCTGGGAGGGTTGATGCCGCAGGCCCGTCGGCTGTGGAAGGTGCCGTAGCGAGGGGCGAGCGAATGAAGGGGTTGTGGTCCCTCATTCTGACGGGCCGGCTCAGCTTGTCAGAATGTCACGGCTCTATCCGCGTCGTGCTGTGCGCTTGCCAAGGCCCGCGGCTGTGGCCCCCCTCCTCGGCGGAGAATTGCCTTCGGGGGACCGAACTCAGGCCAATTTCGGACAGTTGATCGTCCCCTGGTGGTAGGCGGTGGGCGCAGGTTGGCACTGGAACGCGCCATGCATGCCCTCTTCGCGGAAAAGGAGGAGAGAGCCATGAGCGACCCGGGGATGGTTGTCGGCGCGATCCTAGCCCTCGCGTTCCTGTACGTGCTCCTGCCCCTCGTCCTGACCACCGTCGCCCGCTATCGGGGCAGCCGGGCGCTGCAGTGCCCCGAGACCGGGGGCCTGGCAGCGGTGAGTGTGGACGCGGTCCAGGCCGGGGTCACCTCGGCCTTCGGCAAGCCGCGCCTGCGGGTATCGAGGTGCTCGCTCTGGCCGAATAGGTGGGATTGCGGGCAGGGGTGCCTCAGGCTGCCCGAACACGAGATGTCCGGGGTCTAGGCGGCCTGGGACCGTCGCCTCAGATCCTCCCTCCGAGTCCCCGTAGTTCCAGGAGGGCCTCCAGCTCCGGGAGGGCCTGAACATCCTTCGGCCGCCCTGAGGCCTTCTTGGACACGATCAGACCCTCCAGAGTCAGGACACGACACTGCAGCCCGTAGAGGTCGATGACCTCCGAGAACTCGACCGCCTGCTCATAACTGCCCAAGCCCACAACCTCACCGAACAGGTCTACATCCCCCAGGTCGGTGGTCAAAGAGAAGTTCAGTCCCGCCTGCAAGGTAGCGGCGTCGAGCCTGGAGGGGAGGTCTCGTGGGGCGTCACGGAGCATCGGGCGGAAGGGGCGCAGCGTGTTGGCGATCCGCTGCAGGTTGTCTCGGTCCCGGGCGTAACACAAGTCAAGATCTGCGGTCAGATAGGCGGACCCCTGGGCCACGGCCGCCATCCCGCCGATGATCACATAGCAGGCCTCGTGTCGGGCGAGCTCTCGGAGGAGGCGCTCAACGTCTGCCATGGCTCCGCCTGCCCGCTTCCCGGAGCCGCTCCGCAAAGGCGAGCATCTCCTGATGGCGCCGGACCCGTTCCGTCGGAGACCAGGAGAGCCGCTCTCGGAGAAGGCTCAGGTCCAGACCGAGGAGCTCCGCCCGCTTGACGACCGATGGCTTTTCCTCAGAAGGTATCTCGCCCGCCGCCATCTCGGCCTTTGGCAGTTTTTCCACCTGCTGCCCCCCAGCACCAAGTATAGAGGGTCCTGATACGAGGTCAACCGAGAGGCCCCCCCAGTTCTGAGTTCGCTTCTTGCCACCTTGTCCGGACCCGACTGGTCCGCTGGGTCGGCTTTGTCAGAATGTCTGGAGTGGCGCCGAGCGATGTCAACGCCCTCCGGCCAACCCCTCGGGCACCCCGGCTTTTTCCATCCTCACGCGCGCGTGAGGGTTGCGGAATGGAGCTTGCGAGACTCCGAAGCAAAAGACCATTTCACTCCAGGGGGAGGCCGGAGGGGATGAAGCTGAGCCGGGAATGCGAGTATGGACTGGAGGGGCTGCTCTTCTTGGCGGCCCAGCCCCCCAACGCCGTGCTGTTGCTCAGCGAGGTCGCGGGGGCACGGCAGCTCCCCCAGAGCTTTCTCGCCAAGATCTTCCAGAAGCTCTCCCAGCGCGGCCTGCTTCGATCCTACCGGGGCGCCACCCGGGGGTACGCGCTGGCCAGGCGGCCCGAGGAGATCTCCCTCCGGGAGGTCTTCGAGGCGATCGAAGGCCCTGAGCTCTTCGACCGCTGCGTCTTCTGGAACAAGCGCTGCGCCGAGGACCATCCCTGCCTCTTGCACGGGCGATGGAGCCACCTGAAGCCCCAGTTCGTCGCCCTGATGGAGCAGACGCATCTCGGGGACCTGCAACGAGAGCGACAGGTCTTGAGTGGGTCGCAGTCCGCCCCTCCGGGTCCGGCAGAGGGACAGGAGGGGTGAGGGTGGACGGCCGTCTTGCCTGGGAGCCCCGACTGGCGGAGGCCGTGGTGCTGGGCGAGGTCCAACGCCGGCTGGAGGGCGGCGACCGTGGGCTGTACCTGGCCTATCATGCCGAGGCTGACCAGCTCTACGAGCGCTACCCCGCCGAGGCGCGTGAGGAGGTGTTCGAGCAGCTCCATCGGCGACTCTTCCTGAAGCTTGGGCTGGGGAGTCCGATCGAGCAGGCCATCGAGGAGTACCCGGGGATCACCCCCCAGGTGGCGGGAGCCCTCATCGCGTGCGCTGGAGGGCCGCACGAGGAGGGGGCGGACCTGGTCCAGGGGAAGGCGGATGCGCCAGCCGCGCCGCCACGCCTGGCCCTCACGCTCTGCCCTGAACGGTTCCTGGACCCGTCGGAGCTCCGCCGCTACCTCCGGCATGCCGTCTTCCAGCGACTGCCGGCAGGGCAGCGCGAGACGCTGTTCTCCAGGCTGTGGGCCGGGGAGGCCGTGACGCACCCGGGCCTGCTCGAGACCGCGCGCGGTGGGATCGCGGCGGCGCCAGAGCTGCTCGGGTTCCCCTCCGGGGCCGCGGCCGCGGCTCCACGCACGCGGGCGCTGCTCCCCGGCTCGCTGTGTCCGCTCTGCCGCTTTCCCAGCCACGAGTTTGTCGAGCGCTTCGACCACCTGGCCCCGGCGCTGATCGAACTGATCCGCCAGGATTTCCCCGGCTGGTCGCCTGACCAGGGGGCCTGCGAGCGGTGCGTCGAGCTGTACCAGGTGAGGGCGGGATGCTGGTGACCGGAAGGGGGCTGGATCGCCGTGGGCTCCTCCGCCTCCTGGCGGGCCGCGCAGCGCCGTGGTCCCGAGACCAGGAAGCTGTGGGCGCCCCACGGTTTCAGCGACCCCTGCGGCCGCCGGGCGCGGTGGCGGAGCCCCGGCTGCGCCAGTTCTGTGACGGCTGCGGCGCCTGTACGGAGGCCTGCCCATACGGGAGCATCCGCATCGAACGCGGGCTGCCGATGCTCCGCCTGCAGACGTCTCCCTGCTACCTGTGTCCGGACTTCCCCTGCATCCGGGCCTGCCCGCGCGGCGCCCTGCGGCCCGTCGCCGGCCCCCGGGCGGTCCGGATCGGCCGCGCCCGCCTGGACCGTCACGCCTGCCTGGCCTGGGACGGGGGGGACTGCCGGCTCTGCCTGGCGCGGTGCCCGCTGTCGGGCGAGGCCCTGGTCCTGGAGGACTTCAAGCCCGCCGTCGCGTCCGAGCGGTGTGTCGGCTG
>JACPFL010000211.1 GCA_016183025.1 Deltaproteobacteria bacterium | reverse complement strand
GGGATCAGGGCCGTCATCTCGAGGACGGGAGGGAGCTGGAGCTTGTGGACGACGGGTCCGCTGAAGGAGAACACGACCCCCCCGATCAGGGCCGGGAGCAGGAGCAGGCCCAGAGACCGCAGGTACGCATACATCCCCAGTCCCGCCAGCACCAGAGGGAGCACGCTCTGCAGCCCAAAGGCCACATCGAAGGGGAGGACGAGGAAGGGCAGGACGTGCGGTGGGTACAGCGCCCCGACCTGGATGTTGGCGAGCAGGGGCACGCCGGCCATGGTGAACGGGTTCCACAGGGGGAGCTCGCCAGCGGCGAGCAGGGAGACCGCGAGCTGGCGGTACGGGTAGGCCTGCTGGATGACGTCACCGAAGAAGGGGAGGGCGCGCCCAAGGGTCAGAGGGGAGAAGGCGACCAGCGGCAGCGCGATGAGGAACAGGATGGACAGCCAGTCTCCAGCCCGGGTCCTCCTGCGGGAGATCACCGGGTGTGGGGTTCGAGTCCCCGGTAGCATCCGCGCAGGTCGTTCAGCCGGATCCGAAACAGGTCCAGCAGCATGCCGAGGGGATGCTTCAGCAGATGGACCCGGCTCGACGGGCTGTTGATCCAGGTCACCGGAACCTCCCGGATGGCCAGGCCCGCCTTTCGAGCCAGGTAGAGGATCTCCACGTCAAAGCCGAACCCCGTGATCCGCTGCCGCGCGAAGAGCGGCCGGACGGTCGGCGCTCGCAGGGCCTTGAACCCGCACTGGGTGTCCTTCAGGCCGCGGAGCACCAGGACGCGGACGAAGAGGTTGAAGAGCTTTCCGAGGGCGGCCCCGTCCTGCAGCAACGGCAGGAAACGGTCCAGTTCCTCGATCGGCGTGGAGAGGTCCGCATCCGAGATCAGGATGTACCCGCCGGCTGCCTGCAGGACCCCCGATCGGACAGCCGCACCCTTGCCCCGGTTCTCCGGATGCCGGTCCAGCCGCAGGCCGGGGATTGCTCCCGCCAGCCCCTGGACCACGGCGGCGGTGCGGTCGGTGCTCCCATCGTCCACGACCACAATCTCGGCCTCCACTTCCAGGGTCTTGAGGTGGGCCGCGATCCGGGTCAGGGTAGCGGGGAGGCGGGTCTCCTCATTATAAGCCGGGATCACCACGCTGAGGGGTGCCGAGGCGGCCGGGCCGGACATCAGGAGCAGGGGTAGGCGGGGCTTTAAGCCTTCCCGGACGGAGGGCTCAGAGCAGCCCCGCGTCCCGGAGCAGGCCTCTGATCGCCGCCACCTCGTCCGGGGTCGCCGGCGGGAGCGGCGGGCGAGGGGGCCCACCGTAGTACCCCAGGAGATCCATGGCTGCCTTGAGCCCGCGGATGCCGTAGGTGGAGGTGACCGCGCGGGCCGAGGGGACCATCCGCCACTGCAGGGCGCGGGCCTCCTCCAGCTTCCCCTCATCGTGCAGGCGTTGAAGCTCGACGCACTGGTGGGGGGCGATGTTCGCGAAGGCCAGCACGGCCCCGCAGGCCCCCGTGGCCAGGCTGGCCAGCAACGTCTCCGCCATGCCCACGACGACCTGGAACCCGGGGGGGGCCAGGCGGACCAGTTCCTGCACCTGCCCCACATCCCCGGTAGAGTCCTTGATCCCGGTGATCTGGGGGTGTCGGCCGAGCTCGGCGGCCAGGCCCGGGGGGAGGTTCACCCCCGTGAACTGCGGGACGTTGTAGAGGATGACGGGGATCGGGCTTGCCCCGGCCACGCGTTCGTAGTGAGCGCGGAGCACCTCGGGCTTCATCGCCGCCTTGTAGTAGCACGGGGTGACGACGAGGGCGGCGTCCGCGCCGCGGTCGGCCGCGCGGCGGGTGAACTCGATCGTCACCTGCGTGGACTCCCAGCCGGTCCCCGCGATGAGGCGGCGGGAGGCAGGGATGTGACGGCGCGCCACCTCCAGGATCTTCAGCCGCTCTTCCCAGGTCAGGTAGACGTATTCCCCGGTCGAGCCCAAGACCACGTAGCCGCTCAGCGGCGTCTCGTTCCAGCGTCCGAGGTTCGCCGCGAGGTGCTCATGGGCCACCGCGCCATCGGGCTCGAACGGGGTCGGGATGGGCGGGAAGATCCCTCTGAGTTGAATCGCACCTGTCATGCCTGGCCTCCTCACTGCCCGAGCCGCCTCTGACCTCGGATCCGGGTGACGGTCACCGTGTCAGCCTCGTCTTAGGCGAACAGGACCGCCGTGACCCGCCGGAGCATCTCCACCCCCCGCACCTCGGTCTCGAAGAGGGGGACGATGCCCCGGACGGCGCCGTCGAACTTCTCCCAGATCTCCTGCATGTACTCGTCCTGCATCTGCATCCGGTTCCGGACGAACTCGGGCGCGTTGTCGCCGATGGCCTTACGGTCGAGCAGCATGTTGACCACCACGCCCCCCACGGGGATGCCGAAATCGCGGAACCAGCCGATGAACCGGGTGATCACGGCGATGGGTAGCGCCTCGGGGAGGGTGACGAAGAAGAACGCCGTCCTCTGGCTGTCGGTCAGGAGGCCCCGGGCGTGTCCCATGCGTTCCCGGAACTGGAGCAGGTAGTCCAGGAGGGGGTCCTCCTCCTTCTTCTTGGTGAAGGAGAGCATCTCCCGGAGCGAGCGCGCCTCCTGGCGCGACCGGAGCATCTTGTCGACCCACAGGGAGTAGACCTTGGACATCCCCAGGAGGCGGCGGGCATTGGCGGTCGGGGCGGTGTCGAACACGTAGGCGTCGTATTCGTTCTTGACCATCAGATCGACCATGTTCTCGAACATGGCCGACTCCTCGAACGCCGGATTCATGGTGGCCGACTCCACGAAGTCATCGGCCTTCGTGCTGATGTCGGCGAACTTGAGGAACCACTGGATCTTGTCCCGGATCTCCTTCTTGGAGCGCTCGATGGTGTCCCGGGTGTCGATCTCGTAAGCCCAGTAGTTCTCGGCTCCCCGAACCGGGGTCGCCTTCCCGAAGACGTCCTGCCCCAGGAGGCTGCTCAGGCTGTGCACGGGGTTGGTGGAGGCCAGCAGCGTCCGCCGCCCCTGGCCGGCCAGCCACAGGGCGGTGGCCCCGGCCATGACGGTCTTCCCGACGCCGCCCTTGCCCCCGAAGAACAGGTACTTCAGCTCCGGCCGCTCGGCCATGTACTGGCCAATCGACGTGGTGATCGCGCCCTGCGCGCTCACGGCGCTCCCCGGCCGCCCGCAGGCTCCGGTCCCTCTGGGCCCGAGGCTTCCCCGAACAGCCGCTCCGCCAGGCGCTCGATCATCGGGAGGCCGGTGACGTCGCGCTCCATCTCCGGCACGTAGGCCAGGATCTGCGAGCCGAACGTGGCCGTGATCTCCTTGAGGTAGCGATCCTGCATGGTGATCCGGTTGCGCAGGTACTCAGGGATGCTCGCCTGGATCAGCTCCCGGGGGAGCACCCGGTTGACGACATAGCCGGCGATGGGGACGTCGAACCGGGCGAACAGCTCGGCGGCCCGCTTCGTGTCCAGGATGATCATCTCCTCGGGCACGACCACGAAGAAGAACGCGGTCTGCGCTCTGTCCGTCAGGATCCGGGACGAGGCGTTGATCCGGTCCCTGATGTAGATGAGCTCGTTGAGGATCTGGTCCTCCTCGAGGACCTTCTCGCGCCGCATG
Source organism: Deltaproteobacteria bacterium (assembly GCA_016183025.1). Lineage (GTDB taxonomy): Bacteria > Desulfobacterota > JACPFL01 > JACPFL01 > JACPFL01 > JACPFL01. The sequence continues at coordinate 9,264 of JACPFL010000211.1, read as the reverse complement.
GTGGCCGCCATCTGGTCGTACTGGCGCATGTCCTCCCGCAGCTTGGTGATCTTGGTGATCCATTCGTCGTACACCTTCGCCATGCTGAGGTAGTAGAGGGCGTGCCCCAGCGGGACGAGGTCGTAGATGTAGTAGTCGTAGTCCCCCTTGACGATGATGTCCACGACCGCGTCGAAGATGGCGCTCTCCTCCATGGCGGGCTCGGCCGAGGCGGCCTGGATGTAGTTGTCGATCTCCTCGGGGACCCGGTCGAGCCCGTACATGTCGCGGATCTTCTTCCGGATCTCGTCCTGGTACTCACGGATCCGGCGGTCAGCATCCACCTCCTCGGCCCACAGGTTCTGCACGATAGGGACCGGGCCCTTGCCGAAGATGTCGCGCTGGAAGATGTCGGACAGGCTGGCCTGGGGGTCCACGGAGAAGATGAGGACCCGTTTGCCCTGGCCCGCCAGCCAGAAGGCAGCCGTGGCCGAGAGAGTGGTCTTGCCCAGGCCTCCTTTCCCGCCGAACATGATATAGCGGCGGTGCGGCTGGCTCTCGAATACCCTGCGCAGCGACATGCATGCTCCTCAGTGGGGCGGATGCCTGGAAGGCATGACGAGGGCCTGGCGTGGGTCACCCGGCCGCGCTAGCCGAGCACGTCGGTGATGTCCCGCTCCCTCAGCATCCGGCGCTTCCACGAGCTGATCTGCGGGGTCACGTACGGCAGCAGCCTCAGCGAGTAGTACGGCGGCAGGATGGGGACGCCCAGCAGGTCCCCCATGGTGATGAGGATGAACAGGTGCTCCATGCTGGCCCGCGTGCGGAGGGCGGAGCGCGCCATCTCGTGGGAGGCCATCCCGTACACGATGTCCTTGAAGGTGCTCCTCAGCTTGCCGAGCCGAGTCGGCCTGTCCTCTCCCGCCATACCTCTCCTTTTCCGGGTGAACGCCCTACATCTCGAGCAGGTCGTACTCCGGCTTCTCCCAGAGCTCTTTCCGCCGGACCATGTGCCGCTTCCAGGTCTCGATCTGGGGCACGACGTACGGCAGCAGCCGCAGCGAGTAGTACGGCGGCAGCACCGGCACCCCGATCAGGTCGCCCATCGTGACCACCATGAAGACCGATTCGAGCTCGTGGCGTATCTGCATGGCATGGCGGGCGAACTCGTAGCCGGTCATGCCGTAGAGGAGGTCCCGCAGGGCCCCCCACCGGCTGGTCATCCGCTCCGCCAAGCGCTAGCCTCGCGCGGGGGCCGGCCGGGGCGCCCGCGCAGGCTGGCGCTGATAGCGCGCGAAGGCCCGCCAGCCGTCGTACCCGATGAAGGCCGCGGCCACCACCAGGAGGAGCGCCACCAGGACCATGAGCCCGGCGCCGATGACCGGCAGGGGCCGCCCGGCCGCGATGTTGGGCGTGAAGACGTTGACGTAGAGGTTGTACGCGGTGACCAGGTTCGCGGCCATCGTGGTCACGTACATGAAGATCATGGGGAGCCCGGCGTAGTACCAGCTCTTCCCCACCGAGACCAGCCAGACGGTGACGAGCAGGAGCGCCAGGGCCGCCATGAGCTGGTTGGCCCCGCCGAAGAGCTGCCAGAGGTAGATCCACGTGCCGGTCAGGACCAGCAGCAGGGCGAGGACGATGGAGAGGAGCGACGACACCTGCTGGCTGCGCAGCGGCGGGATGGCCTCGCCCAGCCACTCGGTGAGGGTCACCCGCATGACCCGGAAGATGAGCTGGGTGACCACCAGCACGATCACGATGAACGCGACGAACGCCAGCGAGGTCGCGTACCGGATGTCGAGCCCGAAGACGCTGATGAACCCGCCCAGGCCGGTGGCAAACGCCGCGACCGGCGCCCCCTTCGAGCCGACGGACACGGCCAGCAGGGCCAGGAGCCCCAGCAGGAACTCCGTGAGCATCGAGCCCCCGCCCACCGGGAGCATGTCGGTCTCGTTCTCGATCTGTCGGGCCGTGCCCACGCTGCCGAACAGGGCGTGCCAGCCCGAGATGGCGCCGCAGGCGATGGTGACGAAGAGCATGGGCCACAGGGGCATGAGCCCGGACGGGCCGAGCGGCGGGTTCCAGCCTTTGAATGCCGGGATGGTGAACTGAGCGACGGCCGGCTTGACCCACGGGGCCAGGGCGGCGCCGACCAGACCGAGCACCATGCTCAGCGCGGTGATCCAGAAGCCCACGTAGACCACCGGCTGGGCGAAGCGCCAGATGGGGAGCACGGAGCCGGCGTAGCAGAAGGCCAGGATCGCCAGCGCCCAGAACACGAAGCTTGGCATGATCTTCGTGTCGGCGCCCTTGAAGCCGGCGGCCGTGGGGTCGAAGTACGTGACCACGGGCTGGCCCCCGGTCAGGGCGTTGATGGCCCCGTTGAGGCTCGTGAAGATGCCCTGGACCTGGGGCCCGAGCAGGATGGCGACGAGAGTCACCCCCACGGTCAGCAGGGTCGCGCCCACCAGGCCCGCGCGCCAGCGATAGAGCATCTGCCCCAGGAGCACGCCCATCGCGGTGAGCATGATGATCCCGAAGGGGGCCTGGGGTGCCCCGTTCATCACCGCGGCCATGATCCCCACGAAGGCGCCGACGATCAGGAGCAGGTAGAAGAAGATGAACACGAACAGGATGATGCGCGTGCGAGGCGCGATGAGCCGGTGGGCCACGGCGCTCAGGCTGTTGCCCTCGTTGCGCACCGAGAGGACGATGGCGCTGTAGTCGCTGGCCCATCCCATGAAGCTGACGCCCAGGATCAGCCAGATCAACGCCGGGAGCCACCCCCACAGGGTCGCGGCGACAATGGCGCCCACGATGGGCCCGGCGGCGGCGATCGACTTGAAGTGGTACCCGTACAGGATGTTCCGGTTCGTGGGGATGAAGTCCACGCCGTCCATGTAGAGCTTCGCGGGCGTGGCACGGTTGGGATCGGGCTGGATGATCTTCCGGTCGACTCGGCGAGCATATCCCGTGTATGCCAGGTACACCGTCAGCGCCCCAAGGAGCACAGCCACGAAGGTGTTCATCCTGCGCCCTCCGTGCGCCCAGCCGAAGCTGGGACGCGGCTTGACCAGAGGCTCACCGCCCCGGCGTCACGGCCCACCCGTTCGGGCGGCCAGGCGTTCGGCGATCAAGACATCCACAGCGGAGAAATCCGACCCGACATAGCGCGTGCCATCCACGATGAACGCGGGGTAGCGGCCGACCCGCCGCCAGAGGGATTTGAAGAACCCTTCGATGGATGCGGCGTCCACGAGGCGGACCCGGACCCGGGGCCCGAAGCGCTCGTGGAGGCGGCGGGCCCACTGTGAGAGCGCGTCGAACTCCCTGGCGAGATCGTCCGGGAGCCCCGAGGCGCGTTGCTCCCGGTGAATCGTCTGCCCAATGCCGAGGGCCTGCCAGGTCACCTCGCAGTGCTGGCAATGGTAGTACTCGGAGGGGACGTAGGTGATGACCTCGACGTGCAACGGCCGCTCTTCGGAACCCATCGCGTCAACCCCCCCCGCGGTCTCGACGATGCCAAAAAATTATATTCCCTTTTGGCGGGCCCAGCGAGATATTTGTGAGTCTCCAATGGGGGCCCGGAGAAGCCGAGGCTCCCCCGGGACGCCCCTCCGGATGAAGCCACAGAACTGGAGCCAACTGACCCAGGAGGAGTTGGAGCGCCTGCTCATCGAGCGGTGGCTCTACCGGGGTCTGATGCTGGGGATCATCCTGGTCGCCGCCATCCTCGCCACCTACATCGCCTCCCGCGGCCTGGTCAGCACCCTGGACATCATAACAATCGGTGTCCTCATCGCCCTCGCGCTGGTCGCGGCCGCCGTCTCGTTCGTCATCCGGCGACATGACGTCAAGATCCACCAGGAACTCCGCCGCCGCCGGGGGGCCTCGGGGCAGGGGTAGCAGGGGTAGGCCCGCCTTTGACTTCGGTGGGGATTTCCCACAAAATGAGGGCGGGGCGGGCTGACCCGGCAGAGGCATGGACGAGAAGCGCTGTTACATCAAGACGTTCGGCTGCCAGATGAACGAGCAGGACACGGTCCGCCTGACCCAGCTCCTCGGCCGGGACGGTTACCGGCCCACCGAGGACCCGGAGCAGGCCGACGTGATCCTCGTGATCACGTGCAGCATCCGGGAGAAGGCCGAGAACAAGGTCTACAGCCTCCTGGGCCGCTTCCAGCCCCTGAAACGAAAGCACCCCGGGCTGGTGATCGGCGTGGGGGGGTGCGTGGCCCAGCAGGAGGGGGAGCGCCTGCTGCAGAAGGCCCCCTACCTCGACCTGGTGTTCGGCACGCACAACGTCCACAAGGTCCCGGCCCTGCTGGCTGAGATCCGGCGACACGGAGGCCGCCTGGCCGAGACCCGCTTCTACGATGAGATCCCCACCGACGGCCTGTTCGACGCCGATGGCCGCCTGAAGGCCTACGTGACCATCATGCAGGGCTGTGACTACCGCTGCAGCTTCTGCGTGGTCCCGTTCACGCGCGGGCCCGAGGTCAGTCGCCGGAGCGACGACGTCCTGGCCGAGGTCCGGGCCCTGGCCGCCGGCGGCACCAAGGAGGTCACCCTGCTCGGCCAGACCGTGAACTCCTACGGGAAGAAGGCGCCGGGCGAACTGACCTTGACCCGGCTCCTCGAGGCCATCGAGGCGGTGGACGGAATCGAGCGGATCCGCTTCACGACCTCGCACCCCAATGACCTCACCGACGAGCTGATCGGCGCGTTCGGCCGCCTCTCGAAGCTCTGCGAGCACCTCCACCTCCCGGTGCAGGCGGGCTCCGACCGAGTGCTCGCGCGCATGCGGCGGCCGTACACCCGGGAGGCCTACCTCGACAAGGTCCGGCGCCTGCGGACCCGGTGTCCGGAGATCGCCCTCAGCGCGGACCTCATCATCGGGTTCCCAGGCGAGACCGACGAGGACTTCGGGCAGACCCTGGACCTCCTGCGCCAGGTCCGGTACGACTCGCTCTTCGCCTTCCGGTACTCGCGGCGACCCAACACCGACGCGGCTGAGCTACCGGACCAGGTGCCGGACGAGCTGAAGGCCGCCCGGCACCAGGCCCTGCTCGACCTCCAGCGGGGCATCGCGGAGGAGCGGGCGCGCGCTCAGCTCGGCACCGTCCAGGAGGTCCTCGTCGAGGGGCCGAGCCCCGGCGATGCGCTGAAGCTCACCGGCCGCACCCGCACCAACCGGATCGTCCACTTCCCAGGGCCCCCGCACCTCATCGGGCACCTGGCCCGGGTGCGGATCACCCAGGCGCTCGCCCACTCGTTGACCGGGGAGTGGGTCCCCTCCGCGTGACCACGCCCTACATCGTCGTCCTCGTGACCGCCTCCTCCGAGGAGGAGGGCGCCCGGATCGGCCAGGCGCTGGTCGAGCGCCGCCTGGCGGCCTGCGTCAATCTCGTGCCCCGGGTCCGGTCCTTCTATCGTTGGGAGGGACAGCTCTGCGATGAGGCGGAGGTCCTCCTCGTCATCAAGACCCGGCAGGAGCGCTTCCCGGCCCTCGCGGCGGCGGTCCGCGCCCTGCACAGCTACACCGTCCCCGAGGTCATCGCGTTCGCCCTGACCGAGGGGAGCGAGCCCTACCTGCGGTGGATCGACCAGGAGTGCGGGCCGGCCCCCGATTGACAGGGGGGGCGCCATCTGAAAGAATTGCAAGCAGGGTGACAGGGGAGGGGAGGGCCATGGCGATCATCACGATCTCCAGGCAGCTCGGCTCTGGCGGGGACGCCGTTGCGGCCGAGCTCGCCAAACGGCTCAATTACGCCCACGTGGACCGCACCCGGATCAGCGAGCTGGCCGAGGAGTACGGCCTGCTCAAGCAGGACCTCGAGCGGATCGACGAGAAGCGGCCGGGCTTCATCGACCGGTACTTCAACGAGACCCCGACGATCTACCTGAACCTCATCCAGTCCGTGATCTACGACGCCGCCAAGCGAGACCGGGTGGTCATCGTGGGGCTGGGAGGTCAGGTGCTGCTCCGCGACCTGCGCCACGCCCTGCACGTGAAGATCGTGGCGAGCCGGGAGCGGCGGGTCGCCTTCCTGATGGAACAGCAGCCGGCGCTCACCCGCGAGACGGCGGAGCACCTGATCGCCACCTCCGACCGCGACCGGGCCGGCTACATGAAGTACCTGTTCGACGTGGACTGGATGGACCCTCGCCTGTATGACCTGCGGATCAACACGACCAAGCTCTCCATCGAGGAGGCCATCCAGATCCTGATGCGGGCCGCCCAGTCCCCCAGCCTGCAGCCCACCCCCGAGACCACCGAGATCCTGGAGAAGCTGGCCCTGGCCAAGAAGGTGGAGGCCGCCCTGATCGCGGACAAGCAGATCAACCCCCGGCACATCTCGGTGGAGGCCACGCCCCAGGGTCGGGTCGTCCTGCGCGGGGCGGTCTCGACCGAGCAGGAGAAGCAGCGGGCCGAGGAGGTCACCACGGGGATCCAGGGGGTGACCCACGTCGAGAACGAGCTGGCCGTGACCATCTTCCCGCTCACCCACCTGGAGCTCATGTAGGGGAACAGGGGAGGCATGGCCCGGCCCGCGCGCACCCCCCTGCGGAAGCACCTGAAGGAGCCCGACGAGTTCGTCTCGTTCACCCGGCGCGCCATCCTCTTTGTCCAGACCCACTCCCTCGCCCTCGTGCTCGCGGCCGGGACGGTCGCGGTGATCGCCGGGGCCCTCGTTGGCTGGCAGTGGTACACGCGGAGCCAGGAGGCGGAGGCCAGCCTCCCCCTCGCCCAGACTGAGCAACGCTTCCTGGCCGCGCGCCAGAGCGGCCGCGCCGAGGAGCTGGAGGCCGCGCTGAAGACGTTCCAGGAGATCGCGCTCCAATACCGCCGCACGTACGCTGCCGGCTATGCGCTGCTCCTGAGCGGCGATGCGCTCTACGCCCTGGGGCGCTACGATCAGGCCGTGAAGACCTACCAGAGCCTGCTGGAGCAGGGCGCGCTCCCCGAGCTTCGGGCGCTCGCCCATCTCGGCCTGGGCTACAGCTGGGAGGCGAAGGGCGAGTGGCAGCGGGCCCTGGCCGCCTATCAGGCCAGCGCCGAGGCAGCCATCCCGGCCGTCCGGCGCGAGGCGCTGCTCGGCAGCGGCCGGACCTACGAGGCGTTGAAAGATCCCAAGAAGGCCCTGACCGCCTACGAGCAGGCGCTGACCGGGGGCACACCCCTGGCCGGCGGCTATGCGGGCCTGCTGCAGGAAAAGCTCGAATACCTGAAGCGGGAGTAGGCGCGCCGCGACCCTCCGGCATGAGCTTCCAGGGGTCCCCCCCTCTCCACATCGCGTTCATCTGGCATTTCCACCAACCGTACTATCGACTGCCCGGGCATGCGGAGGCCCTGCTGCCGTGGGTGGCCCTGCACGGCACCAAGGACTACTACGACCTGGGCGCGATCCTGGAGGAGTTCCCGCACCTGCACCAGACGTTCAACTTCGTCCCGTCGCTGCTCGTCCAGCTCGAGGCCTATGGGGCAGGCGGGAGCGACGTCTTCCTCACCGCGGCCCAGACCCCTGCGGACGCCCTGACCGGCGAGCAGCGCCGGTTCCTGCTGCAGCACTTCTTCGCCGGCAACTGGGAGCACATGGTGCGCCCGTTCCCCCGATACTGGGAGCTGCTGCGGCGGCGGGGGTTCCGGGTGGGGGACCGGGAGCTCGAGGCGGCGGCGCGCTTCTTCACGGTCCAGGAGTGCCGCGACCTCCAGGTCTTGTTCATGCTCGCCTGGATGGACCCCTTGTTCCGGCAGCGTGAGCCCTTCCTGCGCGAGCTCGTGGCCAAGGGGCGCGACTTCACCGAGGAGGAAAAGGCCGGGCTCCTGGCCCGCCAGCAGGAGATCCTCCGGCAGATCATCCCGAAGTACCAGGAGCTGCAGGGCAGGGGGATTGTGGAGGTGGCCACGAGCGCCTTCTACCACCCGATCCTTCCCCTGCTGTGCGATACCGAGAGCGCCCGGGAGGCCATGCCCCAGGCCACGTTGCCGCGGCGGTTCGCCTGGCCGGCCGATGCGGCCGCGCAGCTCCATCGGGCCCTCGCCTGTCACGAGCGGTTGTTCGGGTCGCGGCCCGTGGGGCTCTGGCCCTCGGAGGGTTCCGTCTCCGAGACGATCCTGCCGCTGCTGGCGGAGGCCGGCTTCACCTGGCTGGCGTCGGATGAAGAGGTCCTGGAGCAGTCACTGGGCCAGCGCCTCGACCGCCAGCCAGGGGGACTGCCGCGGATGCCGGCCTCCCTGTATCAGGCCTATCGTCTGGAAGGGGGCGACGCGGCCCTGGCCATCATCTTCCGGGACCATACGCTCTCGGACCTGCTCGGCTTCACCTATGCGCGCTGGGACGCCCGGGAGGCCGCCACAGACCTGGTAGGCCGGCTCCTGGGGATCCGGCGGGCGCTGGGCGCCCAAAACCTTCGGGGCGACCATCTGGTGACCACCATCCTGGACGGTGAGAACCCCTGGGAGAACTACCCGAATGATGGGCACGACTTCCTGCGCTGCCTCTACGAGGCGCTGAGCCGCGAGCCGGCGCTCCGGCTGGTCACTGTGCGGGAGCACCTGGCCGAGCACCCGCCCGACGCGCCGCTTCCCCGTCTGTTCGCGGGGTCGTGGATCAACCACAGCTTCAGCACCTGGATCGGTGATCCCATCAAGAATGCCGCCTGGGAACGGCTGGCGGATGCCCGGGAGGCCCTGGCGATCATCACCGCCGCGGCCCATCGGGCCGACACAGGAGCCCCCGGGGAGACGTCAACCTCGGGGGAAGGGGGCCGGCCGGGGATCTGTCTTGGCGAGGCGTGGGAGTCCCTGTACATCGCCGAGGGGAGTGACTGGTTCTGGTGGTACGGCGAACCCCACTCGTCGCCCTACGAGCGGGAGTTCGATGAGCTCTTCCGGGCCCACCTCAAGCACGTCTATCAGGCGATCGGGCAGGACCCTCCTCCGATCCTGGACCTCCCGCTCGTCACCGAGGCCCGCCCCCGCCGCGGCACAGCGCCGACCGGGTTCATCACGCCCCGCATCGATGGCCGGGTCACGGATTACTTCGAGTGGCTCGCGGCCGGCCGCTACGACCCGGCCCAGGCGTCGGGGGCCATGCACCGCATGGAGCACTGGATCCTCGCTCTCTACTATGGCTTCGACCTCCGCCACCTCTACCTCCGTCTCGACCTCATCGACCCCTCTGAACTCCCTTCCGACGCGCCGCTCATCGTCGAGCTCCACCTCGTCCACCCCACTCACGCCCGGGTGCTGCTCCCCCTCACCCACGCGCCCCTCCT
>JACPFL010000213.1:15718-19263 GCA_016183025.1 Deltaproteobacteria bacterium | reverse complement strand
CATGGACGTCGTGGCGGGCCTGAGGACGGGAGGGAGACCATGAGCAGAGACAAAGGGCACCGGTGGCACATCCTGATCGGCCTGGCCGCGGCCGCACTCATCCTGGGCGCGCCCAGCACAGGGGCGGCGCAGGGGAAGGTGCGCATCGCCCTGTCGGTCCCCAACTACGGGCCCTACGCGCCGGTCTACGTGGCGGACGAGCTGGGCTACTACAAGCGGCACGGGGTGACCGCGGAGATCACCGCCTACCGGGGCGGGGGCGCGGCCCAGGAGGCCGTGGTGGCCGGGGCGGCCGAGATCCTGAACTATTTCCCGCCGGGCGTGGCCATCGCGGTCAAGAAGGGGATCCGGGAGAAGATCGTGGCCGCCGGGCAGGTCCGGGGCACCGGGTGGCACATCATGGTGCTCAGGGACGCGCCCATCCGCAGCCTGAGGGACCTGGGGGGGAAGAAGGTCGGGATCACGGTGAAGGGGACCACCACGGACTTCTATGCCCTCTGGGCCGGAGCGAAGGGGGGGGTGGCCATCCAGACCATCCCGGTGGGCGGGGCCGGGCTGGTCCCCGCCCTGAAGTCCCGGCAGATCGATGCGGCGGTCCTGTTCTCCCCGTTGACGTACCGGCTGCTCCTGACCGGCGAGGGGCGCTCCCTGGCGGACCTGGAGAAGCAGATGGAGCCCACCCTGCCGGACGTCTGGGTGGCGACCCAGAAGCTCATCGATGAGCAGACCCAGCTGGTCGCGGGGACCCTGAAGGCGATCTACACCGCCACGGTCTACATGCAGCGGAACCGGGAGTACAGCCTCAAGTACCTGAAGGGGTTCACGAAGGAGGCGGACGACCGGGTCGTGCAGATGGAGTACGAGATCGGGATGATGGGGCGCTCCACCGACGGGATGATCCGGCGGGAGTGGATGGAGGCCTCGCTCGCCCTGGCCAAGCTCGGCGGGATCACGGATCTACCCAGGATCGAGGAGCTCTTCACGGACCGCTTCATCCCGGTGAAGGCGGAGTAGGTCCGCCGGGATCAGCAGGCCCATGCAGCGGACGGCACTCGCTGGCCAGCTCCTCTTCGTGGGTGCCGTCCTGGCCGGGTGGGAGGCGGTCAGCCAGTGGCGCTGGGTGGACCCCTCCCTGCTCCCGCCCTTCTCGGCCGTCATCCAGATCCTCTGGGTCTTTCTCCGCGACGGCGCCTTCCTCGCCGACCTCCAGGTGACCGGCGTCGAGGTGCTGACGGCCTTTGTCATCGCCGCGCCCCTGGCGATCTCCACCGGCTTCCTCCTGGGCGAGAAGCTCCACTGGGGCGAGGTCGTGAACCCGGTGATCCACGTGGTCCTCGCCGTGCCCCAGTCCATCTTCCTCCCGATCTTCATCCTCGCCTTCGGGATCGGGTTCCTGGAGAAGGTCATCTTCGGCATCACCCACGCGTACTTCGTCATCGTGGTGAACACGGTGGCCGCGGTGCGGGCCATCCCTGCGCCCCTCGTCGTCGCCGCCCGATCCTTCGGCGCGACCCCGGTCCAGATCTACACCCGGATCTACCTGCCCGCCATGCTGCCCCTGGTGGTGACCGGGCTGCGGCTCGGGATGATCTTCAACATCATCGGGGTCCTGCTGGCGGAGATGTATGCCTCCAGGCACGGGATCGGCCGCCTGATCTTCTCCTGGGGCGAGGCGTTCCAGATCCGGGAGCTCCTGGCCGGGATCCTCCTGGTCTCGGTGGCCACCATCGCCCTCAACGAGGTGATGCGCCTCTGGGAGGCCCGGGTCGGGCGCTGGCGGTCGGCGACGCTGGGGTCCTGAGCGATGGCCCGCCACGTCATCGAGGTCCGGGGGCTCACCAAGACGTACTCCCCTCACCGGGCCCCGGTCAGAGCCCTGGACCGGGTCTCGTTCACGGTGGACGAGGGGCAGTTCGTGACGCTCGTGGGGCCGAGCGGCGGCGGGAAGTCCACCCTGCTCCTGATCCTCGCCGGGCTGGTCGAGAGCACCACGGGCGAGGTGTGGGTGGATGGGGAGCAGGTCAGGGGGCCGGTGCCGGAGAAGATCGGCATCGTGTTCCAGGACGCCACCCTCCTCCCGTGGAAAACCGCCCTGGCCAACGTGGAGTTCCCGCTCGACCTGCGCCACGTCCCGAGGGGCGTCCGGCGGGAGCGCGCCCTCGCCCTCCTGGAGATGGTGGGGCTCCAGGATTTCGCCGACCGCTACCCGCACGAACTGTCCGGCGGGATGCGGCAGCGGGTCGCCATCGCGCGGGGGCTGGTCCAGGACCCGCGGATCGTCCTCATGGACGAGCCGTTCGGGGCCCTCGACGAGCAGACACGCACCAAGATGGGGCAGGAGCTGCTCCGGATCTGGGAGAAGACCAGGAAGACGATCTTCTTCATCACCCACAGCCTCACCGAGGCGATCTACCTCTCGGACGTGGTGTTGGTCATGAGCCCGCGACCCGGCCGGATCCTCGACGTGATGCCCGTGGACCTTCCCCGCCCCCGCCGCTTCGAGATGATGGGGAGCGAGGCCTTCGGGCAGGCCCGGAACCGCATCTGGAAGCTGATCACCGAGGGCGAGGGATGAGCCGGACGCAGGCGGTCCGGATCGGAGGTCTCGCGGCGGCGCTCCTTGCCTGGGAGGGCGTCTCGCGCCTGGGATGGATCAGTCCTATCATCCTCGCCTCGCCCAGCGCGGTCCTCGCGGCCATCAGGGCCGACGGGGGCGTCTTCCTGCAGGCGTTCGAGGTCACCCTTGCGGAGATCGCCATCGCCATCGCCCTGGCCTGGAGCCTGGGGATCGGGGTCGGCGTCGCCGCGGGGAGCCTTCCCCGGCTCGGGGCGACGGCCGGCCCGCTCCTCTCGTCGCTCTTCGCCATCCCGCTCATCATCCTCTACCCGCTCTTCGTGGCCTGGGTGGGCATGGGCCCGGCCTCGAAGATCCTCTTCGGGGCGGCCTCCGGGTTTTTCCCCATCGCGCTCAACGCCCTCTCGGGGGTCCGCTGCCTCGACCCCCGCTTCGCCCTCGTGGCGCGCGGGATGGGCGCCACGACCGGCCAGATCTTCTTCAAGGTCCTGCTCCCGCTGGCCCTCCCGGCGATCATCTCCGGGCTGCGGGTCGGGACCTCCCTGATCATCATCGGGGTCGTGGTCACGGAGATGCTGGCCTCCGTGGGCGGGGTGGGGTTCCTGATCTCCTACCACCGGACCATGTTCAACACCGGGCACGTCTACCTGGGGATCTTCCTCGCGCTCCTCGCCGCCCTCCTGGTGAACCGGGGCCTCTCCCACCTGGAGGAGCGCTTCGGGCGCTGGCGGATCCTGGAGCAGACGCGGGCCTGAGGACACCATGAGCACCTGGATGGTCGGGATCGACACGGGGGGGACCTTCACGGACCTGATCGCCATGGAGGTCGAGAGCCGGCGGCTCCGGGTCGCCAAGGTGCCCTCTGTCCCGCACGACCCCTCCACCGCGGTCATGAACGCCCTCGACGAGCTGTTCCGGACCGGCGTCCGCCCGGAGGAGGTGAGCTTCCTCGCCCACGGGACGACGGTGG
>JACPFL010000213.1:5571-15681 GCA_016183025.1 Deltaproteobacteria bacterium | reverse complement strand
GAACGCGATCCTGGAAGGGAAGGGGGTGGGCGCGGGCCTCCTGATCACCCAGGGGTTCCGCGCGGTCTACGAGGCCCGCGGGTGGGCCCGCCCGGCCACGGCGGATCTCATCGACACCTTCTACCAGAAGCCCCCCCTCCTCGTCCCCCAGCGGCTCACGGAGGGGATCGAGGAGCGCGTCAACTTCGCGGGCGAGGTGTTGACCCCGCTCAACGAGGACAACGTGCGGCAGGCGGTGCGACGACTCCGGGGCCAGGGGGTGGAGGCCGTCGCCGTCTGCTACCTCTTCAGCTTCGTCAACGCCGCCCACGAGGAGCGGACGGCCCAGATCATCCGGGAGGAGGTCCCGGGGTGGCGGATCTCCCTCTCCTCCCGGGTCCTGCCGGTGATCCGGGAGTACCCGCGGCTGTCCACGACGGTCCTGGACGCTTACGTGGGGCCCATCATCGAACGCTACCTCCTGCGGCTGGCCGAGCGCCTCAGCGAGCATGGGGTGACGAGCCCGCAGATCTATCTCATGCAGTCCAACGGCGGCCTCATGCGGATCACCGTGGCCGCCCGCTTCCCCAACCAGACCCTCCTCTCCGGGCCGGCGGCGGGCGTCGTCTCGGGGATCGAGCTGGCGCGGCTCACCGGGGCGTCCCACGTGGTGACCTTCGATATGGGCGGGACCAGCACCGACATCAGCGTCATCACCGAGGGGCGCGCCCAGGAGACCAGCGAGGGGCGGATCGCCGGCCAGGACCTCGGCACGCCCATGCTGGAGGTCCGGACGCTCGGCGCGGGCGGCGGGACCGTCGCCTGGATCGGGAAGGACGGCCTCTTGAAGGTTGGGCCCCGGAGCGCGGGCGCAGAGCCTGGCCCTGCCTGCTACGGCCGGGGGGGCCAGGAGCCCACGGTGACCGATGCCAACCTCCTCCTCGGAGCCCTGAGCCCGGAGAGCTTCCTGGGGGGGAAGATGCCGGTGGACCCGGCGCTGGCGCGCGAGGCGGTGCGCTCCCGGATCGCCGGGCCGCTCGGGCTCGACGTCATCGAGGCGGCCGCGGGGATCATCAGGATCGTGAACACCCACATGGAGATCAGCCTGCGGCTCGCGCTGCACGAGCGCGGGCAGGACCCCCGGCGGTTCGCCCTCATCGCCTTCGGCGGCGCCGGCCCGCTCCACGCCGCGCAGCTCGCCCGGACCCTCCAGATCCCCCGCGTCCTCGTCCCGCTGCATCCCGGCATCACGAGCGCCATGGGGCTCCTGCAGACCCAGGTCAGGCATTTCTACCTGCAGTCCTCCGTGGGCCTGCTGAGCCAGTTCCCTTTGGACCGGATGAACGGGCTCTTCGACCAGCTCGAGACCCGGGCCCTGGAGGAGGCGCGGGAGGAGGGGTTCCCCGCGGCGGTGGTCCAGATCACGCGCCAGGTCGACCTCCGCTACCTCCACCAGGGGTACCAGCTCACCGTGGACTGCCCGGCGCAGAAGCTGACGGAGGAGAGCAAGGCGGAGCTCAAGCGGGCCTTCGACCGGCTCCACCACCGCCTGTACGGCCAGAGCGCGGCCGAGGAGGACGCCGAAGTGGTGACGCTCCGGGTCGTCGCGGAGATCCCGGTGCCGCAGCTCGCGCTCCCCGAGCTCCCACCCGGCGACGGGAGCGCAGAGTGGGCGCTCCAGGGCGAGCGGCCCCTCTATGACCTCGGGCCGGGGCGCTTCCTGACCGCCCGGGTCTACGACCGCGCGCGGCTCCGGCCGGGGGACGTGCTCGGCGGGCCGGCCGTCATCGAGCAGTTCGACTCGACGACCGTGGTCCTCTCCGGGCAGGAGGCGCGGATGGACCGCTTCGGGAACCTCGTCATCGATGTGGGGAGTGCGGGATGAACCTGGATCCCATCACGATGGAGGTGGTGCTGAACCGGCTGCGGGAGATCGCGGCGACGATGGAGCACGCGCTCTACCACAGCGGCTACTCCCCCATCCTGCGCGAGTCGCAGGACGGCACGGCCGGGCTCACCGACGCGGGCGGGCGGGTGGTGGTGGTGAGCGGCGGCCTCCAGTACCACTCGCTTCCCTACTACCACGCGGTCCAGGGGGTGCTCGCCCGCTACCCGGCGGGCACCATGCAGGAGGGCGACTGCTTCATCGTCAACGACCCCTACAAGGGCGGGAATCCGCACGTCCCGGACATGATCGCGGTCACCCCCGTCTTCTACCGCGGCGAGCTCATCGCCTTCGGCGTGAGCGTGGCCCACAAGCCCGATGTCGGAGGGCTGGTGCCCGGGTCGTCGGGCGCCGGGGCGCGGGAGATCTTCCACGACGGCCTGCTCCTCCCGCCGGTCCGCTACTGCACCCGCGACGGGGTCAACGAGGCGGTCGAGGCCATCATCCGGAACAACAGCCGGGTCCCGGAGCCGGTCATCGGGGACCTGCGGGGGCAGGTGGGCTGCACGCGCCTGGGCGCCGCGCGCCTGCAGGGCCTGGCCGACGAGTACGGCGTGGAGACCATCAAGGCCGCCATGGCCGGGCTCCTGCGCGTGACCGCCGCGCGCCTCCGGGCGGAACTGCGCGCATGGCCGGACGGCAGCACGGAGGCCGAGGGATGGCTCGACCACGACGGGGCCGACAAGGAGACCCCGGTGCGGATCCACGTGCGCGCCACCAAGGCCGGCGACCATCTCACCCTGGACTTCAGCGGGTCGAGCGACCAGACCCGGGGGCCGGTGAACGCCAACATGCCCACGGTCCAGGCCGTCTCCCTCCTGGCCGTGCTGGCCGCCACCGACCCCACCATCCCTATGAACGCGGGGCTGCTGGACGCGGTGCAGTTCGTCATCCCACCCCGCAAGGTGGTCAGCCCCCAGTTCCCGGCCACGATGAACCACTACTTCCCGACCTCGCACCTCGTGTACAACTGCGTGCTCGCCGCGCTCGGGCAGCTCAACCCGGTCCGGGCCGTGGCCCCCTCCGGCCTCGGCACCGGCGCCATCGCGATCGGCTACCCACGCGCCCGGAGCGGGAAGCCCATGGTCCAGTACGAGCTGTTGATCACCTCCCTGGGCGGGACCAGCGAGCACGACGGCGCGTCCATCGTGCTCGGGATGAACCACTACACCCCCAGCACCCCCGTGGAGGTCGTGGAGACCGAGTACCCCATCGTGGTCCGGCGCTTCGACATCTGGCCGGACTCGGCCGGGGCCGGGCGGCAGCGCGGCGGCATCGGGTTCATCCGGGAGTACCAGGCCCTGGAGGACTGCGTCCTCACCGTTCGTCTGTCGAACCACCGGTACGGGGCCTGGGGGCTCCTGGGAGGGAAGGGGCCGCTGACCTCCCGCACCCTGATCTCCGCCGACGACCGCGAGTGGCAGCAGGTGGGTCCCATCGAGACCTGCCAGCTCCAGGCCGGGAGCGTGGTCCGGCTCCAGCAGAGCGGCGGGGCCGGCTACGGGGACCCGTTCGAGCGGTCGCCCGAACAGGTCCTGGAGGATGTGCAGAACGGCTACGTCTCCCCGAGCGCGGCGGCAGAGGAGTACCGGGTGGTCGTCGACCCCCGGACCGGCACGATTGACCGGGACGCCACGCGCGCCCGGCGAGGGCGCGATGAACATCACTCATGATCGAGAAGTGGAAGGCCTTTACGGAACCCATGACAGTCCCCGTCTGCTGGCGGGGCCGGGGAGGAGATGCGCATGAGCCTGCGTCGCGCCCGCTGGATAGCCCTGCCGGTCATCCTGGGCGGGGCCCTTGTGGTGGCCTCGACCCTATCGGCCAGGGCGTCGGAGAAGCCCGTCCAGCGGCCTGGTGCCGATCGCGAGAGAGGTGGGGGAGGCGCCATGCCGCTGAAGCTGGGGCAGAACGTCCACACCATGGCCAATGCCCCGGTCTACGTGGCCAGGGCCAAGGGGTTCTATGAGGCTGAGGGGCTCCTCCTCACCTTCATCATGCTGGAGAGCGGGGCGACGGCACTCCAGGGCGTGATCGGCGGGGACCTGGATGCGGCCGTCTCCTCCTCGGGCGACATGGTGGTGGCTGCGGTCAAGGGGCTCCCGGTCCAGGCCGTGGTCGGGATCATCAAGCAGACCATGGACCTCGTGGCCCGGCGGGGATACGTGGCCCAGAAACGCGTGGACGTGAAGGCCCCGCTGCGCGAGCGCCTGCTGGCGCTCAGGGGCGCCACGCTGGGGATGACGCGCGTGGGCGCCATCACGGACCTCTATCTCCGATGGCTCCTGCGGCGGGCGGATCGACGGCGTGCTCTGGAGCCCCCCGTTCGGCGAACAGGCCGAGGCTGATGGATACGGCCTCCCCTACATCCGGTCCGCGGAGATCCCCGCGTTCGAGCCGTTCATCCACGAGGTCATCTTCGTGCGACGGGACCGGGCGGCCGGCCGCCCCGAGGCTATCCGGGCGGCCTCCCGCGCCACGGCGCTGGGGAACAACTTCGCCCTGGACCAGCCCGAGGAGTCCATCCGGATCCTCCAGGGGTACTGGCCCAAGGTCGCGCCGGCCGTGGTCGCCTCGGCCTTTCAGGCGCTCCGCCCCCGCATCCCGCGGGACGGGATGATGGCCCCGGACAACTGGACGAGCGTGGTCGACGTCCTGCACGCGGCGGGGCTGATCAAGGAGCAGGCGGACCCACGGGAGGGCGTCCTCTGGACCAACCGCTACCTGCGGGGAGAGCCGCGCTAGACGCGAACCTTCCACATTACTGCCGCTCGTCACCGCGGCGATCTGCCGTCAGCCGGGCGGCCTGGGCACCATGTAGCCGCAACGGGCGCAGGTCCGGTTCGCCTCGCTCGCGTAGAACTGCTCATAGACCCGGGACACCGGGTCCTCCCGGTAGTCCCTGACCGAGAAGACCGCTTCATAGACCTTCGCATCACACCGGTCGCAGAACCACAGGAACCGGTCCTGCTCGTCGGGCCGGCGCTTCCGCTCGAGGACCAGCACCCAGGCGTCCGGCGCGAACCGCGGGGAGTGCGGGGTCCCTGCCGGGCAATGGATGATCTCCCCCTCGCGGATCACGGTCACCCTGCGCTCCCCCTCGGGGGTGCGGTAGTGGAGGTCCATGTCCCCCCGGACCATGAGCATCGTCTCGTCGCTCGGGTCCACGTGAAACTCACTCCTGTACTCGCGGCCCCGGGCGACGAAGGCGAGGGACTCCGAGTCCTGCCAGAGGACCTTCACTCGCCGGCCACTGCCGCCCGTCGCCTCGACCAGCCGCTGCAGGTTCACCGCATTCAGCTCAAACATGGCCTCCTCCCTGCTCCGCGAACCCAGCACCCTGATCAGCCGGGGATCTCCGCAGAGAGCCTAGCAGGGGTCCAGGGGGGTTGTGAATGGGGTTGCGAGGCCTGGCTGGCCGAGGCCCAGCCCGAGGTAGGCTTGACAGCCGACCCAGGAGGAGGTGTACAATCGGCGCTCGCTGAGCCGTGTAAGGCCGGGATGGCTCAGGACCTGCTCGATCCCGGCCGGGCGTTTCGCGCAGGGAAACGGGAAGGTCCGAACCGAGGAGGGTTCCCATGAATGGCTCCGTCTGCTGGCTGTCCCGCATCGCGGTCCTGGCTGTCTGGCTCCTGTGGGGCATCGCTTCCGCATGGGGCCAGGAGCAGGTCTCTGTTCGCCTGGAATTCGTCCCGAACGGGTATCACGGGCCCTTCTACATGGCCCTCGGCAAGGGGTACTACCGGGAGGAGGGGCTGGATGTCCAGATCCGCCGGGGATTCGGCTCTGACGATACCATCAAGCGCCTGATGGCCGGTGGCGACACGATCGGATTCGCGGACTTCTATACGGTCGTGAAGGGGATCGCCGACGGGGCGAGAGTCCGGGCCATCGGGGCCGGGTTCGGCGACACGATCGGCTGTATCGTCGCGATCAGCAAGTCCGGCATCCGAAAGCCTGCTGACCTGGAGGGGCGGTCACTGGGGACACCGCCGGGAGGCGCGTTCACCCTGCAGCTCCCCACCGTGCTCCGGGCGGCCGGCGTCGACCCAGCGAAGGTCAAGATCGTAACCATGGACATCGTGCTGAAGTCCTCCGCCCTGGTGGCGGGGAAGGTGGATGCCATCACCGGCGCGTTTGTCTCTGAGCCCCCGGCCTTTCGGAGCAAAGGCCTGGATGTGGTGGTCTTCGACTATCGGGACTTCATCAACATCATGGGCACGGGGATCATCTCCAACCAGAACCTGATCCAGCAGCAGCCGGAGCTGATCCGGAAGTTCCTGCGGGCGACCTACCGGGGGGCCCGGGATTTCTCCCACGATCCGGCGTCGGTGGCTCCGATCATGGTGCGGATTCACCCGGAGGGGGATGCCGGGAGCTACGCGGGGCAGGCGGTCTCGAGCGTGAGCCTCTGGGCCTCCCCGGTGGCGAAGCGGACCGGATTCGGCTGGATGGACGAGGTGAAGATGCGGAACACCGTGGAGCAGTCCACGAAGGACTTCAAGCTGACGCGGAGGGTCGAGGCCGCGGAGTTCTACACGAACGAGTTCGTCCCCGTTCCGGCGATCAGACCATAGGGCCCGTCCCGCGCCGCTGGTATGGACCTGCTGATGCACTGCTTCGAGGTGGCGGAGCCCACGACCCTGGACGAGACAGCCCGCCGGGAGCAGAGGAGGCGGAGGTGACCGGGGAGGCGCGCGCGTCCGCCTGGTACAGGCAGCAGCTCATGCAGACGTTGATCGATCAGGCCCTCCGCCAGGCGGAGGCAGGGCGATGATCGGCACCTCCGTCCCCCGGCTGGATGGCGTGTCGAAGCTCACGGGGCAGGTCTCCTACACGATCAACCTCCAGGTCTCCCGGATGCTCCACGCGAAGATCCTGCGCAGCAAGGTCCCCCACGCGCGCCTCCTGCGCGTGGACGCGTCCCGGGCCTTGAAGGAGCCCGGGGTCGTGACCGTCCTCACCGGGGCGGAGCTGCAGCGGCTCTCGCGCTCCCCCTACTACGGCCCGGTCTTCAGGGACCAGCCCGTGGTCGGCATCGACCGCGTCCGGTACGCGGGCGACCCGATCGCCGCGGTGGCGGCGGTGGACGAGGAGACGGCCGAAGGGGCGCTGGGGCTGATCGACGTGGAGCTGGAGGACCTGCCCGCCGTGTTCGACCCCGAGGCGGCGCTGGCCGAGGGGGCGCCGGTCCTGCACGGTCCTCGCGAAGGGCCCAGATACCCCCACACGCGCATGGACTTCGCGGTGCCCGTCGCGGAGACCAACATCTGCTCGGTCTATCGCGTGGACCACGGAGACCTGGAGCAGGGGTTCCGCGAGGCGGCGCACGTCTTCGAGCACACGTTCACGTGCCCCACCACCCAGCACTGCCCGATGGAGCCGCATGCCGCGATCGCCCAGCCGGACGCGGACGGCAGGCTCACCGTCTGGTCCAGCACGCAGAGCCCGTTCGTGGTCCGCGCGCAGTTGGCCGAGCTGCTCGACTGGCCGCTGAGCCGGGTCCGCGTCATCGCCCCCCCACTGGGCGGCGGCTACGGGGCCAAGCTCTTCCCCAAGACGGAGCCGATCGCCGTGTGCCTGGCGCTGCTGGCCGGGCGCCCGGTGAAGGTGGTCCTCACCCGCGAGGAGGTCTTCCTCACGCTGACCAAACACGCGGCCAAGGTGACCATCCGGACCGGGGTGGCACGGGATGGGCGATTGCTGGCCCGGCACGCCCGCATCCTGTGGGACACCGGGGCCTACGCCGAGAACGGGCCCCGGGTCTGCAAGAACGGGGGCTACGCCTCGCTTGGCCCCTACCGGATCCCGCACCTGAAGGCCGAATCGTACTGCGTGTACACCAACAAGCCTCCGGCCGGCTCGTTTCGCGGCTTCGGGGTCTCCCAGGTGGCCTGGGCCGGGGAATCCCAGATGGACCTCATCGCCCGGGAGCTGGGGCGCGACCCGCTGGAGCTCCGGCGGCAGAACCTCCTGCAGGAGGGCGACCGCTTTCACACCGGTGACGTGGTGCACAGCGCCGGCCTGCGGGAGTGCCTGGACCGGTGCGCGGCCGCCATCGGATGGGGACAGCGGCCAGGGCCGCAGGACCCCGACCGGCCCCGGGGGAAAGGGCTGGCCGTCATCATCAAGAGCACCAGCACTCCGACGGTCTCCAGCGCCACCCTGAAGCTCAACGAGGACGGCTCGGTCAACCTCTTCGCCGGGACGGTCGAGATCGGCCAGGGGTCCAGCACGGTCCTGCCGCAGATCGTGGCCGAGGAGCTCGGGATCCCCATCGGGCACATCAGCCTGGGGTGGCCCGACACCGATGTCACGCCCTACGATTCGATGACCGCCTCCAGCCGGAGCACGTTCCACATGGGCCTCGCGCTGCGCGAGGCAGCCGAGCATCTGCGCCAGCAGCTCCGGACGCTGGGCGCGGACCTGCTGGAGGCATCCCCGGAGGCTCTCGAGGTCCGGGGCGGGCGCGTGGTGGTCCGCGGCACGGACCGCGGGCTCGCCTACGGGGAGGTGGTCCGCAAGCACTTCGGCGTGGGCGCCGGCTCTCTCGTCGCGCACGGCACGTACCGGACCTATGGTCTCCGGTCCCGCTCGGGCGACCGCGAGGGGCCGCTCACCTCGGTCTTCTGGTTTGCCTCCGCCGGCGCGGCGGAGCTGGAGGTGGACCGCCAGACCGGGCATATCCGGGTGCTCCGGTACGTGGCCGCCGTGGACGCCGGCAAGGCCCTGAACCCGCTCCTGTGCGAGGGGCAGGTGCGGGGGTCAGTGGTGATGGGCATCGGGCAGACCTTTCACGAGGAGCTGGCGTTCGTGGACGGGCAGCCCGTCAACCCCAACCTGCTGGACTACCGGCTGCCGTGCATGCTGGACATCCCGGAGACCACGGAGGTCATTCTCGTGGAGACGCCCCACCGGGACGGGCCGTACGGGGCCAAGGGGGTCGGCGAGCCGTGCGTCCCGCCGGTGTCGCCCGCCATCGGCAATGCGATCGCGGATGCGATCGGGGTGCGGCTGTACGACCTGCCCCTGACGCCGGAGAAGGTCCTGCGCGCCCTGCGCGACCGCAGGTCCGGCAGGTGACCCGAGACCGGAGAGAGGGAGGGGATCGCCATGATGGTTTCCCACTACGATGACTCCCGCTTCCTGATCGTGCTCCAGGTCGACCATTCCCGCGTGGCCGGGCTCCTGGCCGCCCACTGGGGGAACGCGACATTCGCGGAGCCGCGGCCCTACGCCTCCGTCGTGCTGGCAGCCCAGGAGCATGACACCGGCTGGTGGGAGTGGGAGGTCAAGCCCACGGTGAACGAGCAGGGCGCGCCGATCGATTACATCGGCAGCGTGTGGGCCCTCGGCCGCGCCTGGCTCGATTTCAACAGCCGTTGGATCCCCCGCGTGGTGGAGCGAGATCCCTATGCCGGGCTCCTGGTCCTCATGCACAACGTCGGTCTCGTCAACCACGGGTACGGCCGGGTCCTCTCCCTGGCCACGTCGTCGGTGCGGATGGACGAGCTGGGGCAGGAGTTCGTGCGCGAGCACGAGGCGCTCCGGGTGAAGCTCCTCGACGAGCTCCGGCAATCCGAACAGTACCGGGACATCACGTCGGACGAGCACACCTGGACGAACTACAAGCTGATGGAGGTCTTTGACCGGCTGGCCCAGTTCATCTGCAACCGGTACCCCTTCAACAGCACCGAGCGGCGCAACGGCCCCGGCAACGTCGTGAACCACGTCCCGGTGGCCCCCGGCAAGGAAGACGGGATCCTGACGGTGAATGTGCTGGATGAGAAACGCGCTGTGGTCCGGCCGTACCCGTTTGATGTGGATCCGCTGGAGATCGCATTCCCGGCGCGCCTGGTCCCCAGGCGGACCTACGGCAGCCAGGAGGAGTTCCTGCGGGAGTACTACAAGGGCGAGCGCCTCACCATCACGTATGCGTTACAGGCACCATAGACGCTCCGCCCTCTATGATTTCGCTCAGACGATCAAGTAACGAGCCGAAATCCCCCGTCACCCCACTATCCTGCGCAGGGATCGGGGGATGTCTGGGGTGAAGGAGGGTGCCATGATCTCCGGCCACCACATCGGCTGGCTGTCCCGTCTCGTGGTCCTGGCCGCCTGGGTCCTGTGTGGGATCGCCTCTGGATGGGCGCAGGACAAGGTCTCTCTCCGCCTCCCATTCATCG
>JACPFL010000213.1:0-5525 GCA_016183025.1 Deltaproteobacteria bacterium | reverse complement strand
ATAAGGGGCACTACCGGGAGGAGGGGCTGACGGTTCAGATCCTCCGGGGATTTGGCTCCGGCGATACCATCAAGCGTGTCAGTGCCGGGGCTGACACGTTCGGGTTCGCGGACTTCCATACGGTCGTGAAGGGGATCGCCGAGGGGGCCCGGGTGCGGGCCATCGGCGCCGGCACCGCGGACTCGATCGGCTGCATCGTCGCGCTCAGCAAGTCCGGGATCCGAAAGCCCAAAGACCTGGAGGGGCGCTCTGTGGGCACGCCGCCGCCCGGGAGCGCGTTCACCTTGCAGCTCCCCACTGTGCTCCAGGCGGCCGGCGTCGATCCGGCCAGGGTCAAGGTCGTGATCATGGATATCGTGCTGAAGTCCTCGGCCCTGGTGGCGGGGAAGGTGGACGCCATCACGTGCGCCTTTACCTCCGAGCCCCCGGCCTTCCGCAGCCAGGGCCTGGAGATCGTGGTCTTCGACTATCGAGACTTCATGGACATCATGGGGACCGGGATCATTGCCAGCCAGAGCCTGATCCAGCAGCAGCCGGAGCTGATCCGGAAGTTCCTGCGGGCGACGTACCGGGGCGCCCGGGATTTTTCCCGGGACCAGGCCTCGGTCGCCCCGATCATGGTCCGGTACCACCCCGAGGGGGATGCGGGGACCTACGCCGGTGGAGCGGTGGCCAGCCTGAGCCTCTGGGCCTCCCCGGTGGCGAAGCGGGCCGGATTCGGCTGGATGGACGAGGTGAAGATGCGGAACACGGTGGAGCAGGCCACCAGGGACTTCAAGCTGACGCGCAGGATCGAGGCCGCGGAGTTCTATACCAACGAGTTCGTTCCAGTCCCGGCGATCAAGCCGTAGGGGGCGGTCCAGGGAGCCATGGCCAGTCGGATCGACAGCCGAGAGCTGAGCGAGGTCCTCCGCAGGGATGAGCTCATGTCAAAAGGTGGGGAGATGGGGTAGAATGCGCTGTCTCGCCTGCGGCCCGCCCGGGCTCCCGGCGGGCAGTGGGCCCCTCGAACGCACGAGGCCGTTTCCGGACCGGCTGAGCCAAAGGAGCATGGGATGCGGGCAAAGAGCGGCTTGCCGCTGCTGATCGTGGTCCTGCTGGCCGTCGGGGACCTGCTGCTCACGCCCCTGCTGGCCCACCCGCAGGAGGGCCAACGGCAGATCACCATCTCCTATCCTGCCCTGACGTATGCCATGCTGCCGCTCTTCGCGGCGCAGGAATGGCAGATCCTCGCCAGGAACGGGCTGCAGGCGCGCCCGCTTCAGATGGGCTCTCGCCTCGCGGCCGCCGCGCTGCTCAAGGGAGACATCCACTACGTCGCCGGCGTGGGGCCGGGCTCGGTCGGTGGCACCCTCAGCGGGATCCCCTCTCGGGCCGTGTGGTTCGCGTCCAACCAGCTCGCCTATTCCCTCCTGGTCCGGCCGGGGATCAAGAGCCTGGCAGAGCTGCGGTCGAAACGGATCGCGGTCACCGGCCTGGGCGGGACCGCGGACGTCGCCCTGCGCCTGGCGCTGGCGGCCGCGGGGGAGAACCCCAGGGACTTCGTCATCATGGGCTTCCCGCTCGGGCAGCTGTACTCCTCCCTGGAAGCGGGGGTCGTCGACGCCGCCCTGATGGATGCGCCGTTCTCCTTCTACGCGGAGAAGAAGGGCTTCCGCGAGGTCCTGGAGGTCGGCTCCCACGTGAGGATGCCGCTCGGCGGCCTCACCACGCTGCTCTCCACGATCCAGACCCGTCCCGACGAGGTGAAGCGCGTGATCCGCTCGATGCAGGAGGCCAAGGACGAGTTGACGCGCTCGCGCGAGCGCGGCGTCAGGCTGATCGCCGCCGTGCTCAAGGTGGACGTGGAGACCGCCGGCAAGACCCACGCCCTGTTCGAGCGGACCCTCGCCTCGAACGGGGTCCCCACCCGGGAGGGCATGGAGAACATCGTCCGGGCCCTCCAGGCCCAGAAGCTCTTCGTCGGCCGGAAGGTCGCCTTCGAGGAGATCGCCGACGATCGGCTCACCCGGGAGGTGGCCCGGGACCTGGGGTACAAGGCCGAGTGACGCCGAGGGGCGAGCAGGACCAGGCAGCCGTGGCCGTCGTCTCAGAGAGGAGGCCCGAGGGATGAGCGCGCGGAACTACGACAGGCTGTATGTGACCCCCGTCCTCCCGTACCGGGTGGGGAGCCTCGAGATCGACGAGGAGGCCCTCCGCAGGTTCCTGCGCTATTTCCTCCAGCCGAAGTTCGTGACGGCCGGGGGGGCGATCATCATCAACCCCGTCGCGGGGGAGATCTTCTTCCTCTCCCGGGAGGAGAAGAGACGCGTCGTCCAGATCGCCGTGGAGGAGTGCGGGGGGAAAGTCCCCGTCTTCGCCGGGGCCATCGATTGGACGACCCGGGACACCGTCGAGATCGCGCGGGAGGCCAAAGAGGCGGGCGCCGACGGGATCTTCATCGTCCCCCCCTCGGGCCCGACCGACATCAGCCTGGGATGGGATTGCGTCCGCCACCCGGAGATCTGGATGGACATGGTGAGGGAGATCGACCAGGAGGTCGGCCTGCCCATGATCGCCCATCCGACGGCCCCGGCGGGGCCCGGCACGGCCGGCGGGCTCGCCCTGGAGCCGACGCTCAGGATGTGCCGGGACTTCCCGAACATCGTCGGGTGGAAGATGACGTACAGCTACGATAACTACCTGAAGGTCGCCTGGGGGCTCCGCTCCCTGGAGCACCACGTGGGGGTCCTGGGGGCGGCGGCCGGCTTTTTCCACGAATACCTGGCCAACGATCTCTTCGACGGCACGGCGAGCGGCGGCTGGAACTACGCGATGGAGCCCATGGTGGACCACATCCAGGCGTGGCGCTCCGGGGAGATCGCCCAGGCCAAGGGGATCTGGGCGCCCCTCAAGCGGCTGCACGGCTACGTCATGGAGGACAAGACCCACCATCACCTGAGGTACAAGCTCGCGACCTGGCTGCGCGGGCTCATTCCCAGCCCGTACATGCGTCCGCCGATGCCGCGGCCGGGGCGGGAGGAGACGTTCAGGTTGCGCGACCTGCTGAGGGAGGCCGGACTGCACGTGATCGGCGACGCAGAGATCGAGGACGGTCTGAACAGCCCCCCGAAGGAACTGCAGCGAATGGCATCCTAGCCGACGAGCCGCGTGCGCACGGACTTCCCGGAGGCGTCCGGCCTATCGCCACACCTCCCGGGCAGTCTCCACGACGAGCCGGAGCTTCGCCCACTGGTCGTCCTCGGACAGGAGGTTGCCCTCCATCGTGGAGGCGAAGCCGCACTGAGGGCTCAGCGCCAGGTGCTCGAGCGGGACCTGTCGCGCCGCCTCCTCGACCCGCCGGACCAGGTCGTGGCGAGACTCGAGCTGGGGCCGCTTGCTGCTGACGAGCCCGAGGACCACCGTCTTGCCCCGGGGGACGAACCGGAGCGGCTCGAAGGTGCCGGAGCGCTGGTCGTCGTACTCCAGCAGGAAGCGGTCCACCTGGAGCGTGCCGAACAGCTTCTCGGCGATCGGGTCGTAGCCGCCCTCGGCGTACCAGTGGCTGCGATTGTTGCCGCGGCAGAGGTGGATCGCCAGCGTCACCCCCGCGCGGCGGGCGCCTTCGAAGCAGGCGTTGTCCGCGCGGACGGCCTCGTCCAGCGCCGCGTCCGGCTCCAGCCCCATCTCCGTCTTGATGTAGTGGCGCCACTTGGGGTCGACGTAGTAGCTGTAGCGGGGGGCGTCGATCTGGACGTAGTGCACGCCCTCGGTGACCAGCGCCTGCACCTCGGCCTTGATGATGGGGACGATCTCCCAGAGGAGGGCGGAGTGGCTCGGGTAGACCCTGTCGGTCAGCCCCCGCTTGTACGCGATCGCGGGAAACTGGGTGGCGCTCGGGAGGGTCATCTTGATCGCGCCCGGGCTGTGCGCCAGGAGGAACGGCAGCTCGTGCGCGGTCAGACGCCGAAGCTGCCGGAGCTTGCCGGTGACGACGCCGGCCACGCTGCTCACCGCCATGCCCCCGGCGCCCCCGGCCTGCCACGACCGGGCAACCTCGTCCCCGAAATTGAAGCCTTCGACCGCGTCCGTGAAGTCGCTCATGAAGTTGCGCCGGCGCAGCTCGCCGTCGGTGAAGAGCTCGAACCCCAGCTCCTGCTGTTTGGCGAGGACGCGCAGGACGTGACGGTCCTCGAGGGCCCGCAGGCGCTCGGGGTCGCTCGCGGCGGCGCGGTGCGCCTCTAGGAGCTCGGACGGTCGCAGGAAGCTGCCGACGTGGTCGGCTCGGTACGGCGCACCCATGTTCTCTCCTCCCCCCGCTTCAGGCCGGCGGCGCGGCGGCGCCCTCGGCTTCGGCCGGCTTCCGCGGGATCTCCGCGCCGAGGTTGGCGGCAGGCCGCGGGATAGATACGCCAGGCCAACGTGGCGGCTGTCAAGCCTTTTCTCGGGTAGCGCCGCCGCGTGCGTCGTCGGGACAGATCGGGTGAACGACCCCCCTGTGTCCGTCCACCACGACCAGGGAGCCCTGGAGGATCCGCCGGGTCGCGTCGCGCACCCCCAGCACGGCCGGGATCCCTCGCTCCCGTGCCAGGGCCGCCAGATGAGAGGTGCTCCCCCCTAGCTCGGTCACCACCCCGGCGACCCGCTGGAGCACCACGGCCAGCGCCGGGCCTGGCACCGAGGTCACCAGGACCTCGCCGTGCCTCACGTGCTCCAACTCGGCCTCGCCCCGCACGACACGCGCCGGGCCCATCGCCCATCCCACGCCGGCCGGCTGCCCTGTCAGGCCTGGATGATGGGCCCACGGGTGATCCTCCTCCCGGGCCCGCTGCACGGCCAGCGGTCTGGCCTGAATCAGCTGGAAGCCCGTGTCGTCGAGCGCCCACTCGATCTCGAGGGGCTCGCCCAGAAGCCTCTCGGCCGTCATCACGAGTCGCGCGAGCGCCAGGGCCTCCGCCTCGCCGAGCGCCGGAGCCGTGACCAGATCGGGCGGCACGGCCTGCCAGCGCGGCCCTGCCGACCCGGAGCCGGTCATCTGCCGGGTCTTATGGCCGGGCTCCACCAGCTCGACCGCCGGTCCCTCGCGCCGCAGCACGTAGCGATCCGGAACGACCTCTCCCTGCCCCACGGCAGGGCCGAGCCCCCAGGCGGCGGTCACCACGAGGCGATTGTCAGGGGTCCTGCTCAAGGCGCCGCCGGCCACCCGCGCGGGGACCATCCGCTGCACGAGCACGGCCACTGCCGTTCGGGCAGGGTCCACCCCATATGTGCTCATGTACCGGATCGCCCCGGGGGTCCAGAGCGAAGCCCAGCACGAGCGCACGGCGGTCGCCAGGTCATCGGGGTTGCTCACGCCGAGGATCGTCCCGAGCTGCCCGGCGTAGGAGGTGGGGGCTGTGTCCTCGTTCAAGGCGGAAGAACGAAGCGGGGGAGACGGGGCCGGCCCATCCTAATCCACGACCGTGATCTGCTCCACCGGAAAGTTCGAGATGATCTCGATGCCGTTGTCGTTGACGATCAGCATCTCCTCGATCCGCACGCCCCAC
>JACPFL010000207.1 GCA_016183025.1 Deltaproteobacteria bacterium | reverse complement strand
TCCTGGGCCGCCACACCCCCTTCTTCGTGACCCAGAACAAAGGGTGGTTCCAGGAGGCCGGCCTGGACGTGAGGATCTCTCGCGGCTACGGCGGCGCAGACGGGATCAAACGCCTCAGCGCCGGCGAGACAGATCTCGCCATGGTGGACCCGACCTCCCTCATCATCGCCCGATCCCGCGGGGCGAAGATGAAGCAGCTCACGGTCTTCTACCAGCGCGCGCCCTTCGCGATCTACTTCCTGAAGCGGTCCGGGATCAGGACCCCGAAGGACCTCGAGGGGCACACGATCGGCGCGCCGGTGGCCGACGCCAACCGGACGATCTTCCCCGCCTTCGCCCAGCTCGCGGGCATTGACCCCGCCAGGATCACCTGGATCACGATGGAGGCCGCGGCCAAGACCCCCTCGCTCCTGGCGGGCAAGGTGGACGCCGTCCCGCAGTTCATTTTCGATCACAAGGACATGGAGACGCGGGGCGCCCCGCTCGGCGGCACGGGGTCCTTCATCTATGCCGACTTCGGGCTGGATGTGTACAGCAACGGCCTGGTGGCCACCGAGGAGACCATGCGGAAGCGGCCTGACATGCTCCGGAAGTTCATCGCAGCGGTGGTGCGGGGCTACCAGTTCACCTTGGATAACCCGGACGAGGCCCTCTCCTTCTTCCTGAAATCCGCGCCGGAGCTGACCAAGGAGAAGGCCCGGGCCGAGATCGATGTCCTTCCCTACCTCGTCCTCACGGACGAGACGAAGGCGAGGGGGATCGGGTACATCTCGGAGAAGAAGCTGGGCGTCACCCTCGAGATGGCGGTCAAGTTCTTCAACATCACATCGCCGCCGCCCCTTCATGAGATCTACACGAACGAGCTCCTCCCTCGCCGGTAGGGGGTAGCGCTCGGCCAAGCCGCGGAGGCCTCCGACAGCTCGGGCTGCCGCACAGGGACTGGTGTCGGGGGGCCTCGACCACGAGGAGGAGCGTGCACGGATGGTGGAAAAGGTCATCGTCAACGCGCTGGCTGTGACCCCCGCCGGGATCGTCCGGGGCGGGATCGGGATCGAGCAGGGGAAGATCGTGGCCATCGCCACGGACGAGAACCTCCCGAAGGCTCTCGAGACCATCGACGCCGGGGGTCGGTACGTCATCCCCGGCGTCGTCGATCCCCATGCCCACCCGGGCGGCAAGTACCCCCTGGACCAGGACTTCAGGACCGAGACCCCCGGGGCGGCGGCGGGGGGGGTGACCACCATCGGGGCCATCGTGCGGGTCCCGCGCATGGGGCAGCCTTTCAAGGAGTTCCCGGAACCGGCGGATGTCGTCTCATGGTTGGACGTGTTCGACATGGGGAGGGGCATCGGGGAGCGCCATTCCCTGGTGGACTTCTTCTTCACCTTCACCATCAACTCGGACCAGCATGCCGTGGAGATCCCGGAGTACGCCACCCGGCTGGGGGTGACCACCTTCAAGTTCCACGGGAACCTGAAGCAGCCCCTCGACAACCCCGTCAGCCCGCGGTGGGCGGCCCGGATCGGGATCCCCCTGCCCTACGATGACAGCACCATCTTCCAGGGGTTCGAGCAGATCGGCCGACTGGGCGGAAGCGGCGTGGCCGAGGTCCACTGCGAGAACACGGAGCTCACCAAGATCTTCAAGGAACGGCTCGTGCGGGAGGAGAAGCAGGGCCTGCGGGCCTGGGCCGAGCGCTCCCCGGACTTCCTCGAGGCGGAGCACATCATGCGCTACGCCTACTTCGCCCGGGTGACCCGGGCGCCCTTCTACGTCCTCCACCTCAGCTCGGCGGAGGGCGTGGAGGCCTGCGCCCGCCTCAAGGACAGCCATGCCCGGATCCAGGTGGAGACCTGCCCGCACTACCTCGCGCTGACCTGCGAGGATGTCCCGCCCGGACTGCTCGCGAAGGTCAACCCCCCGGTCCGCTTCGCCCAGGACAACGAGCGGCTCTGGGAGGGGCTGCGCAACGGCACCATCGATTGCATCGGCTCGGACCACGTGGTGACCAGCCTTCACGAGAAGCTGGTGAAAGGGGATACCTCCGACCATATCACGGATCCGGCGACGGACATCTGGGCGACGGGCTCCGGGTTCGTGGGGCTCGACACCCTGCTGCCCGTCATGCTGAGCGAAGGGGTGAACCGAGGGCGGATCTCGCTGGAGCGGCTGGTCGAGGTCTGCTGCACCAATCCCGCGAAGCTCTCGGGCCTGTACCCCCGCAAGGGCGTGATCAGCCTGGGGGCCGACGCCGACCTGGTCATCCTGGACCTGGAGAAGACCGTCCGCGTGAGCGCCAGCGTGCTCCACTCCTACGCGGACTTCACGGTCTTCGACGGCCGGGAGCTGCGGGGGTGGCCGGTCCTGACCATGCTCCGTGGCACGGTGATCATGGAGGATGGCAAGGTCACGGGCAGACCCGGCGCCGGCCGCTACCTGCCCCGCAGCGTCTGACCGCGCCTTCCCGGCCTCTGGTCTCCGGGCTCCCCGGCCTGCCGGCCCCTCGGTCTGTCGGCCCCCGGTCTCCCGACGGTCCCGCCCTGCCTGGAATTCCAGCACAGCTCCGGCCGGCGGCCCTCCGCTTGACAGCGGGGGTGCGAGGCGTAGAATCCCCGGCGGACCTCGGCCAGACATCAGACGAGACGGGAGGGTACGAGGATGGGCAGGCGGACGGCAGTGTTCCTGACGATCGTCATGGCGGGGCTGGTGGCCGTCGCCTCGGTGCTGGCGCAGCCGCGCCTGGTGACCGTCCGGGCCGGCGTGCTCCCGGGGCTGCTGGCCGGGGCGGTCGCCTACTACAAGGAGTACGGCGAGCGTCACGGCCTGCGCTACGACGTGCTGAACTTCGGGGCGGGGGTGCCGATCCTGCAGGCCCTCGTGAAGGGCGACATCGAGATGGGCTGCCTCCCGCATCAGCACCTGATCAGGGCGATCGAGGAGGGGATGGACATCGTGGCCGTCGCGGGATGCCTGACAGGGGCCATCGAGCTCACCGTGGACCGGGACCTCCCCGTGGGCTACGGGGACTGGGCCGGGCTGCGGCGGATCATCCAGGAGCGGAAGGCCCGGGGGCAGCCCCTCACGATCGCCAGCTCCCAGGGTTCGTACCCGGCGCTCATGCTCCGCTGGCAGCTCAAGAACAACGGGATCGACCCGGACCGGGACGTGAAGATCGTGAACGTCGCGGCCTTCCCGGACCACGGGCGTGTCCTGCAGATGAAACAGGTCGAGATGGTCTCGACCATGACGCTCTTCGCCGGGCCCGTGAGGCTCCAGGGGCAGGCCAAGGTCTTCTGGTTCCCCTACGACGCCCCCTCCGGAAACGTGAACGCCCAGATCCTGGTGGCGAGGCGGCTGGTCCGCGAGCGGCCCGATACCGTCCAGCGGATCGTGACCTCCCACGTGGAGATCTTCAACCTCCTCAAGGATCGGCGGCGGCTGATCGAGGTGGAGGCGAAGCAGACGGGCCGGCCCGTCCCCCTGGTCCAGGAGCTGTTCAAGAATCAGGCGTACCTGTACGAGATGGACGTGAACGCCAACAAAGGGATGGCGAAGATGATGCATGAGGTCGGCTGGACGAAGACCGACCTCGGCGCCAAGGTGGAGGAGCACTTCGACTTCTCGTTCCTGGAGAGGGCCACGCGGCAGGACCGGAGGAGCCTCTCCGTCGTGCGGTGGGCGCCTGAGGTGACGCGCTGATCCGGGACCGTCTGTTCCGCCTGGCCCCCCTGAGCGTCCCGGCCCTCGTCCTCGGCCTGTGGCAGCTCCTCGTGAGCTCGGGCTACTTCCCTCCCAACCTGCTCCCCGGCCCCGGCCGCGTGCTGGCCGTCTTCCTGGACGTGGCCCTCGGGCGCACCGGCGAGGCCGGGATCTACAGCGGCACCCTGGCGACCCACACCCTGGCCAGCCTCTGGCGGGTGTACGCGGGGTTTCTCGTGGGGATCGGCCTGGGGATCTTCCTCGGGCTCCTCATGGGCCTCTTCCTCTGGGCGGAACGCGCCCTGAACCTCTCCATCCAGGTCCTGCGAAACATCCCGATCACGGCCTGGCGCCCCCTGGCGATCATCTTTTTCGGGCTGGCCGACCGGCCGGCGATCTTCCTGATCGCCCTGGGGGCCTTCTTCCCCTCGGTGATGAACACGATCCACGGGGTCAAGGGGACCGACCGGATCGTGGTCAAGGCCGGCCTCATGATGGGGATGAACCAGGAGCAGCTCCTGCGGCTGATCGTCCTGCCCTCGGCCCTCCCGGCCATCTTCACCGGGGTCCGCCTGAGCATGGGGATCTCCTGGATGCTCGTCATCCTGGGGTACCTCCTCCTGGACGCCAACTATGCCTTCCGGACCGACGTGGTGATCGCCATGATGCTGAACATCGGCATCGCCGGTTACCTGTCGGATCGCCTTCTGCTCCTCCTGCGCCACTCCCTCCTCGGCTGGACCCGCGGGGTGAGCATCGGTGGCTGAGATCACCCTGGATCGCCTGGGGAAGCTCTATCCGACGGGCCGGGCCGCGACCCGGGCCCTCGAAGAGGTCTCCCTGAAGATCGGAGACGGGCAGTTTGTCTCGGTGGTCGGGCCCTCGGGGTGCGGGAAGACCACCCTGCTCAACCTCATCGCGGGGTTCGAGCGATCAACCTCGGGACGGGTCCTCGTAGACGGCAGGCCCGTGGAGCGCCCTGGCCCCGACCGCGGCGTGGTCTTCCAGGAGCCCGGGCTCCTGCCCTGGCTCTCGACCCGCGAGAACATCGCCATCGGGATGCGGATCCAGGGGCGGGGGAAGGCGGAGATCGAGGCGCGGGTGACCGGGCTCCTCCAGGCCATGGGCCTGCTCCCCTTCCGCGACTGTTACCCCTTTGAGCTGTCGGGAGGGATGCGCCAGCGGGTCGCCATCGCCCGGGCCCTGGCCCTGGACCCCAGGGTCCTGCTCATGGACGAGCCCTTCGGGGCCCTGGACGCGATGACGCGAGAGATCATGCAGGAGCTACTGCTCCGGATCTGGGAGGAGGACCAGAAGACCGTGCTCTTCGTCACCCACGACCTGGAGGAGGCGATCCTCCTCTCGGACCTCGTTTTCATCATGACTGCGAGACCGGGGCGGCTCAAGCGGGAGATCCCGGTCCCGCTGCCGAGGCCGCGGCACTACAGCATGGTGACCTCCGAGGTCTTCGTGAAGATCAAGGCCCAGACGCTGGAGCTGATCCGGGAGGAGAGCCTGCGGGCCATGCGGGAGGAAGAGGGGGTGGAGGGGTGATGGGACGTCGGGTCCAGATCGGGATCATCCTCCCCTCGGTGAACACCATCCAGGAGCCCGAGCTGTCACGGGTTGTTCCCGAGGGGGTGCAGCTCCACTTCACCCGGGCGCGTCTGAGGGGTGAGGACCCTGACGAGTTCCGGCGGATGGAGGAGGAGGCCCCGGCGGCTGCCGAGCTTCTGGCCGATGCGGGCGTGGACCTCATCGTCTTTGCCTGCACCGCCGCGAGTCTCTATCGGGGGCCGGGGCAGGACCGGGAGATCGTGGGCCGGATCGAGGCCCGGACCGGGATCCGTGCGCTGGCCACCTCGGGGGCGGTCCTCAAGGCCTTTGGGGCCCTGGGGATGAGGCGCATCGGGCTCGGATCGCCGTACAGCGACCGGATGAACCGACTGGAGCAGGGCTTTTTCCGTGGCAGCGGCGTGGAGGTCCTGCAGATGAAAGGGCTCGGGTGCCGGGGAGGGGAGATGGCGTTGGTCCCTCCCGATGAAGTCACCCGCACGGCCCTGGCTGTCAACAGCCCGGAGTGCGATGGGATCTTCTTGAGCTGCACGAACTGGCGAACCCTGGGGATCATCGAGGCCCTGGAGGCGGAGCTGGGCAAGCCCGTGACCTCCAGCAACCAGGCGACCCTCTGGGCCGCCCTGCGGATGGCCGGGGTGAAGGACCCCGTGCCCGGATGTGGCCGCCTGCTCCGGCAATAGCCGGGGCCGGCCGGAGGAGAAAGGAGCGGCGGACGATGAGCAGATGGCAGGGACTCCTCGTAGGGGTGGTGATCGGCCTCCTGGCCCTGGGGGGATGGCGGGGAGAGGCATGGGGGCAGCGGACCCTGAAGTTTGCCCATGCGGCACGGCCGGGGACCCAGTACGATGTCGCGGCCCAGAAATTCAAGGAGTTGGTGGAGGAACGCACCAGCGGGGCGCTGAAGATCCAGATCTTCCCTGGCGGCCAGCTCGGCTACGAGCGGGACATCGTCGAGGGGCTGCAGATCGGCACGATCGACAGCGCCGTCATCACGAATGCGGTCGTGGCGGCCTTCTTCCCGAAGCTGATGGTCTTCGACCTCCCCTTCATCTTCGCCGATGGGGCCCACGCCCGGAAGGTTGTGGACGGCCCCATCGGCCAGCAGCTCCTGGATGGGCTGACGAGCATCCGGCTCAAGGGGCTCGCCTTTGCCGAAGGGGGGTTCAGGAGCCTCATCAACTCGAAGATGGCCGTCCGCACGGTGGAGGACCTCCGGAAGCTCAAATTCCGGGTGATGGAGACCCCGCTGTACATCTCCCTCTTCAGGGCCATGCAGGGGACCGCCATACCAATGTCCATGGGGGAGGTCTACACCTCGCTGCAGCAGGGGGTCATCGATGGCCTCGAGATCCCCACGAGCGTCATGCGGGACTTCAAGTTCCACAAGATCGCGCCCTACGTCTCCCTGACCGAGCACACCTACTCGCCGATCATCCTCCTGATGAACATCCGGCTCTACCAGGGCCTCCCCTCCCAGACCCAGCAGATCCTCGTCCAGGCCGCCAGGGACGCGGCGGCGATCGAGCGGAAGTTCGTGGACGACTCCCTGAAGGCGGATCTGGACGCGCTGACGAAGGAAGGGGCGAAGGTCAACGCCGTCGAGAAGAAGGGGTTCCAGGAACGGGCCCGGCTCGTCCATGCCGAGTACGAGGGGAAGATCGGCAAGGATCTCCTCGAGGCGGTCCTCAAGACCCGGCCCTGACCCGGAATGCGCGCGCGCCGGCTGAGCGATCGGCTGAACCGGCTGGCGGAGCGGATCACGGTCGCCCTCCTCGTGGCGATGGTGGCCGTGATCCTCCTCCAGGTGCTGACGCGCTATCTCCTCCAGCGCCCCCTGTCCTGGTCCGAAGAGGTCGGGCGCTATCTCTTCATCTGGCTCATCTTCCTCGGCTCCTCCGTCTGTCTCAAGCGGGAGGGGCACGTGGCGGTCACCCTCCTGCTCTCCTGGCTGCCGGAGGGGGCGCGCCGAGGGGTGCTCATCGGCGGTCGGTGGCTCGTCGGGGCCTTCCTGGTGATCCTGGCTGTGGAGGGGCTCCGGATGCTGCCGGTCGTCGCGCCTCAGCGCTCGCCGGCGGTGCAGCTCTCCATGGCGTGGGTGT
This sequence comes from Deltaproteobacteria bacterium, assembly GCA_016183025.1. Classification (GTDB taxonomy): domain Bacteria; phylum Desulfobacterota; class JACPFL01; order JACPFL01; family JACPFL01; genus JACPFL01. The sequence goes on along the minus strand of JACPFL010000207.1, from coordinate 7,741 downwards.
ACGCGGCGGTCCCCTTCTCCGCCCTTCTCATGCTCCTCCACCTCCTGGCTGTCCCCCTGCCCCCACCGCCGCCCGGGAACCCTCGGGAGGCCCCCTCCGAGCATGGGCCTCTTCCTCCTCGGTAGCTTCCTCCTCTTCCTGGCCGCGGGGGTCCCCTTTGCCTTCGCCCTGGGCCTCTCCTCGCTGGGAGCCCTCCTGCTCCAGGGAGACCTCCCCCTGATGGTCATGGTCCAGCGGATGGTCGTGGGAGCGGACTCGTTCCCCCTGATGGCCGTCCCCTTCTTCATGCTGGTGGGGACGATCATGTCCCGGGGAGGGATCTCCCGGAGGCTCGTGGAGTTCGCGAACACCCTCATCGGGTCCCTGCACGGGGGGCTCTCGCTGGTGGCGGTCTTCACCAGCATGCTCTTCGCCGGGATCTCCGGCTCGGCGCCGGCGGACACCGCAGCAGTCGGGTCGATCATGATCCCCTCGATGAAGCGCCACGGCTATCGGGCGGACTTCGCCGCCGCCCTCCAGGCCTCGGGTGGCTCCATCGGCGTCATCATCCCCCCGAGCATCCCGATGGTCGTCTTCGGCGCGCTGACCGCGACGTCCATCGGGGGGCTCTTCGTGGGCGGGTACATCCCCGGCCTGCTTGCAGGCCTTGCCCTGATGGGGGTCGCCACGGTTATCTCCCGGCGGCGCGGCTATCGGGGCGAGGGGGCCTTCTCCGTCCGCAGGGTCTGGCAGAGCTTCCACAGAGCGCTCCTGGCCCTGCTCGCCCCGGGGATCATCGTGGGCGGGATCCTGGGGGGGATCTTCACCCCCACGGAGTCGGGGGTGGTCGGGGTGGCCTACGTCCTCCTGCTGAGCCTCGTGATCTACCGGGAGATGTCCCCAGGGGAGCTCTATCGGGCCCTGCTCGAGGCCGCCGAGCTGACCGCCATGGTCCTCCTCATCGTGGCCACCGCCTCGATCTTCAGCTGGATGCTCGCCATCGGGCGGGTCCCGCAGGCGGTGGGCGAGGTCCTGGGCGGGCTCACCCGCCAGCCCTGGCTCTTCCTCCTCGTGCTCAACCTCTTCCTCCTGTTCATGGGGTGCTTCATGGACATGCTCTCGGGGATGATCATCCTCCTGCCGATCCTCATGCCGCTGGTCCAGCAGGCCGGCATCGACCCGATCCACTTCGGGGTGGTCTTCGTCTTCAACCTGGCCGTCGGGATGCTCACCCCGCCCTTCGGGGTCTGCCTCTTCGTCGCCATGGCCATCGCCCGGGTCTCCCTGGAGGAGATCGGCCGGGCGGTCCTCCCCTTCCTGGTCGCGATGATCGCCATCCTCGTCCTGATCATGTCCGTCCCCGAGGTCGTCCTCTTCCTCCCCCGCCTGCTCCGGCTCTGACCGCATCCGGAGCCCACCGCTTCGCGTCGCTGCCCGCCGGCTCTCCTCCGTCCTCCCCCCCGCGCGTCTTGACGCCGGCGGCCCCCGCTGGTAGCGTTCCGCATCGTGTTCGACAGGCGCTTCAAGATCGGGATCGATATCGGCGGTACCTTCACGGATCTCACCCTGCTCGACGTCGAGCGCGGTGTGCTCCACCACTACAAGGTGCCCTCGACCCAGCACTCCCCGTCTGATGCCCTGATCAGCGGCGTGCAGCAGCTCACCGAGCAGGTGGGGATCACGCCCGAGGCGATCGCCTACTTCGTCCACGGCACCACGCTGGCGCTGAACACCGTCATCCAGCGGCGCGGGGCGCGCACGGCGCTCATCGTCTCGCGCGGGAACCGCAGCGTGCTCGACCTCGCCCGGCTGCGCGTCCCGCAGCAGTTCAGCTTCGCCCCCGCGGTGCCGGAGCCGCTGGTCCCGAGCTCGCGGGTGCGGGAGATCGGAGGCCGGATCCTGGCGTCCGGTGAGGAGATCGAGCCGCTCTCGCCGGACGAGGTGGCCGCCGCCGTGGCCTGGCTCAAGGAGCAGGAGGTCGAGGCCTGCGCGATCTCGCTCCTGCACGCCTACGCCAACCCGAGCCACGAGCAGGCCGTGAAGCGCGCGATCGAGCAGGCCCTGCCGACCCTCATCGTCGCGGCCTCATCCGGGATCTGGCCCGAGATCCGGGAGTACGAGCGGACGATGGTCGCCGTGCTGAACGCCTACATCGCGCCGCAGATGGCGCGCTATCTGGCGCGCCTCGAGCGCGATGCCGCGGCGATCGGCCTCCGGACCGAGCTCTACATCACGAAATCCAATGGCGGCATCATGAGCGCGGCGAGCGCGCGACAGGCCCCCGTGGAGACGCTCCTGTCCGGCCCCGCGTCCGGCGTGGTCGGCGCGGCCTTCGCCGCAAAGCTGGCCGGCATCCGCCACTGCGTGACGCTCGACATGGGCGGCACGAGCGCCGACGTGTCGCTGATCCTCGACGGCGAGCCGGTCCGCTCGACCGAAAACCACGCGGGCGACTACCCGGTGGTGATGCCCTCGGTGGACGTCTCGTCGATCGGGGCCGGTGGCGGATCGATCGCCTGGGTCGACCCCTACGGCGTGCTGAAAGTGGGCCCGGAGAGCGCGGGGGCCGAGCCCGGCCCGGCCTGCTACGGACTCGGGGGCACCGCGGCCACGGTCACGGACGCCTACGTCGTCTGCGGCTTCCTCAATCCCGGCCACTTCCTCGGCGGCCGAATGCGGCTGGACCCCCAGCGTGCTTCCGAGGCGATCGCGCCCATCGCCCGGCGGCTCGGGCAGAGCGTCCCGGAGGCCGCCGAGAGCATCCTGCAGGTGGCCACCGCCAACATGGTGACGGAGTTCTTCCCGCTCATGACGAAGAAGGGGGTCGATCCGCGGGAGTACGCCCTCCTGCCCTACGGCGGGGCCGGCCCCACCCATGCCTGCCTGCTCGCGGCCGAGGTGGGGATCGGCCGCATCGTGGTGCCGCACTCGCCCGGCACGCTCTGCGCCACGGGGGCGTTGATCAACGACGTCAAGAAAGACTACGTCCAGACCTTCCGCTGCGCCCTGGACGGGCTTGACCTCAACGAAGTGCGCAAGCGCTTCGGCCGCATGGAGGAGGAAGCCCGGCGCTGGCTGGACGGGGAGGGGATCGATCTCGACCGTCGCGAGTTCCTGTGCGCGGCGGACATGCGCTACAAGGGCCAGGCGTACGAGATCGAGGTGCCGATCGACGCCGTCGCGCTCGAGAGCGTCGAGACGCTGCGCCGCCGCTTCCACGATCGCCACGAGACCGTCTACCGGCACGCCGACCGTGGCGCCGCGGTGGAGCTGGTGAACCTGCGGGTGCGCGTGGTGGGGATCACCCCCCCGGTGACGGTGCGCCTGCAGGACCGAGCGGAGGGCCATGGCCGGGCCGAGCCCAAAGGCCGGCGGACCCTGCTGCTCCGCGGGCAGCGGCTCTCCGCCACCATCTACGAACGCGCGGCCCTGCGCCCCGGGCACCGGCTCCCGAGCCCATGCATCGTCGAGCAGGACGACACCACGACCGTGATCCTCCCGGGCTTCGCGGGCCGCGTGGATGCCTATGGGAACCTCGTCCTGGAGAGGGAGTAACCATGCCGACCGGGCAGACCGATAAGGTCCTCCTCGAGATCCTGAACAACAAGTTTCAATCCGTCACCGAGGAGATGGCCTACACGCTCCAGCGGACCGCCCATACCGTCTTTGTGAACGAGACCGCGGACTTCAGCACCGGCCTGTGCACTCCAGGGGGGGAGCTCTTCGCGTATCCGCGCTCCGTCGGCATCTCGGTCTTCATCAACCTCGATCTCGGTGACGGGATCCGGGCGTTTCCCGCCTATGACGAGGGGGATATCGTCATCACCAACGACCCGTACACGAGCGGCGGGCTGGCCTCCCACCTGACCGATACGAACCTCTTCAAGCCGATCTTCGTGCGGGGCGAGCTCCTGGCCTTCGCCTGGGCTTACGTCCACTCGACCGACGTCGGCGGCAAGGTGCCGGGCAGCCTCAGCCCCTCGAGCAACGAGGTCTTCCAGGAGGGAATCCGGGTCACGCCGTTCAAGCTCTACAGGGCCGGCGAGCTGGACCGGGAGTTCCTCGGACATCTCCTGAGCAACTGCCGGGCCCCGAACGACAACTGGGGCGACATCAAGGCCGTCATCGCCGCGCTGAACACCGGCGAGCAACGCCTGAAGGAGATGGTCGAACACTACGGGCTGCATACGGCGCGGCAGGCCATGAGCGACGTCCTCGAATATGGCCGGGAGCGCGCCGCGACGCTGTTCCGCGAGATCCCGGACGGCGTCTACGAGTTCACCGACTACCTCGACGACGATGTCGTCACCGACATCCCCGTACGGATCCGGCTCCGGATGACGGTGCGGGACTCGGCGATCCACCTCGATTACACGGGGAGCGATCCGCAGTCGAACTCCGCCTTCAACATCCCGAGCATGGGCAAGCCGCACCCGTGGGTGACCTACCGGCTGATCTCGTACCTCTACGATGCCGATCCCAAGATCCCGATCAACGCGGGCCTCTTCCGCGGCGTGAGCGCCACCCTGCCCGAAGGGTCCATCGTCAATTGCCGGTTCCCGGCCGCGGTGGGTCTGCGGACCACCACGTCGCTCCGGCTCATGGACGTCATCCAGGGCGCCCTCGCGCGCGCCCTGCCGGGGCGCGTGCCGGCCGCGTCGGCCGGCGCGATCACGCCCGTGGTCCTGGCGGAGCCGGACTTCCAGTCCGGCGGGCGGCGCGTGTCGACCATCGAGCCGCTGGTCGGGGGCATCGGCGCGAGCCCGCACGGCGATGGCCTGGACGCGCGCGACGTCGGGCTCTCCAACCTGCGGAACAACCCGATCGAGATCGTCGAGGCCGACTCCTCCATCGTCATCCGCGAGTACGGCGTTCGGCCGGATTCCGGCGGCCCCGGGCGCTTCCGCGGGGGCACGGGCGTGGTCCTGGAGTTCGAGGCGCGCAAGCCGAACACCGTCATCACGGCGCGCGGGATGGAGCGGCAGCGCTTCCGCGCCTGGGGGATCCAGGGCGGCCGCAGCGGGGCGAACGGGTTCGCGCTCCTCAACCCGGGGACGGCGGCGGAGCGCAACCTCCGGAAGATCGACGTGCTCGTGCTCAACCCCGGCGACGTGGTGCGCATCGCGACGCCCGGGGGCGGGGGCTACGGCGACCCCTACACCCGGGACCCGGCGCTGGTCCTGCGCGACGTCGAGCGGGGCCGCGTCACGGTTGAGGGCGCGCGCCGCGACTACGGGGTGGCCATCCGGGACGGCCGGGTGGATCCGGCCGAAACGGAGCGGCTGCGTCGCGCGAGGGGCGGGCCGGACGGCTCCGACTTCGACTTCGGGCCGGAGCGCGCGGCGCACGAGCGGGTCTGGACCGAGGCGATGTACGACCGGCTGATGGCCGTCCTCTACGCGCTCCCGATCGAGGCCCGACCCTACGTCCGCTCGCGCCTCGTGGCCGCCATTGACCTGCGGGCGAAAACGGCGCACCCCGGCCCGGCCGACCTCGACGCGGAGTGGGCGCACCTGCGCGCCCAGTTGCGGTTCGCCTGACGACGGGGAGAGAGGATGGCCTATCTACCTGACCAGGGCGTTCCCAAGGTCAATCCGGCAGCTCCGCAAATGCCCTCCGGAACCGGCGCGTGATGCGCGAGTTCACAGCCGATCCGGATCGAGTCCCTCGCTGCGCCCCTTTCGTCTGGCTGACGCGAATTATGCCTCAATCTTGCACGGTCCACTGCGGGTTCCACGCAACCTCCCAAAGGTGGCCATCGGGATCTTGAAAGTAACCTGCGTACCCGCCCCAAAACGTATCTTGGGCCGGCTTGACGATGACTGCGCCAGCGTTCCTCGCCTGATCCATTACCGCATCGACTTCCGCCTTGGAAGACACGTTGTGCCCCAGCGTGAACTCTGTTGGACTCGTCGCGCCCAGCGAAAGCCCTGAGTCATGCGCGATGCTCTTGCGGGGCCAGAGCGCAAGCCGCAGGCCTGATTGGAGCTCGATGAAGACGACGGCTCCATGCTCGAACTCCTTGCCAATGATCCCTTCCGTCGAAAGGCCAAGCCCCTCTCGATAGAACCGCAGTGATTCTTCCAGGTCGTCAACCCCGATGGTGACGACGGTGATTCGCGGCTTCATGCGCTGGCTTTCCTTGAGGTATAACGGCCTGGCGTTGAGCGGCGCGCGCCTACCACCGCTCGAGCTGTGCACCCGCCATTCACGCGCCCGTCTGCTCCAACGCCGTGTTAGCCAGCAACCTCATTGACTACGCCGGCCGTGAGGTCTGCAAGTGCTGTCAGGAGGGCCGGAACCAGCGGAAGCAAGTCCGAAAGGCGATTCGATCTTGCACGTAGTACTACTACCCCAAACGGACGGTCCTTGATGAGCTGCTGCTGTGGCAGTCGCTTGTCGACCGTGACGAGGGCGTCGAACTGGCCAGCCATGGCATCGAGAAGCGCGCCGTTGTCCAGATCGCCCCAGCCCATCTCCGGGGCGGTCCGGACGTCATGACCCGCGAGGCTGTCGCGAAGCCTCCTCGGAACACAAGCGTCCAGAAGGATCCGCATCTGGGAGCGCCGGTCCTACGCGGCTACGGCCTTGGCAAGAAGCGCGGCCTTCGCCAGCTCAAGAACGGCCACGGCATGCTCCCGGGACACGCTCGGGAAGTCGCTGAGGAAAGCTTCCAGCGAGTCGTTGGCCTCGAGATAGTCGATGAGCGTCTGAACGGGGACCCGCGTGCCGGCAAAGACGGGCACCCCGCTCAGTCGATCCGGCGATGTCGTGATCAACGGGTCCGGGACGCTCATGGTCACCTCCTACCGTTCGTCATCTGTAACACGTTCACCCGCGCCTGACTAGACATCATGACTTCCGCGTTGAAAGGCTGACCCCCGGCTCATAACGCGGGTTACTGTAGCCTCTGGGAGGCCAGAGCCGCAACGTGCGCTCGGCACATTCCACACACAAGCGCGGAGGTCAGCCAAGGAGCAGTCTACCAAAACCCTCCACGTTGGTCTCGATGTCCACAAGGACTCCATCGCCGTTGCGTACGCTCCAGAGGACCGCGGCGCCGAGGTGGTGTCGCTGGGCTCGATCGGCACGCGCCCGTGCGCAGACCCCCGGTCTACGCGGCCCGGTGCCAGGCGACGCGGTCGAGGTGGACGCCCTGGATGTGCGGCCCCCCCTCCTCCGGGCGCTTGGAGGCAAGCCCTATGGCCAGGGAAGCGACGTTGATATGGGGAATCCGGGTCAAAGAGTCGTGGTGATCAGAGGGTCTTGAGAACGTAGCTCAGGCTCCACATCCAGACCGGGACGGCGACCCCGAAGAGCGCCACCATCGTGAACAGGAGCAGCCGGAAGTTCGTCCGCATCTCGTCGTGCAGCTCCTTCAGGGCCCCGAAGACCTCGGCCCGGAACTGCTTCATCTCGCCTTTCAGCTCGTCCCGGAGCTGCGTCTGGTCCGACCGGAACTCGGACCGGAGCTGGCCGATCTCCGCCCGCAACTCGGACCGGAGCTGACCCATCTCCGAGCGGAGCTGGCCGTTTTCGGCTCGTGACTCGGAGCGGAGCTGGCCAACTTCGGCCCGGAGCTCGGTGACACTCTGCTCCACCGTGCCCAGCCGCTTGTCCAGTTGAGCGATCACCACCTCGAGATGGTTGGACGAAGGGCCGTCCATGTCCTACCCCTCCTTGCCCCCGCAGGGACTGCGTTCAGGTCGCCGTGCAGCCCCTTCGCTCCCGTGCAAGACCTCTGCCAACCAAACCGTACTCT
>JACPFL010000205.1 GCA_016183025.1 Deltaproteobacteria bacterium | reverse complement strand
TCTTTCACGGCAAGCGCCATCCGGCGGAGATGGGTGAAGCGGAGGTCACCCGGTTCCTGTCGTCCCTGGCCATTGACCTCCGGGGGAGCGCCTCCACGCAGAACCAGGCGCTGAGTGCGTGGCTCTTCCTGTACCGGGATGTGCTGCAGCAACCCTGACCTTGGCTGGACAACCTGATCCCCGCCAAGCGGTCCACCCGCCTCCCCGTCGTGCTGGGCCGCGAGGAAGTCCAGGCGATTCTGGCCCACCTGCAGGGGACGCCCCGACTCATGGTGACCCTCCTCTATGGAGCGGGCCTGCGGCTCCTGGAATGCTGCCACCTGAGGGTGAAGGATGTGGACGTTGCCTCAAACCAGATCCTTGTACGGGAAGGCAAAGGGGACAAAGACCGCGTGACCCTTCTGCCCCTCGCGGCGAAGCCCGATCTCGGCCGCCATCTTGAGTTTGTACGATTTCACCATCAGCGGGACATCGAGCGGGGCGCCGGTTGGGTCGATCCCCATAGGCCCACTCCCACCCCACGGTTTCGTTCAACGCATTCTTTCCCAGGTGCTCGCCGGCCCGCCCTGGCCCCCCAGCCCCGCTTGACTTGCGGCGAGACTTCGGAAAGAATCCTCTTCGTTGGGTGTCACTTGAGAACTGGAAGCGAACACAGTTAGCGAAGCTTCGCCTCAAACCGACCAGTAACGGCCCAGGTGGGGCGAGGCGAAGCTTCGGCACGCTACGTGCGGTTCAAAGAGTTTTCGGGCTTCGACCTGACGCCGTACCACAACAACTTCGCCTCGCTTGCACAGGAGCAGCACCCACCGCCCGCAACCTAACCCGCGTCTGAAGCTGACGCCACATAATCATTGTGTATTCTGAAAACCGACGCTTTGAGAAAGCCGCTGCCTCGCTGCGCTCGGCTGCGGCAATTGTTGTGATGCGACGCAGCGTACGCGCAAGTCGTTACCTGCGGAATCCTGGACTTGACAGGTCTGCATGAATGAGGCATATCCAGGCATATGAGGACAACACTCAATATCGATGATGACCTGCTGCGCAAGGCCGCCCGCTTGACTGGAATCAAGGAGAAGACCTCTCTGATCCGGCTGGGCCTCGAGGCCCTCGTCGCTCGGGAGAGCGCTAGGCGGCTCGCGCAGCTCGGCGGCTCCGAGAAAAGCCTCGCTCCGGTCCGGCGGCGTCGCTCGAAGAGTGCCGCGTGACCCTCGTCGATACCTCCGTCTGGGTCGACCACCTACGGAGAGGGAACGACCAACTTGCGGGTCTTCTGACAGAGGAGCAGGTGCTCAGTCATCGCTTTGTCCTCGGTGAGCTGGCCTGTGGCAACTTGCGGAATCGCTCGGAGGTCTTGAGCTTGGTGGCCGCACTTCCCCGGGTGCCGGTTGCTGAGCACGAAGAGGTGCTCCACCTCGTGGACTCGCGCAGGCTGTACGGGCGTGGCCTCGGCTGGGTGGACGTCCATCTCCTGGCTTCCTGCTTGCTGGCGGGGTGTGGCCTGTGGACGCTGGACCGACCCCTGAGCAGAGCTGCCGCGGCTCTCAGGCTCCTCATGTGACAAGCGAGCCACAGATATTGTAACTTGCGCACGCCCCTGACGGACCTGGTCCATCACGGCCCTGGCAAACAGGGGCTGGGCCCCTTGCCAGCCCTCCGCGTCCGCCACGCAGCGGTCCATCCGCCTGGCGTGCAGAGCGATCCAGCACGCCAGCAGTGTCATGCGCGAGGAGGCTCCTTCGGGCCGAGCCCTGGCTCATACCTTGCCGCCCACCGCTGGTGTGGATGGTCTCCTTGGCGGTGACACTGGATTGACATCCCCAGGACCTGGATCTACTATACCTGCGCCATATTCGATGGATCTTCTACCGGACCCCCGGCGCGGGAGGGTCGCCATGCTCTGGAACAAAGACATGGAGACGCTGTCCCGAGCGGACCTCCGCGGCCTCCAGGTCAAGCGCCTGCAGGAGACCGTCGCCCGCGTCTACGAGCACGTGCCATTCTACCGGGAGACCCTGGCTCGCGCGGGCGTGAGCCCCGTCAGCATCCGGGACCTCGAGGACCTCCGCCGCCTTCCCTTCACCCGGAAGAGCGACTTCCGCGATCAGTACCCCTGGGGCCTCCTGGCCGTCCCCATGCAGGAGGTCATCCGGATCCACGCCTCCTCGGGGACGACGGGCAGACCGATCTTCGTGGCCTACACCCGGAATGACGTCGCCGGCTGGGCCGAGCTCTGCGCGCGCTGTCTCGCGTCGGCCGGCGCCAGGCCCGGGGATGTCTTCCACAACGCGTACGGGTACGGCCTGTTCACGGGTGGCCTGGGGTTTCACTACGGGGCCGAGCTGATGGGGCTGCCGGTCGTGCCCGTCTCGGGCGGGAATACGGAGCGGCAGATCCTGCTCCTGCAGGACCTCAGGCCCCGGGTGATCGCCTGCACGCCGTCATACGCCCTCACCCTGGCCGAGGTTATCGCGGCCAAGGGGATCAGCCCGGCGAGCCTGGGGTTGCGCTGTGCCCTGCTCGGCGCCGAGCCGTGGTCCGAGGGGATGCGCCAGGAGATCGAGCAGAAGTTCGGGATGGACGCGATCAACATCTATGGGCTGAGCGAGGTGGTCGGGCCCGGGGTCTCCTGCGAGTGCGTGGAGGCCAAGGCGGGGCTCCACGTCTACGAGGACCACTTCCTCCCCGAGGTGGTGGACCCTGCGACCGGGGAGCCCCTGCCCGTGGGGGAGGAGGGCGAGCTCGTCTTCACCACGCTCACCAAGGAAGCGCTCCCCGTGCTCCGGTACCGCACGGGCGACCTCGCCTCCCTCGATCCCACGCCGTGTGCGTGCGGGCGGACCTCCGTCCGGATGTCACGGATCAAGGGGCGCGCCGACGATATGCTCGTCATCCGGGGCGTCAACGTCTTCCCCTCGCAGGTGGAGGCTGCGCTCGTCGGGCTCCCCGACCTGGCCCCCCACTACCACCTGGTGGTGACACGGGAGGGGACCCTGGACGCCCTGGAGGTCCAGATCGAGCTGAGCGAGGGCTTCGTCAAGCATGCCGGCGGCGCCATCGGCCACGACCCGGCGGTCTGGCCGGAGGACGTGAAGGCCTTGCATGCCCGGCTGCTCCGTACCCTGAAGAGCGCGCTGGGCCTGACGGTGACCGTGACCCTGCTCGCCCCGGGGCAGGCCCCGCGGAGCGAGGGGGGGAAGCTCAAACGCGTCACCGACCGGCGACGTCTCTGAGTGACCGGCCAGCGGCCCCTCAGAGGAGCTGCCGGTCGATGAGAAGGAGATCGACGATGAGGACGAGCAGGGGAGCGGCAATCTGGTCCGAGAAGTCCGGGCGGTGGGTCGGGGCGCTGGTGTGGATCGCGGTGGGAGGCCTGGGGCTCGGCCTCGCCTTCCCGGCTCCCGCGCCGGCCCAGGAGCCCATCCGGATCGGCGTGGTGGTGGACATCACCGGGCCCGCCTCCTCCCTCGGGATCCCCGAGCGGAACACCGCCTTGCTCCTCCAAGAGGAGCTGGAGGCGAGGCGCGGGATCCGGGGACAGCCAGTCCGGCTGGTCATCTACGACGGCGAGAGCAACGAGACCAAGACCCTGCTGGCGGTCAAGCGGGCCATCGAGGAGGACCGCGCGGCCGTGGTCATCTGCTGCACGCAGAGCGGGACCACGCTGGCCGTGGTGGACACGGCGCAGAAGGCCCGGGTCCCCCTCATCTCCCTGGCGGCCTCCATCAAGATCGTCGAGCCCGTCAAAGACCGCCACTGGGTGTTCAAGACCCCCCAGAGCGACGTGCTCGTGGCTGAGGTGCTCCTGGACTACCTGCAGCAGCAGCAGCGCGTCACCCGGATCGCCTGGATGAACGTGGACAACGCCTTCGGCGACAGCGGCCGGGTGGAGTTCGAACGGGCCGCCCGGCGGCGGGGCGTCCGGATCGCCACCTCCGAGCGCTTCGGCGACAAAGACGTGGACATGACCGCCCAGCTCACCCGGGTGGCCGGGACCGATGCCCAGGCGGTCGTGGTCTGGGCTATCCCCCCCGCGGCCTCCATCATCACCAAGAACGCCCGGGAGCTGGCCCTGAAGATCCCGGTCTTCCAGAGCCACGGGGTCGGCAACAAGGCCTTCATCGACCTGGCCGGGCCGGCCTCCCACGGGATCCGGTTCCCGGCCGGCAAGCTCCTGGTCGCCGAGCAGCTTCCGGACTCCGACCCGCAGAAGCCCGTGCTCCTGGCCTACGCGCGGGCGTATGAAGCCCGCTTCGGGCCCCGAAACACTTTTGGGGGCCATGCGTGGGACGGGCTGAAGATCGCCTTCCAGACCCTGGACACGGTTCTCGGACGGGGTCGGCCGGCGGACCTGGCCCAGCTCCGGGCCCGAATCCGGGACGAGATCGAGCGGGTCAAGGAGTTCGTCGGGATCAGCGGCATCTTCTCCTTCTCCCCGACGGAGCATAACGGCCTGGACCGCCGGGCGCTGGTCATGATCGAGATCGACCAGGGGAAGTGGAAGGCGGCGCGCTGACCCGTTCGGCCAGCCCGGGGAACGAGGGCCGATGCAGCGGGAGACCCTGTTCTGGAAGACCGAAGGCAAGGTCTGCCGGCTCACCCTGAACCGGCCGGAGGTGCTGAACGCGCTGAGCTACCAGCTCGTGACGGACCTCGGGGCAGCCTCCGCAGCCATCGCGCAGGAGGAGGAGGTCCGCACCGTGGTGATCACAGGAGCCGGGCGGGCGTTCTGCAGCGGCATCGACCTCAAGGCCCTCTCGGCTGATTCCATCCCGTTCAAGTTCTACGAGGACTTCGAGGTCGCCCTCCGGACCTTCGAGACCATGGAGAAGGTGGTGGTCGCCGCGATCACCAGCTACTGCATTGGAGGAGGGCTCCAGCTCGCCCTGGCCTGCGATGTGCGGGTGGCCCGGGACGATGCCCGGTTCGGCCTCACCGCGGTCAAGGAATGCCTGCTGCCCGGTCTGGGCACGTACCGTCTCCCGCGGTTCGTCGGGCTGGGCCGGGCCAAGCGGCTCGTGCTCTCGGGCGAGCTGATCGGCGCCGACGAGGCCCTGGCGATGGGGATGGTGGACTGGGTGGTCCCGGCCTCCGCCTTCGAGGCGAAGGTCGAGGAGGTCGTCCAGTCCTTCCTCCGAACTGCCTCCAAGGCGGCCCGGCTGGCCAAGGGGCTCATGGCCGACGCCTTCGACACGGAGTTCAAGGCCTTCCTGACCCGCTACCTCGAGGACCAGCGGCGCGCCCTGGAGTCCCCCGACCACAAGGAGGCGATGCTGGCGTACCGGGAGAAGCGGGACCCCCGGTTCTGAGCGGGGACCCGACCCCGGCCCCCCGCCGACGCCATCTCTTCCGATGGATCCCTGCCTGCCCCTTCGGCGCCCATGACCCTCGAGCAGCAGCTCCTGCAGTACATCGTCTCCGGAATCACCAATGGGAGCATCTACGCCCTCATCGCCCTGGGCTTCGTCGCCATCTACAGCGTGACCGGGATCATCAACTTCGCCCAGGGCGAGTTCGCCATGCTCGGGGCCCTGCTCATGGTCTCGCTGACCAGGGCCGGGCTCCCGGTTCCCGCAGCCCTCCTGATCACGGTCGCCCTGGTTGCCCTGGCCGGGGCCGTGGTCCAGCGGACCATGCTCCACCCCGCCAGGCGCGCCTCCGTCCTCGCCCAGATCATCATCACCATCGGGGCCTCGCTGGCCATCCGCGGGGTCGCCCTCGTGTTCTGGGGGACCTTCCCTTACGCCCTGCCGCCCTTCACGCCGGGGCCGCCGCTGCGCCCCCTGGGCGTGGCCGTGCGGCTGCAGAGCCTCTGGGTGCTCGGCAGCACGCTCGCCGTGCTCTTGCTGCTCTACCTCTTCTTCGACCGTACGGCGACCGGGAAGGCGTTCCGCGCCTGCGGGGTGAACCGGCTGGCCGCCCGGCTCGCCGGGATCAATCCGGAGAGGATGAGCCTGCTGGCCTTTGCCCTGGCCGGCGGGCTCGGGGCCATCGGCGGGATCATCATCGCCCCGATCATCCTGGCCACCTACGACATGGGGGTCATGCTCGGGGTCAAGGGATTTGTGGCGGCCGTCATGGGCGGGCTCACCGGGTACTCCGGCGCCGTGGCGGGCGGCGGGCTGCTCGGGCTGCTCGAGTCCCTCACCGCCGGGCTGCTCGCATCGGGGTACAAGGACGCTGTCGGGGTCTTGCTGCTCTTCGTCATCCTGCTCGCACGCCCCCCCTGGCTCTTCCGCGCGGAGGAGGCGGCCGGAGAGGGGACCTGACCGTGCGCCGTCCCTTCCTGGCGCTCCTCGTCGTTCTCATCCTCATCCCCCTGCTCACC
>JACPFL010000212.1:11802-27433 GCA_016183025.1 Deltaproteobacteria bacterium | reverse complement strand
CGCCCACGAGCAGGGGTTCGTCCGGGACGAAGGGCTCACTGTACAGCTCGTGACCTTCACCGGCTCGCGGGTCACGATCCAGGCGCTGGTCGCCCGGGAAGTCGGGGCGGCGGCGATCGCGGCCCCGGCAGTGGCCAATGCGGTGCTGGCCGGCGCGGACGCGGTCATGATCGCCGGCTTCGACAACTTCCTGCCGTACTATCTGGCAGTCCGGGGCATCAAGAGCCTGTCCGAGCTGAAGGGGAAGGTCATCGGGATCGCGGCCATCGGGGGAACCACGGACTTCCTCATCCGTCTGCTCCTGCCCCGGATCGGGCTGGACCCGGCCCGCGACGTGACGTTGCTGCAGCTCGGGGGCGAGGGGCAGCGCGTGGCCGCCCTGGAGAGCGGGGGCGTGCAGGCGACCCCCCTGTCCGTGCTCTTCATGAGCGTGGCCCAGCGGCGCTTCGGGGCGGTCCCTCTCTTCGACTTCTCGACCCTCCAGATCCCGTACCAGCACACGGGCCTGGCCACGACCCGGGCGCAGCTCCGGGATCAGCGCCCGACATTGCAGCGCCTCATGCGCGCGGTGGTGCGGGGGATTCACGTCTACAAGACCAACCCCGGCTGGAGCGAGGGCGTGGCGATGAAGTACCTGAAGCTCGAGGACCGGGAGCTGGCACGGATGGCGGTGGTGTATCACGGGACCCGGACCTTGCGGGCGCCGTACGTGAACCTGCCGGGTGTCAAGACCGTGCTCGACGAGCTGGCCCGGACCAACCCCCGGGCGCGAACCGTCAAGCCCGAAGATCTGGCGGACCAGTCGCTCGTCCGAGAGATCGAGGCGGAGGGGCTCATCCGGCGCCTCTATGGGGGATGACGGGGCCTGACGGCTGGAGGCCCTCGCGGGGCGTGAGGAGGCAAGTGCAGGGGAGCCCCCGGAGGGCGGTGCCGGGGGGCAGCAGGAGGCAGGCATGGACAGGATGCGCACACCCAGGCGGGCCCGGTGGCTGTTCTCAGCCGCGGCGGGGGTGATGCTGGTGCTCCTGGGGACGGCCAGCGCTTCGGGGGCCACGATGCTCCTCAAGGTGGGCTATCCCCAGCCGAGCGGGGCGCAGCTCCCGCTCTGGATCATCCCGGAGGCCGGGCTGGACGCGGCCTATGGCCTCAAGGTGCAGCCGATCTTCATCCTCGGCGGGGCACGCCTGGTCCAGGCGATGGTGGCCGGCGACGCCCCGGTGGCGACGACCGGCGGGGCCATCGTCCAGGCAGCCCTGAGCGGCGCCGACGCCCACTACATCGCCACCGTGGTCCAGACCTACGGCTTCTCCATCTACGTCCGGCCGGATCAGGTCAAGGAGGTGGCTGACCTGAAGTGGAAGGTTCTGGGGGTGATGACCAAGGGGGCCTCCTCTGACCATGCTGCGGTCGCGGTGCTCCGCCACCACGGGCTGAAGGCCGGGAGCGACGTGAAGCTGCTCTATCTCGGTGGGGTCCGGGAGGTGCTGGCGGCCCTGGACCGTGGCGTCATCCCGGCGGGGGTGGTCTCGTCGCCCACGACGCTCTTCGCCCGGCGCCAGGGGTACAAGGAGCTGGTCAACATCGCCACCTTCAACTTCCCGTATGTCCACAGCGGGGTGGGGACCAGCCGCGCCTTCGTGAGGTCGCACCCGGAGGTGATCACCAGCTTCCTGAAGGCCTTCCTGTCGGGGCTCAAGGTCATCCGGGAGCAGCCGGAGCTGGCCAAGCGCGCGACGGCCCGGTACCTCAAGACCCAGGACCCTGAGATCCTGGAGGAGTCTTACCGGGCCTTTCTGCCGCTCTTTCCGCGGATGCCGTACGTGAGCGCCGCCGCGATCCGGTCGCTCCTGTCAGTGGCGGACCATCCGCGGGCGAAGAGCGCCGACCCGGAGGAGTTCTTCGACAACAGCCACCTGAAGGCCCTGGAGGACTCGGGGTTCATCCGGGAGCTGGAGCGGAAACGGGGCTGAGGCCGACGCGGCCTGGGGCACGTCGCCTCTGCCCCGGCCGCTGGGGCACAGGCTCTGGATCAGGGGCTCATCGCCCGAAGAGCGCGCTCCACTTCTCCAGGATCTGCCGGCGCATCTCCGGCGAGGGGCGGGCAGTTGGCGGGAAGTCATCCCGGCGCTCCCACGGGCGGCAGGCGTCGATCACCACGCGGGCGGTGAAGACTTTGCGGCTCTCCGGGGGTGGCGGCTGGTGCATCGGGTCCACCGGGGAGGTCCAGGAGCGCCGGATGAGGTCCATGTCCCGCTCCGGCTCCACGCGCGTGGACAGGGCCCACACGACCTCGTCCAGGTTGCTGGGGTCGATGTCCTCGTCCACCACGATGACGAAGCGGTTCGCGTAGGCCCCCTGGTGGCACTGGGCCGCCACGGCCCCGGCCTGCTTCGCGTGCCCCGGGTAGAGCTGGCGGATGGCGACGGTGACGAAGAGCCGTCCGCCGCCCGCCTCGTGACACCAGACGCCGGTGACCCCCGGCACGCCCGCCTTCTCCAGCTCGTCCCAGATCCCCGCCGACTTGACGTAGGAGTTGTAGTAGCAGTCGTCGCTGGGCGGCATGCCGGGAGGGGCCCCGAGCAGGATGGGGTCGCGCCGGTGCATGAGCGAGCGGACGTGCACGACCGGCTCGGGCCGGGCCCCGGCGGCGTAGTAGCCAGTCCACTCGGCGAACGGGCCCTCCATGCGCTCCTCGCCCGGCGGCATCTCGCCTTCCAGCACGATCTCCGAATCGGCCGGCACGGGGAGGCCGGTGAGCGGGGCCTCGAGGACCTCGATCGGATGGCCGAGTATCCCGCCGGCCCAGTCGTACTCGCCGACGCCATACGGGATCTCGATCCCTCCCAGGAGGAAGAGGAGGGGGTCATGGCCCAGCGAGACGGCCACGGGGCAAGGCTTCCCCGCGGCCCAGTACTTGTCGCGGATGAGCATCCCGTGCTTGCCGGGGGCGATGAGGATGCCGGTGGTCCGGCGGTCGTGGATCATCAGGCGGTAGGTCCCGAGGTTCACCCAGCCGGTTTCCGGGTCCCGCTGGACGACCACGCAGCCGGTCCCGATGTAGCGTCCCCCGTCCAGCTCGTGCCACTTGGGCGTGGGAAAGGCCAGGAGGTTCACGTCCTCCCCCTGCTGCTGGACCTCCTGGACGGCTCCGGATCGAACCGTGACCGGCGGGACAGCGACAGCGCGGGCCAGGATCTTGCGGATCTCGGAGACCAGGTGGAGCCGGTCGAGAGACGGGGAGAGGCCCAGGGTGAGGGCGATGCGGCCGGGCGAGGAGAGCGAATGGGCCAGGACGCGGTACCCCGGTGGATAGCCGGGGATCTCGTCGAAGAGCAGGGCCTCACGGTTGGCGCCCCAGATCTCGGTGATGACGCCGATCTCGAGGTCCCAGTGCGCGCCGCGCACGGCCCGCAGCTCGCCAAGCCCCTCCACATCCTTCAGCCACTGCCTGAGATCCCTGCCCATGCTGCACCTCCTGTTCACCCGGCCTTTGAATTTTCCCGGAGGACGCAGGTATAGTAGCAAATGTTCAGATGCCGACAAGAAAGGCAATGGCTACGGAAGCGCTCGACTTGACAGTCCCCGGGCCTGCCCGAATAATCAGGCCGGATAGTCTGATCAGGCCGGATACCGTGGCCTGATGGGTCCAGCCTCTGGAGAGCCCGCAGGCTGCTGACGGTCGAGGGACTCGATGCCCGCCAACCTCCCTCCCCAGTATCACGAGGTTGAGGCGCGCCTCCGGGAGGCCAAGACCCCCGCCGAGAAGATCGAGATCCTGCAGGAGCTGCTGGCGATCATCCCCAAGCACAAGGGGACCGATCACCTCCAGGGGGATCTGAAGCGTCGCATCGCCAAGCTCCGGACGGAACTGGAGAAGAAGGGCGGGCGCAAAGGGTTCGGCCTGCACGTGGACAAGGAAGGGGCCGGGCAGGTCGTCCTGGTGGGCGCCCCCAACGCGGGGAAATCCTCGCTGCTCGCCCGCCTGACCCATGCCCAGCCCGACATCGGCGCGTACCCGTTCACGACCCTGAAGCCCCTGGCGGGGATGGTCGAGTTCGAGAACGTTCACATCCAGCTCGTGGACCTCCCCCCCATCTCGTCCGAGCACCTGGAGCCCTGGGTCCTGGGGATCGTGCGGAACGCCGACCTGGTCCTCCTGGTGGCCGACCTCGGCCGCGACGAGCTGCTCGACGAGCTGGAAGGCGTGCGGGCCATCCACGAGCGCGCCCGGATCCACCTGCTGCCGGCAGGCCGGCCGCTGCCCGCGCCGGAGCCGGGGCACGCCGTGAAGCGGACCCTGCTCGTGGCCAACAAGGCCGATGAGCCCGGGGCCGGGGACCGGCTGGCGCTGCTGGAGGAGCTCTACGGGAAGCAGCTGCCGATCCTCGCGGTCTCCGCCCGGTCCGGACTTCACCTGGAGGAGCTGCGCCGGCGGCTCTACGAGGCGCTGGAGCTGGTTCGGGTGTACACGAAGGCCCCGGGCAAGGGACCGGCCCGGAACGAGCCCGTGGTCCTCCCGAAGGGGAGCACGCTGCTGGAGGTGGCGACGTCGATCCACAAGGACTTCGCTGAACGGCTCCGCTACGCGCGCGTCTGGGGGCACGGGAAGTTCGACGGGCAGAAGGTCCAGCGGGACTACGTCGTGCAGGAGGGGGACGTCTTCGAGTTCCACATCTGACCAGGAGGTGGCCATGCCGACCTTTGCCCTGCTCACGAAGCTCGCGAAGGAGGAGATCGAGAACCCCAAGGCGCGGGAGCGCAAGGGGAAGCAGTGGCTGACGCGCGTCAGGGCCCGCTGCCCCCGAGTGAAGTGGCTGGCCCACTACGCCGTGCTCGGCCCCTACGACTTCCTGGACATCTACGAGGCGCCCGACGCCGAGGAGGCCGCCAAGGTCTCCCTGATCACCCAGGCGCTGGGGGCCACGGCCGCCGAGAGCTGGACCCTGATCCCCTACAGCCGCTTCCTGAGGCTGGCCAAACAGGTCTGATCGTCGCGCTCGAGCCCCCGAGCTGCCGTGGCCTATCCGGCCATCCGTGCGCGGCTTGACCACGGTGAGGTCGTCCTCCTTGACGGGGGGATCGGCACCGAGCTCATCCGCCGAGGGGTCTACTGGCGCGGGCACGGGCTGGAGCGGGCTCCGGAGGTGGTGCGGGCGGTCCACCTGGACTACATCGCGGCCGGCGCCGACGTCATCACCACGAACACCTTCCAGCTCACGCGGCGAGCGTACCTGAGCCAGTTTCACGACCTGGGCCACATGCGCCGGATCGGGGCGGAGGGGCTGGAGCACAAGGCCGCCCGGCTGGTGGAGCGGGCCGCGGCTCTGGCCCGGCAGGCCCGGGAGCAGGCCGGACGCGAGGTGGCCATCGCCGGGGCCATGGCGCCGGTGGAGCACTGCTTCCGGCCGGACCTGGCGCCGCCCCCCGAGCAGGCGCGGGCCGAGCACCGCGAGACGGCGCGCCAGCTCGCGCAGGCCGGCGTGGACCTGATCCTGCTGGAGGCCATGAACACGGTGACCGAAGCGCGCGTCGCCCTGGAGGCCGCGGGAGAGACCGGGCTCCCGGTCTGGATCAGCCTGCTCTGCGACGAGCAGGCGCGGCTCCTGGGTGGGGAGCCGCTGTCCACGGCCGTCGCCGCGCTGGAACCGCTGGGGCCTGACGCGATCCTGCTCAACTGCGCGCCGCCCCCGGACATCACCGCGGCGCTCCGGGAGCTCGTGCGCGGCCGGCGGGGGCCGACGGGCGCCTATGCCCACATCGGCCGCTACGACCCCCCGAGCTGGAAGTTCACCTTCTTTCCCCGCTTCACCGGCACGGAGGCGTACCCGCCCGCGCGCTACCTGGAGCAGGCCCGGACCTGGGTGGAGCTCGGGGCGCAACTGATCGGGGGGTGCTGCGGCACCACGCCGGACCACATCCGGGCCCTTCGCGCCGGGCTCTCCGGGCGTCTTGGTGCCAGGTCATGACGCCCACATATGAGCAGCTCAAGGCGCAACTGGATCGGGGGGAGATCCTCCTCCTGGATGGTGGGATCGGGACGGAGATGCTGCGCCGCGGGGTCACCTGGGAGGGGCACAAGGTCGAGAGCCATCCGGACGCGATCCGCGCCATCCATGCCGACTACATCGCGGCCGGGGCCGACGTGATCACGACCAACACCTTCCAGCTCACCCGCCGGAGCTTCCTCAACCACTTCCGCGACCTGGCGCACCTGCGCCGGATCGGGGCAGAGGGGTTGGGGGGCCGCGCCAGCGTGCTCCTGCGCGAGGCCGTGGCCCGGGCCAGGGAGGCGCGAGCCCAGGCGGCGGGCGGAAGGCCCGTGGCGATCGCGGGGGCGGTGACCACCCTGGAGTGGTGCTTCCGGCCGGACCTGGCGCCTCCCCTGGAGCAGGCGCGGGCCGAGCACCGCGAGACCGTGCGGGCGCTGATGGCGGCGGGGGTGGACCTGATTCTGGTCGAGACGATGAACGCGGTGGGGGAGGCGCGGGTCGCGCTGGAGGTGGCGCGGGAGCAGGGGGTGCCGGCCTGGGTGAGCTTCGTCTGCCGGGAGGACGGCTGCCTGCTCGGCGGAGAGCCGGTGGCTGAGGTCGCCAGGGCGCTCGGCCCGTTGGAGCCGGACGTGCTGCTGTTCAACTGCGCCCCGCCCCCGGACGTCACCCGCGCGCTCGGCGAGCTGCGGCGATGCTGGGCCGGCCCCATGGGCGCCTACCCGCACGTGGGCCGCTTCGATCCGCCTGACTGGCAGTTCACCGACGAGTACCCGCCGGAGCGCTACCTGGCCTGCGCGCGGGAGTGGGTGGCGCTGGGCGCCCGGGTGGTCGGCGGCTGCTGCGGGACGACGCCCGAGCACATCCGGGCCCTCTCACGGCTCCGCCGGTGAGCGCCTTCCCGGCGATGAGCGCGCTCCGTGCTTCCATGCCTCCGTCCAGGGCCCCGAGGCCTGCCCGGCCGTGAGCGCCGTGTCTGCGTCCCGCTACGACGCCATCGTCATCGGGGCCGGGCACAACGGTCTGGTGACGGCCGGCTACCTGGCGCGCGGCGGGCTGCGGGTCCTGGTGCTGGAACGCCGGCCGGTTGTCGGGGGTGCCTGCGTCACCGAAGAGGTCTTCCCAGGGTACCGGGTCTCCACCGCGGCCTATCTCTGCAGCCTGCTCCAGCCCCGCGTCATCCAGGACCTGGAGCTGGAGCGCTTTGGCTACCAGATCCTCCCCAAGGACCCGGCCTCCTTCACGCCATTGCCGGATGGCCGCTCCCTCTTCCTCTGGCAGGACCGTGCACGCACCGTGGAGGCGATCGCCCAATTCTCTGCCGCAGACGCCCGGACCTACCCGGCGTATGAGGCCCGGCTCGCCCGGCTGGCACGCTTCATCGAGCCGCTGTTCCTCATGGCGCCCCCGGACCTGCCGCCTCGTCGCGCGGACGACCTGCTCGCCTTGGGCCGGCTCACCTGGCGCCTGCTCCGGCTGCCGGGTGGCGACCTGGTCGGGCTCGTGAAGCTTCTGACGCAGAGCGTTCGGGACTACCTGGAGGCCTGGTTCGACTCCGAGGCGCTCAAGGTGACGCTGGCCACCGACGGCGTGATCGGGAGCAACGCGGGACCCCGCACCCCCGGGACCGCCTACGTGCTGTTCCACCACTGCATGGGCGGAGTGGGCGGCGTGCCGGGACTGTGGGGGTTCGTGCGCGGGGGGATGGGTGGGATTACCCAGGCCCTGGCGCGCTCCGCCCAGGCCCACGGGGCGGAGGTCCGGACCGGCGCCGAGGTCGGGCGGGTGCTGATCCGCGAGGGGCGGGCCTGCGGGGTGGTGCTCGCCAGCGGCGAGGAGCTCCGGGCGAGCGTGGTCGTCTCCAACGCCGATCCGAAGCGGACGCTCCTGGGGCTGGTCGGCCGGCCACACCTACCCCCCGAGATCGCCCGGCAGGTCGAGGCGATCAAGATGGAGGGGAGCTCGCTGAAGATCAACCTGGCGGTGGGGGAGCTGCCGGATTTCCGGGCCTGCCCCGGGACGCGCCCGGGCCCGCACCACCGGGCCACGATCCACCTCTGCCCCTCGCTGGCGTACCTGGAGCGGGCCTGGGACGACGCCCGGCAGGGGCGTCCCTCCGAAGAGCCGATGGTGGAGCTGACCATCCCGACGCTCTACGACCCGAAGCTGGCCCCGCCGGGCCGCCACCTGCTCTCGCTCTTCGTGCAGTACGCGCCCTACCGCCTGGCCGGGGGAGGTTCGTGGCGGACGCTCGGCGAGGCGTACGCGGACCGGGTGCTGGACTGCCTGGCCGAGTACGCGCCCAACATCAAGGGCGCGGTGCTCCACCGGCAGGTCCTGACGCCGCTGGACCTGGAGGAGGAGTTCGGGATGACGGGGGGACACATCTTCCACGGGGAGATGAGCCTGGACCAGCTCTTCTCCTTGCGCCCGCTGGCAGGGTGGGCGCGCTACCGCACGCCGGTCCCGGGGCTCTACCTGTGCGGGTCGGGGACGCACCCGGGCGGGGGCGTCACCGGGGCACCGGGGCACAACGCCGCCCGGGCGATCCTGTGGGACTGGCGGCGGAACAAGGTGTGAGACAGGCGCCCGTCACTTGTTTCTTTGTAAAAAATTCGCTAGCTTGAGCGCGCAGTCGTGCGTTGGTCCAGATCTGAAGACACCAACCCTCAGAGGACACCAGACGATGACGACCCGGAAGGACAGCTTCGGTGCCTGCCGGACCTTCACGGTCGGGGGGCGGCCCTATACGTACTGGAGTCTCGAGGAGCTCGCACGGGCGACGGGCGCGAACGTCTCCCGCCTGCCGTTCTCCCACCGGATCCTCCTCGAGAGTCTCCTCCGCCACGAGGACGGCCGAAGCGTCACGGCCGACGACATCGCGGCGTTGGCCTCCTGGGACCCGGCCAAGCCGGCCGACCGCGAGATGGCCTTCTATCCCGCGCGGGTCCTGCTCCAGGACTTCACCGGGATTCCCGTCATCGTGGACCTGGCGGCCATGCGCGATGCCGTGGGGCAGCGTGGGGGTGACCCGGCGCGGGTCAACCCCATCCTGCCTACGGACCTCGTCATCGACCACTCCGTGCAGGTCGACCGCTTTGGCACCCCGGACGCGCTGAAAAACAATGCCCAGATCGAGCTGGAGCGGAACCGCGAGCGGTTCATCTTCCTCCGCTGGGCGCAGCAGTCCTTCCGGAACCTCCGCGTCGTGCCCTCGTCCACGGGGATCGTCCACCAGGTGAACCTCGAGTACCTGGCCCGCGTGATCTGCGTCGAGACGGCGGACGAGGGGGCGCTCGCCTATCCGGACACGGTGATCGGCGCGGACTCGCACACGCCCATGGTGAACGGCATCGGGGTGCTCGGCTGGGGGGTCGGCGGGATCGAGGCCGAGGCCGCGATGCTGGGGCAGCCGTTCCCCATGCTGATCCCTGAGGTCGTCGGGGTCCGGCTGACCGGCTCGCTCCGCGAGGGGGCCACCGCCACCGATCTGGTGCTGACGCTCACCCAGATGCTCCGCGCCCACGGCGTGGTCGGCAAGTTCGTCGAGTACTATGGGCCGGGCCTCGGGAGCCTCGGCGTCGCGGACCGGGCCACCAACGGGAACATGTCGCCGGAGTACGGCGCGACCGTGGGCTACTCCCCGGTGGACGCCGCCACGCTGGACTACCTCCGTCTGACCGGCCGAGACTCCGCCCACGTCGCCTTGGTGGAGGCGTATGCCAAGGCCCAGGGGCTCTTCCGGACGGACAGCACCCCGGACCCGGTCTTCTCCTCGCAGCTCACCCTGGACCTGGGCTCGGTGGAGCCGTGCCTGGCCGGGCCGAAGCGGCCCCAAGACCGGGTGCCGCTCAGCCAGGTCAAGCGCGCCTTCCGCCAGTCGCTGGTGGCGATGCTCGAATCCACCGCAAAGGGGGTGGACCCCCAGGTGGTGAGCCGCTGGGTGGAGGAGGGCGGGAGCGTCTCGGAGCCCCGTGTGGATCCCAAGGCGCTCGGTGGACTGGCGCACTCCGTGCCCGTGAAGCTCGATGGCCAGCAGGTCGAGATCGGCCATGGCTCGGTGGCCATCGCCGCCATCACGAGCTGCACGAACACCTCGAACCCCGCCGTGATGCTCGGCGCGGGCCTCCTGGCCAAGAAGGCCGTGGAGCGCGGGCTCACCGTCAAGCCGTGGGTCAAGACCAGCCTCGCCCCGGGATCCCGGGTCGTTACGGAGTACCTGCGCAAGAGCGGACTGCTGTCCTTCCTCGAACAGCTTGGTGGGCTACGGCTGCACCACCTGCATCGGCCACAGTGGCCCGCCCCCCGACCCGATCGCGCGAGGGATCGGCGAGGGGAACCTCGTGGTGGCGGCGGTGCTCTCGGGAAACCGCAACTTCGAAGGGCGGATCCACCCGCTCGTGCGCGCCAACTACCTCGCGTCCCCGATGCTGGTGGTCGCCTACGCGCTCGTCGGCCGCATGGAGGCGGATCTGCTCCACGAGCCGCTCGGGCACGACTCGCAGGGCAAGCCCGTGTACCTCCGCGACATCTGGCCCACCCAGGCCGAGATCGTGGCCGCCATCCGGAGCGTGGTGAGCCCGGAGATGTTCCGGGAGGTCTATGCCCGGATCCTCGAGGGCGACGAGGCGTGGCGGGCCCTGCCGGTGCCGACGGGCCAGCCCTACGAGTGGGATGCCGCCTCGACGTATGTCCGGCAGCCGCCATTCTTCGACGAGCTTCCGGCCACGCCGCCCCGGCCGGCAGATCTTCGCGGTCTCCGGGTGCTGGCCATGGTGGGCGACTCGGTGACCACGGACCATATCTCGCCGGCCGGGAGCATCCAGCCCGACAGCCCGGCGGGAAAGTATCTCATCGCCCATGGGGTCGTGCCCAAGGACTTCAACTCCTACGGTGCCAGGCGGGGGAATCACGAGGTGATGATGCGCGGGACGTTCGCGAACATCCGCCTCCGGAACCTGCTCGTCCCGGACGTGGAGGGCGGCTTCACCGCGCGCCTGCCGAACGGTGAGCGCATGACGATCTACGACGCCGCCATGCGCTACCAGAAGGAGGGGGTCCCGCTCATCATCCTCGCGGGCAAGGAATACGGGTCCGGGTCATCCCGGGACTGGGCAGCCAAAGGCGTCCAGCTCCTCGGCGTGCGCGCGACCATCGCGGAGAGCTACGAGCGCATCCACCGGAGCAACCTGGTCGGCATGGGCGTCCTGCCCCTGCAGTTCGAGCCCGGCCAGAGCCGGGCCGCGCTGGGCCTGACCGGACATGAGCGGTTCGACATCGAGGGGCTCTCGGGGCTCACGCCGGCCGGGCGGCTTCGCGTGCGCGCTGTCGGCGAGGACGGCCGGGAGACCGGCTTCACGGCCATCGCGCGCGTGGACAGTCCCGTGGAGCTCGACTACTACCGTCACGGCGGGATCCTGCCGTTCGTGCTGCGCCGGCTCATGGGGGAAAAGGGGTGAACGCGCAGCGGGGCGCCAAGGTCGCTGGGGCGCCCCCGGGGCCTACGCCATGAGGGCTGCCGAGCTTCTGGTCCGCTGCCTCGCCAATGAAGGCGTGCAGGTGATCTTCGGCGTGCCCGGCGAAGAGACCCTGGCCGTGACCGACGCGCTCCTGGACTCGAGGATCCGCTTCATCCCCTGCCGCCACGAGCAGGGGGCAGCCTTCATGGCCGATGTCTGGGGGCGGCTCACGGGTCAGGCCGGCGTCTGCCTGGCCACGCTGGGCCCGGGCGCCACCAACCTGGCGACAGGGGTGGCCGATGCCAACCTGGACCGCGCGCCTCTGGTCGCCATCACCGGTCAGGCCGGGCGGGACCGGATCCACAAGGAGTCCCACCAGTACGTGAGCATCACGGACATGTTTCGCCCCATCACGAAGTGGGCCACCCGGATCGAGCTCGGCCAGGTCGTCCCCGAGGCGGTACGGAAGGCCTTCAAGCTGGCCCAGACCGAGAAGCCGGGGGCCTGCCACCTGGAGCTGCCCGAAGACGTGGCCGACGAGGAGGTGGCTGGAGACTGCGTCCCGCTCTCCACCGAGCGCTCACGCCGCCCCTCCCCTGATCGCCCCGCCCTTCGCAGGGCCGCCGAGCTGATCGACCGGGCGAAAGACCCCCTGATCTTCGCGGGCAATGGCGTGATCCGGGGAAAGGCCTCTCACGCGCTTCGCTACTTCGCGGGACGCACCGGCATCCCCGTGGCCAACACCTTCATGGCCAAGGGGTGCCTGCCCTGGGACCACGAGCTGTCCCTCGGCACCGTCGGGCTCCAGCTCCGGGACTACGTCTCCTGCGGATTCGACCGGGCCGACCTGGTCATCGCCATCGGCTACGATCCGGTGGAGTACGCCCCCATGCTCTGGAACCCGGACCGGCAGAAGCGCATCGTCCACATCGACTTCACCCCCGCGGAGGTGGATACCCATTATCAGCCTGCCGTGGAGGTGGTGGCGGATGTCCGGGAGGCGGTGGAGCTGCTGACCGACCTCGTGAGCGTCCGCCGGGACCCCGCCCGGACGCGTCAGCTCCACGAGTGGATCTTGACCGAGCTCCACGAGGGGGCGACGGACAACGGCTTTCCCGTCAAGCCCCAGCGCGTGCTCTACGATCTCCGGCAGGTCCTGGGGCCTGACGACATCCTGATCTCCGACGTGGGGGCGCACAAGCTCTGGGTCGCGCGGCTCTTCCAGGCGGTGGAGCCCAATACGGTGATCATCTCGAACGGGTTCGCGGCGATGGGGATCGCGCTCCCCGGCGCCGTGGCGGCCAAGCTCTGCTTCCCGGACCGGAAGGTGGTGGCCGTCTCAGGAGACGGCGGCTTCCTCATGAACTGTCAGGAGCTGGAAACCGGGGTGCGATTGGGGCTGCCGGTGGTGACGCTCCTCTTCAGGGACAACGCGTTTGGCGTGATCCGATGGAAGCAGCTCACCCGGTTCGGGCGCGAGTCGGGAGTGGCCTTCGGCAACCCCGACTTCGTCGCGCTGGCCCGTGCCTTCGGCGGGCAGGGGTTCCGGGTGGAAGCGGCCGACGAGCTGCTCCCTGCCCTGAAGGAGGCGTTCGCC
The DNA here is from genome assembly GCA_016183025.1 of Deltaproteobacteria bacterium. Taxonomy (GTDB): domain Bacteria; phylum Desulfobacterota; class JACPFL01; order JACPFL01; family JACPFL01; genus JACPFL01. The sequence goes on along the minus strand of JACPFL010000212.1, from coordinate 14,390 downwards.
TCGCCCGTCCCCTGCGTGGTGGACGTGCCCGTGGACTACCGGGAGAACCTCCGGCTCACCGAGCGCATGGGGCAGCTCGTCTGCCCGATCTGACCCTTCCACGCCGCCACCGGAGAACAGGCGCCTCGCCATGCGGACCACCAGGTCGATCACGGTTCGGCTGCCAGTTGGCTTGCTTCGGGAAACCCAACGGATGGCTAGAGAGGAGGGACGTACCAGGAGTGGACTGATCCGTGAGGCCCTCCGTCAGTACCTCGCGTCCCGTCGCTGGCAGCGTCTGCGCCGATGGGGCGCCGAGACAGTCGCGCGTCTCGGGCTCAAGAATGAGGCAGACCTTCAGCGCCTGCTTGACAAGGCGCGGGCCGGGTGGCCGAAGCCGGGGGGTGAAGGAGCCGTCCGTCACAACGCGCGGTATACTTAACGCCGGTGACGGATGTAGTGAACCGTGACCTGCTTGGCCTGAGTGTCAACCTCATACACGATTCGGTAGTCACCTACCCGAATGCGATAGATGCGTTCGGCACCCGACAACTTAATCGCCTGTCGTGGAAACGGCTCCGACTTCAAGCCCTCTATGCGGGCCATCATTCGAGTCAGAACCGGTTTGGACAGATGGCGCAGGTCTTTCTCAACGGACGGTTTGACATTGATGTTCTAGGAGCCCATCTTTCTTTAGCCGGCGCTTCATCTCCTCAAGGCTAATGGGCTCTTCCTCCCGCCGTTCGGCCATCACAGCCAAATCGTGAAGGTCTTCCAGCAACTGCTCGTACCGCCTGATGGAAAGGATCACCGCTGTCTTTTTGCCTTCAGTATCAACCACGTACTGTTCTTGTATGGTGCTCATTGCACATTCCTTCCTTTCTACAGTGAGGTCCCCACTTCACCACGCGCGCCGTGATGAAGAAATCCGTCCTTCGGCTTTCCACGCCTTTCCCCATCACGGTTGCAGATGTTATCAGACTGGCAGGCTATTATAAAAGCCAAGGTTTCCGAACAGAGGCCTCAAGCTGGCCTTCCCTGCGGCCACGGGTTAGAATCGGCTCGCTCGATAGCAAGGGCTGGCGGCAAAAGGATAGAATCGGCGCGCTCGACGGCAGAGACCGGTGGCGGATGAGGCGGGAGGGGACGAGGATGAACGTGGAGCTGGGGTTCGGGGTGCCCAACTATCTCCCCGGGGAGCGGGCGCGGGAGCTGGTCGAGATCGCGGTTCGGGCCGAGGAGGCCGGCTACGCCTCGCTCTGGCTCCAGGACCGGGTCACCGTGAACCGGGTGGACACGTTCACCCTGCTGGCCGCCATCGCCCAGGCGACCCGGCGGGCACGCCTGGGGACCTCCGTACTGCTCCTGCCGCTGCGCCACCCCGTACACGTGGCCAAGGCCGTGGCCACCCTGGACGTGCTCTCCGGCGGGCGGATCATCCTGGGGGTGGGGATCGGGTCTCGCGCCGATGAGTGCGCGGCCGTGGGTGTGCCGTTCAAGCAGCGCGCGAGCCGCGCCGAGGAGGCCGTCACGGTGATCCGGAGGATCTGGACGGAGGAGCGGATCGCCCATCAGGGGCGGCACTACCAGGTCCAGGACGTCGTGATCGGCCCCAAGCCGGTCCAGAAGCCCGGGCCGCCGATCTGGATGGGCGGCTCGGCCGACCGCGCGCTCGATCGCGTCGGGCGGCTGGGCGACGGCTACATGCGGGGCGGGCCCGGGAAGTTCGGCTTCCCCGAGGCCTGGGCCAAGGTCAAGGCCGCGGCGGAGAAGGCCGGGCGCAACTCGGCGGAGCTGGCGCGCTCGGCGCTGGCGTACACCGTGGTGGACGAGGATCGGGAGCGGGCCGCGCGCCGCTGCGAGGAGTTCCTCCAGGGGTTCTACGGCCGGGTCATCGTGGACGTGCGCCGCGAGCTGGTGGTGGGCACGACCGAGGACTGCGTGCGTCGGATCCGGGAGTACGTGGACGCGGGGGTCCAGGTCCCCGTGATCGTGCCGGCGAGCACCGACCCCGAGGACCTGGATCGCGTGCTGGCCCTGCCCCGGGCGGTGGCTGCGGCCTGAGAGGGACCGGCCATGGCGATCAGAGACCTCCGCGGCTTCCTCGCGGCCCTGGAGCGCCGGGGCGAGTTGCTGCACGTCACGGAGGAGCTGAGCCCGCGCTTCGAGATCCCGCAGGTCCTGAAGGAGCTGGACCGGCCGGGCGCGCCGGCCGTGCAGTTCGAGCGGGTCCGGGGGTACGAGGCGCGGATCGTGGGGAACCTGCTCGGCACCACGGAGCGGCTGGCCGCGCTGTTCGAGGTCGAACTCGGGCAGGTTGCGGGGGAGTACCTGCGGCGCCGCGAGCAGGGGATCCCCCCGAAGCGCGTCACGGATGCGCCCGTGAAGGAGGTGATCCACCGGGATGGTGTGGACCTGCTCGCGACCATTCCGGTCCCCACCTATCACGAGAAGGACGGCGGGCCGTACGTGACCTGCGGGGTGGTGGTGGCGAGAGACCCCGCCAGCGGGCAGCGGAGCATGGGGCTGCACCGGCTGCAGGTCAAAGGGAAGACGCGGACCGGCATCCACCTGACCAACCCCCCGATCGCCGCGTTCTTCCGGGAGGC
>JACPFL010000212.1:0-11783 GCA_016183025.1 Deltaproteobacteria bacterium | reverse complement strand
CCCGATCGTGTTGCTGGCCTCCATCATGCGCTCCGCCATCGGGGACAAGCTGGAGGTGGCCGGCGCACTGCGGGGCGAGCCGATCGAGCTCGTGCCGGGCGAGACCGTCTCCCTGGAGGTGCCGGCCGGGGCGGAGGCGATCCTGGAGGGGCGGATCCTCCCCCACGTGCGGGAAGAGGAGGGGCCGTTTGGCGAGGTCTCGCAGTACTACTTCTCGGACGTGAGCCACGTAGTCGAGATCACCGCCATCACCCACCGGCAGCAGCCGGTGATCCAGGCCCTGCACCCCACGGCCCGCGAGGTCAGCGTGCTGGCCGGGATCCCGGCGGAGTTCGAGATTCTGCGGCTGCTGCGGGCCCAGGGCTTCGCCGTCGAGGCGGTCCGGATCAGCGGCGGGACGAGCTATCCCCACGCCGTCTTCTCCATCCGCCAGACGAAGACGGGGCAGGCCCGGCAGGCCCTCTTCGTGCTGCTGAGCAGCATGGGGTTCATCAAGCACGCGGTGGCGGTGGACGAGGACGTGGACCTGGACGACCCGCGCGACGTCGAGTGGGCCCTGGCCACCCGGGTCCAGGCTGACGAGGACCTGGTGGTTCTGACGGGGCTGGTCGGCTCGTCTGTGGACCCCTCGGCCGAGGCACGCGGCGTCACGGCCAAGGTCGGCGTTGATGCGACGAAGCCGTTCCGGGAGCGCGAGCGCTTCGAGCGGATCGGTGTGCCGGCCGAGGTGCGGGAGCGGGCCCGCGCCGTGGCCGCCCGGTACCTCGACCGCCGATAACGGCCGCGAGTTACTCCGGGAGGGTTGGTCCCTTCAGCGCGCCCCGCTCGGCCAGCAGGGCCAGGAGTTCCGTGACTTCCGGGGCATGCCCCGCCGACTCCGGCGGGGGAGCCGCGCTGGCCACCGCCAGCAGGACGCGTCTGGTCGCCTCGGCCAGCGTGGGCGCGAGGTCCAGCTCGGCCATCAGCCCTGCCAGCTCCTCCATCTCCTCCGCCCGACGGCGCGCGTGAACCGGCAGACCGGTGATGGACAGCGCCACCCGCTTGACCAGGCCACCGAACGCCTCGTCGTACCAGTCCATGACCTGCTGCAGGCACCCCAGCCCCCGGGCCGTCAGCAGCAGCTCCAGGAGCAGGGCCGTCAGCCCCTTCGTCAGCCCCGCATTCAACATCTTCAGGGCTGACGCCTGACCCACCTCGGGGCCGAGCACGCGCACCCGGAACCCCCACGCGCTCCAGGCCTGCAGGGCTTCCGCGTGGGGCCCGGACGCAATGACAAGGGTCCCGTTGCCGATCCCTCGAGCCAACCCCAGCACTGCCGCATCCACGCATCGTCCGCCGGCGGCCTCGATGCGCCGGGCGATGGCCTGGACCCGGCCCGGGGCGATCGCGTTGGCCTCCACGAACAGGAGCCCGGGATGGGCCTGCGGGATGGCGCGGGCGACCGCATCCGCCACGGGGTCGGCCGCCGAGGTGGGGACGAGGGAGACGACGACGTCCGCGTCGCGGACCAGCGCCTCGACGCTCTCGCGTGAGGCGACCGCCGCCTCCTGGGCGCGCTTTTTGGTGCGCTCGCTGCGATCGTCCAGGTAGGTGAGGACCTCCTGCCCGTGACGGCGCAGGAGCCGCGCCCACGCCGCGCCCATCTCGCCGATCCCGAGGATGCCGATCGTCGCCATCGCTCGCCTCCTGTCAGGCCCGGCTCCCGGCCTGGACGACGACGTCCACCAGGGCCGTCCCACCGTCCTTCACCACGCGAAGGGCCCGTTGCAGGGCGGGACCCATTGCCGCCGGGTCCTCGATCGGGCCCTCGGCCCAGAGCCCCAGGTCGCGGGCCAGCCCCGCGAAGTTGGGGTTGGGGTCCCGGAGGTGGATCCCGATCCCCTTGTTCTCCACCGGCCGCCCCCGCTGTTTCGCCATCTCCTCCTGGTGCTCCTCGTCGTTGTAGTAGCTCCGGTTGTTGTACATCACGATGAGGAGCGGGATCCGGTGGTGGGTAAGGGTCCAGAGCGCGCCGGGCGCGTACAGCAAGTCCCCGTCCGACTGGACGTTCACGCAGAGCTTTCCCGAGCCCTTCAGGGCCAGCGCTCCGCCGACCGCCTGGCTGATCCCGTAGCCCAGCCCGCCGCCGCGCGAGCCGCCGAGATAGCGTCCGGCCTCGGCGTACTCCCAGACCCGGCGTTCTCCCCACCGGCTCGTCCCGGAGACGTGCACCCAGTCCTCGTGCCGGATGGCCTCCCAGAGCTCCCGGTAGAAGCGCCACGAGGAGATGGGCCGTTGATCCGCCTGTCGGGCAGCCTCCTCGGCCCACTGGCGGCGCACCCGGTCCCGGGCGGCCCGGACCGCCTCGGACCGCTCCCGGCAGCGGGCCTGCCGGGCGGCGTTGCGCGCCAGCCGGTCCTGCACGAGCGGGATCAGGGCGTCGAGCACCTCGGCGCTGCTGGCCAGGATGGGCAGGTCCACGGGCTGCAGCTCGTTGAAGTCGTTGGCCCAGCTCCGCACGACGTAAGGCTCCAGGGTGACGTGCACCAGGCGGGCCTCCTCCGGCACGATCGGCTGGACAGCCCGGACGTCCTTGCGAGTCCTCGACGGACAGAGCGCGCCATAGAGGTCCTGCACGTCCAGCGCCAGCACGAGGTCGGCCCGGCTCAGGAGGTCATCCGCGATCCCCGCCGCGTCGAGCGGGTGGGTGTTGGGGAAGTTCAGGCGGCCGCCGCGGTCGATCACCGGTATTCCCAGCAGCTCGGCCAGGCGGACGAGCAGGGGGACGGCCCGGGGGTTCCGGCCCATCATGTCCGCGATGGCCACGGGATGCTCGGCCTCCACCAGCCAGGCGGCGAGCTGGTCGAGCACCGCCGCGGGGGCCTGGGGCGGGACGGCCGCGAGGTGCGTCTGGAGGTCCGCCAGCAGGACCGGCTCGGTCACCGGGGCCTCCTGCAGCGCGGCATCGTAGCAGAGGTACACGGGCCCGGGGGGGTCCGTGGTGGCCAGCCGGTAGGCGCGCGCGAAGGAGGCGGGGATGGCCCGGAGGCCAGCCGGCTGGTCGTCCCACTTCACGTAGTCGCGCACCTGGTTGCCCTGGACCAGGGCGGTGTGCACCCAGTCGATCCAGGGGCGGCGTTGGCTGGTGTCCATCGGCCCGGTCCCGCCCAGCACCAGGACCGGCGCGCGGTCGCACCAGGCGTTGTAGATGGCCGTGGCCGCGTGCTGCAGCCCGACGATGTCGTGGACCGCCGCGGCCATGGGGCGTCCCTTGGCCCTGGCGTACCCGTTGGCGATGCCGACGGTGATCTCCTCGTGGGTGCAGAGGATGACCTCCGGCATCACGTTGCCGCCGAAGTTCACGACCGAATCATGCAGGCCGCGGAAGGTCGCCCCCGGGTTCAGGGCCAGGTACTCGATGCCGAACCCCTTCAGCAGCTCGGCCACGATGTCCGAGCCATAGGCCGCCTTGGAGGGCTGGGGGCGGTGCCGCCGCTGGATCTGGTCTGCCATGGTCTCGCTGCCTCCTCTCGGGCGCCGTCAGCGCGCCTGCGCGTACAACCGGTGCGCCGGACATCCATTTACCGACGGACGAGCGGAACAACGTTTTCCGCGAAAAGCCGCAACTGGCGCTGTACGTCTACCACAGGCCAGATGAAGATGTGTCGGGCTCCAGCCTGGGCAAATTGGGTGACCTTCTCTGCACAATCTTGCGCCCGACCCAGTGGGAGCGCATTCATCAGGTCTTCAGCCGGGCGTCCCAGCGCTGGCTGTAGAATCGTCCGCGCTACCCGCTCTGCCTCGGCCGCGTCATCCGTGATGTAGCTGAACATCGTCACAACGGCATTGTCGAACTGGCCGGCGTTCTTTCCAAATTGGCGTACGTATTCTCGCACCCGGTCCCAATCCGCCCCAAATCTCGATGGCGTCGTGTTGTAGGCGGAGGCTATCCAGCCGTCGCCGAGACGTGCCGCTCGACGAAGCCCTGCCTCGGAGCCCCAGCTGCCGACCCAGACTGGCGGACCCGGTCTTTGCAGTGGCTTGGGTTCCATCCTGACGTCGGTCAGCGGATAGAAGGGGCTGTCGTGCCTGGCTGGCTGGTCGCTCCAGAGTTGACGCAGGACGCGAATGCTCTCGTCGAGGCGCCTCCAGCGCTCCTCGAATGGCACACCACAGGCCTCGAAATCGGGGAGATACGAGCCAGCGCCAACACCGACGAGAAGTCGGCCACCCGAAAGGAGATCGAGCGTGGCGAGTGCCTTCGCGCAGACGACCGGGTTGCGGAGCGCCGGAAGGAGAACGGTTGTCGCCAGTCTCACGCGCTTGGTGGCCATGCAGACCGCTGCGAGAAGAGTGAGCGCGTCTAGCCAGCCGGTTCGAAATATGATGTGGTCATTGGCTGAGATGACCGCGTACTCAAGCTCCTCCGCGAGAACTGCGTAATCGAGGAGTTCCTTTGCCGTAGGCGGCCGTGTATCGCCAAATACGATGACGGGGAGGTGCGCGCCAAATTCCATCCCTGGTCGCTTCCTTTGAGGAACAGGATGCTACTTCTGCCTCCATCTCGTGTCAACTTGCCCCTGTCTGCTGGAGGAGCATTCTACAAGGCCCTGCCGCATTATGAGGCACCGCCGCAGGACGCCAGGGGACCAGACCAGGATAGCCAAGGTCCCTTGACAGGAGGAGGCTCCGGCGTAAAATCTCGTCTCATGGCTGGCCCGGGCCGGGCGGGGTGATCCGGCCTACCGCGGCAGGAGGTGAACGATGCCATTTGAGGACCTGCGCGCTTTCCTGGCCCACCTGGAGAAAACGGGCGAACTGGTCCGGGTGCCAGTCGAGGTCGATCCACGGTTCGAGATCGGCGCGATCTGCCGGAAGACGCTTGCCGAGGGCGGCGCGGACGGGAATCCGACGCTGTTCTTCGAACAGGTGCGCGGCACGAGGGTCCCGGTTGTGGCCAATGTGCTGACCGCCCCCCGTCGCTACTACATGGCGCTGGAGACGACGCCCGAGACCTTCCGGACCGAGTATTTCCGGCGGTGCGCGCACCCCATCCCGGCCGAGACGGTGCGCGACGCGCCGTGTCAAGAGGTGGTGTGCATGGGCCCGGACGTGGACCTGATGCGTCTCCCGATCCCGACCTGGAACGCGGGGGACGGAGGGCCATACATCACGATTCCTTCCGTGATCATGCGCCGTCCGGGCACGCACGAGCACAACACCGGCACATACCGGATGCAGGTGTACGGCCCGAACCGCGTGGGGATCTATGCGGCGCCGTACCGGGAGATCGCGCGGGCTGCCATCGCCGCGCACCGGCGGGGCGAGGCCTTTCCTGTGGCCCTGGCCATCGGGGTGGACCCGGCCGTCCTGATCGCGACCATCGCACCGTTCGCTCCCGGCGTCGACGAGTTCGCGATGGCGGGGGCGCTTCGGGGCGCCCCCGTGCACCTCGTTGAGTGCCTGACCCAGCCGGTGAGCGTGCCTGCTGCCGCCGAGATCGTCCTTGAGGGGGAGTTCCGGCCCGGCGATGAGGCCCTCGAGGGTCCCTTCGGGGAGTTCACCGGCTACTATGGCGAAGCGCGGCCACGCCCGGTGATCACCATCACCGCGATGACGCATCGTCGCGATCCGATCTTCCACGGGGAGTACGAGGGCCGACCGCCCACGTGCGAATCGGTGACGCAGATCATCCCGCACGAGGCCGAGATACTACGCCTCGTCACGCTCCCGGGCCTGAAAGACATCTACATGCCGCTGGGCGGCGCCATGTTCCTGGCCATCGCCGTCATCGAGAAGGCATACGCGGGCCATGAGCGTGCCCTCGCGCTTGCCATCCTCGCCACCCCATCCGGCCGCTGGATCAAAACGCTCATCCTCGTCGATGCGGACATCAACCCGCGCAACTCGACCGAGGTCGAATGGGCGCTGGGCACGCGCTTCCAGCCGGCGCATGGGATCCAGGTGCTGCACGACATGACCGGCGTCTATCTCGATCCCTCCCTCGACGAGGCGGAGAAGCAGAGCTACGCGAGTCGGACCGGCAAACTGATCATCGATGCGACGAAGCCGGTGCATCGACCCTTTGCCAAGGAGTGCCTGCCGCCCCAGGAGGTGCTGGAGGCTGTGGCGGCCAGGTGGGAGCAGTACGGGCTTGGGCGAGGAATGTCCCGGCCAAAAGGGAGCACGTCATGAGACCTCAAGCACGTCGGGCGTTGGGGATCGTTTTGGCGGGAGCGAGTCTGCTCCTCTTCTCCAGGATCGCGGGTGCCCAGGACGGGCCGGTGCTGCGCGTCGCCGACCTGATCACAAGCACGGCCGGCGTCGCCACGATGGTGATGCAGGAACGGGGCCTTCCGGCGAAGTACTCCCTCCGGATTGACTTCGTGAAGTTCACGAACCCCGCCCTGGAGCGCGCGGCGCTCCTCGCCGGGAAACTCGACGTCGGCCAGATCGACGTGGGCGCGGCGGCGCGCCTCAAGAGCAAGGAGACCGACGTGCGGGTGATCTACCCGGCCCTCCTGGCATACCACGCGATCGTCGTGCCGAAGGCGGGGCCCATCCAGGCGATGAAGGACCTGAAGGGGCGGCGGATCGGCGTCTTCTCCACGGCATCCGCGGGCACCCCGATCGTCACGGAACTGCTGCGGCAGGCTGGCGTCAATTATGCGCGGGAGGTGAAGCAGCACGTGGCGCCCCCGGCGGCCTTGCCGGAACTGATCGAGGGGGGGCAGGTGGACGCCGTGGAGACGTGGGAACCGATGGTCTCGCAGCTCCTGTCCACCGGTCGCTACCGGGAACTTTTCAACTTCCGCCAGTGGTACCGCGAACGGACGGGCCACGACCTCCTGTACGTCGGCGTCATCATGCGCGGGGAGATCGTCGAGAAGCACCCCGACCTCGTGCGCCGCTTCGTCCGGATGTACCAGGAGGCGAACAGGATCGCGCAGGATCCGGCGAGCCGCGCCGTGGAGCGCTGGGCCGAGGCGCGGAAGATCACCGACCCCCGCTGGGTGGCCCTCCTGGGGGAGCGCGTGCGCGCGGCGATCGCCACGACGTACACCCGAGCAATGGTGGAACAGCAGAAGACGTACCTTGACCTCCTGGCGGCCACGGGACAGATCGAGGCCGTCCCGCCGGGATTGTACTTCCTGGAGGCAGCGCCGTAATGCCCCGGTGGGATCGCGTTCCCACCCTCGAAAAGGTCCTGTCCGTCGTCATCATCGTCGCGATCTGGCAGGTCCTGGCGCAATTCTTCCCGCCGCGTCTCATCCCGCCGGTGGAGCGGATCGTCCTCACGCTCTACGCCAACGCCCAGAGCGGCGACGTGCTCCACCACCTGGGCCCCACGGTCGCGCGCGTGTACATCGGGTTCGCGATCGCGCTCCTCCTCGGGACGCTCACCGGCCTCGTGATGGGCCTCACCCCCCACGGCGCGCGCCTCCTCGAATACCCCATCCTCTTCGTCCTGGGGATCCCGAGCCTCTGCTGGTCCATCCTCGGCCTCCTGTGGTTCGGCCTCACCGAGGCCGCGGCCGTCTTCGTGATCGCGGCCATCGCGTTTCCCGTGGTCGTCATCAACGTGCACGAGGGGGTGAAGAACGTCGACCCCGCGCTGACGAAGATGGCGGCGGTGTACCGGGTGCCGGGGCGGCGGGTGGTGAGCGGGCTCTATCTCCCGTCGATCTTCCCATATATCCTCTCGGCGAGCCGCTACGGCCTGGGACTGTCCTGGAAGATCGCCATCATCGCCGAGATGCTGGGGATGTCATCGGGCGTGGGGTTCGCGATCCACTATTATTACAACCTGCTGAACATGGAGCAGGTGCTGGCCTGGACGCTCCTCTTCACCGGCGTGATCGTGTTCGTGGACCAGGTGGTGCTCAAGGGGATCGAGGGCGTCGTCATGCGGTGGCGGGAGGCCTGAGGTGGCGGCCATCGAGATGCGCGGGGTCACGAAGGTGTATGCGTTGGGGGACCGCCGCCTTGGCGCGGTCCAGGACATGACGTTTCGCATCGGAAGCGGCGAGTTCGTCGCGCTCGTGGGGCAGTCGGGCTGCGGGAAATCGACGACGCTGGACCTGATCAGCGGGCTCGAGGCGTGCACGGCCGGCGCGATCGAGGTGGAGGGGCGGCGCGTGGTGCCCGGCGAGCGGGGCGGGCCGCGCATCGGGTTTGTCTTCCAGCAGCCGCGCCTGTTGCCGTGGAAGACCGTGTCGGGCAACGCCGAGTACGCCCTGGCGGGCACCGACATCCCGCGGCCGCGCTGGCGCGAGCTGCTCGCGCAGTACACCGACCTCGTCGGCCTCACCGGGTTTGAACAGGCCTACCCGCGACAGTTGAGCGGCGGGATGCAGGCGCGCGCCGCGCTCCTGCGCGCCTACGTGATCGAGCCGGACGTGCTCTTGATGGATGAGCCCTTCTCCGGCCTCGATGAGATCACGGCCCGGCGGATGCGTGACGAGGTAGTCAGGCTCTGGCAGAAGACCCAACGCACGACGCTCCTCGTCACCCATAGCATCAGCGAGGCAGCGACGCTGGCCCAAAGGGTCCTCGTGCTCACCGCCCGTCCCGGACGCGTCTTTGCCGAGCACGCGGTCCTGCTTCCATACCCTCGCCCCATCTTCGACGCCGCCCGCCTCCCGATCGAGCAGGCCATCCTGGCAAGCCTGGAGAGCGCCTTGGCGTCCACCCCATCCGAAAGGAGCTGATCGATGTTCGAGGACCTCCGGAGCTTTCTCGATGACCTGGAGGAGCGGAAGCTGCTGCGCCGGGTGCGAGCTGAGGTCGACTGGGACCTGGAGGTCGGCGCCATCCAGCGCCGCGTCTTCGACGGTGAAGGACCGGCTCTCCTCTTCGAGCGAGTGCGCGGCTATGAGTGGCCCCTCGTCTCCGGCGTGCTCGGCACCCCGGAGCGCTATGCCCTCGCCATCGGCTGCCAGCCGCATCTCCGGGCCATCATCGCTCGGGTGCGCGATGCGGCGGAGCATCCCATCGAGCCCGTGCTGGTCGGGGACGGGGTTTGCCAGGAGAACGTCGACAGGGGCACGGCGATCGACGTGCGGAAGTTCCCCACGCCCAAGTGGCACCGCCTCGATGGCGGCCGTTACATCGGAACCCTCGGGCTGGTGGTGACGAAGGACCCCGAGACTGGACACCGCAACGTCGGCATCTACCGCGAGCAGATCCTGGGCCCCGATCGGCTGGGCCTCAACGCCACCCAGCAGGTGGGTACCCTGTGGCAGAAGTGGCGGCGTCTGGGCAAGCCCATGCCGGTGGCCACCGTCATCGGGCTCGATCCCTGCACGCTGGCCGCGAGCTGCGTGCAGGCCCGGCTGGGCGAAGACGAGTTCGGCATCGCCGCATCGCCGGCGCGCTGCGGGGCTCGCCCCTGCCGCTGGTGCGCTGCGTGAGCCAGGACCTGGAGGTGCCGGCCTGCGCGGAGATCGTGCTGGAGGGCGAGATCGCCCCCGAGGCCGACCTGGTGGATGAGGGTCCTTTCGGGGAGTTCACCGGCTACTACGGCCTCCGCACCCGCAGCCCCGAGGTACGGCTCACTGCGGTGACCTATCGCAACCGGCCGATATTCCAGGGCACGTTGGAAGGAGGGCCACCGAGCGAGAGCACCACCCTGCGCTCCATCGGGCACAGCGCCGGCACCTGGGCCAAGCTCGGGCGCATGAACCTCCCCGGCGTGCGGGAGATTTACATCACCGACATGAGCTGCGCCAACTTCATGGTGATCGTCTCCATGGAGAAGCAGTTCTACTTCGGGCATGCCCGACAGGTGATGGAGGCTGTCTGGGCCAACATCCACATCGCGAAGTGGGTCATCGTCGTGAACGACGACATCGATGTCTTCGATCGGCGGCAGGTGGAGTGGGCGTTGGCGACCCGGGTGCAGCCGCACCGCGACGTCTGGATCACTCCACAGAACCAGCCGGGCAGCAACCTCGACCCCGCCATCCACCCCGATGACCGCAACTACCCGAACATCCGGACATCCCGCATCGCCATCGACGCCACCTACGACTACAAGGGCTACGAGTTTCCTCCCCTGGCCAAGCCTTCGGAGGAGGAGACGGCCCGGGTCATGGCCCGGTGGCGCGAATACGGGCTGGACTAGCGGAGGGCCTCCCTGGGTGGATGCTCCCGGGCGGCGAACCCTGGCCTGGCTCGGAAGGCTGCGGGCCAGCGCGTGGGTTTCGGAATGAGGGCGGACGCCATACGAGCAGAGATCCCGTGAGGACGGAGAGCATGATCAGGGCGATCGCGTTGAGCCAGGGGCACTACGAGTGCCGCAGTTTGAAGGAGACCATTTCGGTGCTCACGGACCTCCTGGCCTTCGAGGTCGTGAAGATCACCCCGGGGCGGGCCGTCGTCAGGCACCTGAATACCCAGTGGCTCCTCGTTCTGCACGAGGCCGGGCCCACGGCCGCGGACAAGCCGCAGCCGAACCACTACGGCGTGAGGGTTGCGAGCCGCGGGGAGGTGGACGTGGCCTGGGAATACATCACGGCCCACAGGGACGCATACAGGATCGACCGGATCACCAGGCCCACGGAGCCGGAGTTCTACTCCTTCTACTTCCGGGAGCCGGGCGGGAACCACTGGGAGATCGAGTGGTACGACCCGGCCCTGGTCGCTCAGGGGCGCTCCATCGCGGCGCCGCCGTGGGCGGCGCTCCTCCCCGAGGAGCGGTTTCCCGGGAAAGGGTACATCCCCCAGGCGCTCACGCACGGATCGCTGGAGTGCGATGATAAGGCGTCCAGCGAGCACTTCTACCGCGGGGTGCTCGGTCTCGGGACCGCGGGCGGCAGCAGGAAGACCTCCCTGCACGTCAAGCACCCCGCCGACCCCTGGTACATCGTCGTGGTCGCGTCGGGGAGGAGGCGCCAGCCCCTCCCGCCGGCCTGTCGCTTCACCTTGCAGGTGGCCTCTCCCGACGAGGTCCGGGCCGCGCATCGCGAGTTCGCCAGCCGCGGCAGCAGCCTCGGGATCGCGGAACTGCGGGAGATCCGGCAGGAAGGCCGCCAGTTCTCCTTCATCTTCAGCGACCTCGACCGGAACTGGTGGGAGGTCGCCGCGACCGTCTCGTAGCCGTCCCTCGCGCTGCCGGCCCGGGCTTGACCGCCTGTTTGCGCAAACAGTAGCATCGCGGGGGTTCTGCGGATCTTTCCCCGTCTGGAGGCCTGCACCGCGATGTTACGGCCGTTCTTACTGGAGGAGCCCGGCACGGTCGCCGAAGCTTCGGCGCTCCTGGCCCGGTATGAGGATGCGGTGAGGGTCTATGCCGGCGGCACGGAGCTGCTCCTCGCGATGAAGGAGGGGTTCCTCCGCTACGAGCGGCTGATCAACATCAAGCGGATCCCCGGCCTGGATGGGGTGACCCGTGACGAGGGCCGGCGTCTTCTTCGCATCGGCCCGCTGACCACCCACCGGGCGCTGAGCCGCGCCCCGATTGTGCGGGAACGGCTGCCCGAGCTGGCCGAGGTCGAGGACCACGTGGGGAACATCCGGGTGCGGACCGTGGGGACCCTCGGAGGGAACCTCTGCTTTGCGGAGCCGCACGCGGACCCTGGCACGTTCCTCCTGCTCTGCGACGCCGAGGTGGTGCTCTCGCGGGCGGCGGGCCAGCGGACCTTGCCCCTGCAGCGGTTCGTCACGGGTCCCTACGAGACCGCGCTGGAGCCGGACGAGGTCCTGACCGAGATCCGCGTGCCGCTCCTGCCGCCGAACAGCGCGATCGCCTACCGGAAGTTCGGGTTCCTGGAGCGCCCCTCGATCGGCGTGGGCGTGGCCCT
>JACPFL010000034.1 GCA_016183025.1 Deltaproteobacteria bacterium | reverse complement strand
GCGGGGCGTTAGACAAGAACCATCAACAGGAGGAGGAACGAACGATGCAGCGTCTCGCACGTGCCGGTGGGCTGGTCTTGCTGACAGCGGCGATGCTCCTCGCCGCCAGTCCCGCTCTGGCCCAGATCGAGCAGGCGACGATCAAGGTGGGCGGGAGCATGATCTGCGAGCTCTGAGCGTACGGGGTCGATTCGGCCCTACGGCGCTTGGACAGCGTCGCCAAATCCAAGACGGACTACCGGACCCAGGTGAGCCAGGTCAGCTTCAAGCCGGGTAAGGCGGTGGACTTCACGGCGCTCGGCAAGGCTGTGGACAGCGCCGGCTTCTCAGCGCAGGAGATCGAGGTCACGGCCGCGGGCCGGGTGATTGAGAACCAGGGGGCCCTGGCCCTCCAGGTGGCCGGGACAAATCAGGTGTTTCCTCTGACCGGCGAGAAAGCGCAGGCCCTGGCTGGCGCAAAGGGCAAAGACTCCATGGTCCGCGTGACGGCTAAGGTGGACCTGAGCCATACCTCACCGGCCTTCGAGGTGCGGGAGGTGAAGGGGGGAGCCCGATGAGAGGTCTGATCGCAGGGGCGCTCGGGCTCGGCCTTGGGATCTTCCTGGCGCACCAGGCCAGCGCGAGCACGGTGACCCGGGACCAGCAGTGGCATGAGCTGGTGCGGACGGTCCTCGAAGCACCATACCAGGTTGAACGGCAGCACCTGGTTTCCGGCCGGATGGTGGCAGAGCATGAGTCGGAAGCGGTCCGGGAGGTCGGCAGCCAGATGGCGAGGGGCCTGCAGATCACCCTGGTACTGAGCAGACCCAAGGGTCAGCGAGAGATGCAGGAGATGATGGCTCAGATGGGGATGGGCGGGATGAAAGGCATGGAAGGGATGAAGGGCATGGAGGGAATGAAGGGGATGCCGATGGAGCGGATGCCCATGGAGCAGCCCACCCACTACATCGGGGTCATCATCCGCGACGCCCGGACCCAGCGGGTAGTGCCGGGCCTGACCGTGACACTCACCGCCAGGGCCCCCGGATTCGAGCAGAAGGTGCCGCTCTGGGGCATGGCGGGGAGCTACGCGAATAATGTCGCCCTCCCGCCGGGGGGCCGCTACGAGATCAGAGTCCGCGTGGAAGCTGCCCCGGCCACGGGAGGGGAGCCGCGCGAGGCCACCTTTATGCTGCAGCCCTGAGCCGATCATGGAATTCCTTCAGGACACGCTGTGGTGGAGCTATCGCTACCTCCAGCACACCTTCCAGATGATGTACTGGGTCTGGATCCCCGGGTTCCTGGTGACCGGGCTCCTTGCGGCCCGGTACCAGGCCCGGGCGCTGGCCGCCCTGCTGGAGGCGAAGGAGGGACCAGGGAGGGCCGTCAAGCGGGCGTTCGTCCTGGGCCTGCTCGGCTCGGCGCAGCGGCAGCGCGCCTTCCGCCTGGCGGCTGTACTCCTCGATCGGCAGGTCTCACCGGTAGCCGTGGGCGCCTTTCTGGTGGCCAGCCATAGCAGCGTGCTCTACCTCCTGGGATTCATCATGATTGAAGTGGGAATGGAATTTGCGCTGGGGCAACTCGTGGCGGTGCTGCTGACAGCGGCTCTGCTCCAGGCCGGATGGGGGCTAGCAGGTCTGCCGGCCACAGCCGGCGAGAGCCACGGAGCAACCCCCCGCCCGCCAGAGGCGCCACAGGACCTGCTCACGGCCGGCCCGGGGGGAACCACCTGGGGCCAGGTGCTCCAGACCTCGGCAGGCTGGAGCTCGGTGCTTCGGTACATCCGCCGAGAGTTCCGAGGGTTCGGGCTCCCCTTGCTCTACGGGGTCGTCCTGGGGGGCGTGATCTTGGCCGCCGGCAAGGCAGGGTGGTGGCCTCAGCTGACGCAGGGGACGGGTCTGGCAGATGACCTGGTGAGCGCTCTGATCGCGCCTTTCGTGAGCATGCTCGCCCTGGCCCCCCCGGCAGGGAACATCTTCGTGGCGACCAGCTTCTGGAAGACCTTCACGTGGGAGTACCCGGGCATGGTGAGCCTGCTGCTGACCGGGCTCCTCATCCCCCAGAACTGGGGCTCGCTCCGGAACCTGTTCGGGCGAGGGGCTGCCGTGCGGCTTGCGCTCCTCCTCGCCATCGCGGCCGTGCTGAGCGCCCTGGTGGTGACAGCCGCCTTTGACGTCGTCTCGCTGCGCCCGGCCCACGTGCCCTGGTTTCGCGAGTTGGTGGACCGACTTATGATGTGGTTCCCCTTCACGATGGACCCGTTCGGGCCGACGCCCCCGATGAAGGGGATGTAGCCGATGTCCTCGCTTACCGACGCTGCCGCACCGCCGGCTATCCGAACCGTAAAGGTGGGTCTAGGGCGGCGGAGAGAAGCAGACCTGTGGGGTGACCTTCAGGGCAATCCCCTATCAGGACAGCTTAAGGAAATGAGGACCATGAAAAGGACTATCCCAATCCTGTTGTCGCTTCTTCTCTTCGTGCTCTTGTCACAGGCGGCTGGCGCGACCGAGGAGCGGGTCTATGTGGCGAATGCGGGAAGCAATTCGGTCTCTGTCGTGGACGGACGGCGCCTGACGGTGATCGCAACGGTCACCGTTGGCAAGGAGCCCCATAACGTGGTGGCGACGCCCGATGGACGCCACGTCTACGTGACCAATTATGGGGAGGACACCGTCTCGGTCATCGACGGGGAGCGGCTGAGGGAGAACATGAAGATCCGTGTGGGCCTCCACCCGGACGGTTCATCTATGTTCCGAATGCGGGTTCAGGGACGTTATCCGTCGTTGAGGTTGGCCGGAACGTTGGGACGGCCACCATACCTCTCGGGACCCGACCGATTGGGAGCGGGGTCTCGCCCGACGGTAGAAGGGGCTATTTCGCCGACAACGGGACAAACCGCCTGATCGTCGTCAATTTTGCTACGAACGAGATCAGCGCGACCATCCCCGTGGGGGACAAGCCTGTGGGGCTTGCGGTCTCGACACTGAGCCGCGGCCGATGAGACCGAGGCTGGTAGCATAGGGGTAGAGCGAGCACCGAAGGATCTCCACAGAGGTGCAGAACGGAGGGCAGGAAGTCATGACAAGAGCAGTGGTGCGCGTCTACTCTGAACCGGGCTGACTCTTCTCGGACCAGGCGAAGGAGTTTCTTTCGCGCCATCAGATCGCGTTCACGGACCATGACACGGCCAGCGACCCCGCGGCCCTGGCGGAGGCGCTGCGCCTGAACCGGGGCGTGCGGGTCACGCCGGTGATCGCCGTCGGGGAGGAGGTCGTGGTCGGGTTCGACGAGCCGCGGCTGCGACGCCTCCTGGGGCTGGAGGGGTGAGGTGCCGGCAGAGGCCACGCCCATGAGCCTGGAGCGGGCCCAGTTCAAGGTCGGCGGCATGGCCTGCTCCTTCTGCACCGAGACCATCAAGAAAGGGCTCGGGCGGATGGACGGGGTGGCCGAGGTCCACGTGAGCCTCGCCCACGAGGAGGCGCTGGTCACGTACGACCCGCAGCGGGTGCATGCGACCACGCTCGCCGACACGCTCCGGAGCCTCGGCTACAGGGTGAGGGACCCCGCGAAGGTCCGGACCTTCGAGGAAGAGGAGGCTGAGCTCCAGCACGAGCGCGACCGCCTGACCATCGCGGGGGCCGCCGCCTGGATGGCCTTCCTGGCGATGCTCCTGATGTGGGTGGGCCGCCACCATCCCTGGGTCCACTGGTTCATGGCGGCGCTCGGGGTCCTCGCCGTCTTCGGGCCGGGGCTCTACATCCGCAAGATGGCATGGGCCTCGACCCGCCGTAGGATCCTGAACCAGCACGTCCTCATGGAGGTCGCGGCCTTCGGCGGGCTCCTCGGGGGTGCCATCGGGCTGGTGAACCCGGCGTTCCCGAGCCCGGAGTTCTTCGGCGTGGCGGTCTTCGTCACGGCCTACCACATCCTGGGTGGCTACACCTCGCTCCTGGTCAGGACGCGCGCCTCCCAGGCGGTGAAGAAGCTCCTTGCGCTTCAGCCCCCCACGGCCCGCGTGGTGAGGGACGGGACCGAGAGAGAGCTGCCGATCGAGGAGGTCAGGACGGGGGACCTGGTTCGGGTGCGCCCCGGCGAGCAGATCCCGGTGGACGGGATCGTGGCGGAAGGGGCCTCTGCCGTCGACGAGCACCTGGTCACCGGCGAGGCGATTCCCCTGGAGAAGCTCCCCGGCCACGAGGTGATCGGCGGCTCGCTGAACCAGGCCGGGACGCTCCTCGTGCGCGTGACCAAGGTGGGCGATGAGAGCTTTCTCCAGCAGGTGGCCCGGCACATCCAGGAGGCGCGGGCGCTCAAGCCCGGCGTCCTTCTCCTCCTGGACCGCATCCTCAAGTCCTTCGTCCCGGGCGTCCTCAGCGTGGGCGTGGCCGCGTTCCTTTTCTGGACATTCGGCGCCTGGCTCCTCTGGGGGGCCCCCGACTGGGACCGCGCCGGGTTTGCGGCCCTGGCGGTCCTCGTGATGGGGTACCCCTGCGCCCTCGGCATGGCCTCGCCGCTCGCGATGATCCGGGGCGGTGGCGAGGCTGCCCGCCAGGGGATCCTGATGCGGAGCGCCGCCTCCTTCCAGGCCTTCAAGGACGTGTCCGTGGTGGTGCTGGACAAGACCGGCACGATCACGCATGGGAAGCCCCGGGTGACCGAGGTGGTCCCGCTCGACGGCTGGACCCCCGACGCGCTCCTCCAACACGCGGCCAGCGCCGAGCAGGCCTCGGAGCACCCCCTGGCGCGCGCCATCGTGCTCCGCGCCGAAGAGATGGGGATGACGCTGGACTCTGCAGAGGCATTCGAGGCCATCCCGGGCCAGGGGATCCGGGCGAGGGTGGGCGGCTACCACACGCTGGTCGGGACCCTCCGCTTCCTGGCGGGCGCCGGGATCGACGTCCCGCAGGCCGAGACAGAGGCCGCGGAGCGAGAAGGCCGAGGACAGACCCTCGTCGGGGTGGCGGTGGACGGGAGGCTGGCGGGGCTCCTCGCGCTGGCGGATACCGTCAAGGAGGATGCGACAGAGGCGATCGCTCGCCTCCGGGCGGCCGGGATCGAGCCGATCATGATCACGGGGGACAACCCGCGAACAGCCCGTGCGGTGGCCGAGCAGGTCGGGATCAGGGAGGTGCTGGCCCAGGTTCTCCCCCAGGAGAAGGCGGAGCGCGTCCGCGCCCTTCAGAGCCAGGGGAAGCGCGTGGCCATGGTGGGGGACGGGATCAATGACGCGCCGGCGCTGATGC
>JACPFL010000201.1:14799-23754 GCA_016183025.1 Deltaproteobacteria bacterium | reverse complement strand
GTGGGCGTTCACCAGAGAGTGTGACAGGGATCACAGACCGGACTCCCCCCGCGGGCTACAAAGGCGTAAAGCTAGCTAACTCTCCGACCCCAAAAGGGTTTCTCGATATCGAGCGGGTCGGAGAGCCCGGACGGCGTTTGCCCGACGCCCTGGAATCGGGGCATGAATCGGGGTATAAGGATGGTCATACGCGGCCTCAGGTGGTGGGAGCGATGGGGCGTCAGCAACTCTCCCGGGTCTTCCGCGTGTTCTGGCTGCTCTCCAGCCGGGCTCATCTACTGCCCCTGCTCGTGGTGGCCTTTATCCTGGCCCTGGATGGGCTGCACGTCTGGCGGGCACCAGAATTGCTCATAGGACGGCCCAAGGAGTGGATCCGGGCGGGCCGCGACGTTGCGACCCCCCTCCGGGACCAGATTGTGATCATCGGGATCGACGAGGCCTCGGTGACGGCCCTGGGGCCCTGGGGCCCGGAGTGGCGCCGGTGGCATACGGCGCTGGTCCGCCGGCTCGCGGTCGCGCGCCCGCGTGCCATCGGCTTCGACGTCTACTTCCCGTCCCCTCATGCCTATGACGGGGTCTTTGCGGCCGCTCTGCAAGAGGCGCGGGCCCAGGGCGTGCGCGTCGTGCTCGCGCGCGCCTATGAGCCGAGGACACGGAGCTTCATGCCCACGAGCCCGGTCCTCGAGCGGGCCGCCAGTGGCGTCGCGAGCGCCTATCTTCCGAAGGACGTCGTGACCAACCTCGTGCGCTACCTCCCCCTGCACATGGAGTGGCCCGCGGACGGGACCGCGGAGGCCGCGCGGCTGGTCCCGGCGCTGGCCCTCGCGCTCGCCGCTCCCGAGGAGGCCACGCTGGCCGCCCTGCGCGAGCGGGACCAGGGACGGCTTCCCATCCGGTTCGCCGGCGGGACCGGAAGCTTCTGGACCGTCCCCTATCACCGGGTCGTGAATGGGGAGATCCCCCTGGAGGCCTTCGCCGGGAAGTTCATCCTGATCGGGAGCCTGCTGGCCGCGCACAAGGACTTCTACGATGTGCCGGGGGAGAGCCAGATGCCGGGGGTGGAGATCCAGGCCAACGCCCTCTACACGCTGCTCGGCGGGCCGGTGCGCGCTGCGCCGTGGCTGCTCCAGGCCGCGCTCGTCCTCCTGCTGGCCGAGGCGACGTTCCTGCTCTGCCGGCGCTACCGATCCCGGGCGCGCGCGGTCCTGCTGATAGCCCTGGCCTTCGGGTTTGTCCTGGTGGGGCTGCACCTGACCCGCGGGGATCCGCCGGTGGACCTGGCGGTGGTCCCGGGGATTGTCGCGGTCCTGGCGACATGGGTCACGTACGCGGCCGTGGAGAAACGCCAGGTCCGGCAGGCCCTCCAGGCCGGCCTGGGCCTCCCGGACTTCGCGCTCCGGCGGCTCGAGCGCGACATGGCGGGCGGGCCGCTGCAGAAGCGGGTCACGGTGCTGGCCTCGGACGTGGTGGGCTATTCGGTGGTCTCGCACGCGAGCAACCCCGAGCAGCTCCAGGCGATGATGGGGGCCTACGCGCGCCGGATGGAGGAGATCATCTACCGGTACGGGGGCTACATCAACAAGTACATCGGCGACGCGATCCTGGCCATCTTCGGCTATCCCCTGGACGAGGAGGAGACGGCCTGGCGGGGCGTCCAGGCGGCCTGCGCCATGCAGGAGGCGCTGGTCGTCCTGCAGGCCGAGTGGCGGGCCCGGGGGCTGCCCGGGCTTGCCGGGACCCGCATCGGCGTGCACACGGGACAGGTTACCCTGGGCTACTTCGGCGGCACCAAGCAGCAGCTCGACGTGCTGGGTGACAACGTGGACCTGGCGGCCCGGCTGGAGCAGGCGGCTGGCCAGACGTCCGGCCGGGTCCTGGTGAGCCTGGAGACCTACGCGGAGCTCCGAGATCGGGCGCGGGGGAGCCGCGTGCCGGTCGTGCTGAAGAATCGGCCGGACGTCAATGAGGCCGTGGCCATCGAGGGCGTCGGCTCGACGCTCCCCCCGACCGGGGAGGCCACCGGCGAACGGAGGGCGGTATGAAGCGGACTCTTCTCCTGTTCAGTCTGGTCGCGGGCCTGATTGCCGTGGCCCTGGCCCAGGGGGCGCCGGCCTTCGGGGCCTCTGCGTCGGGCGGCTGGACGCTCACAGCCGTGGTCCGGCCGGATGGCAAGCCAGGGGCCGCACCAGCCCGCGTCCTCCTCCGGGCAGGCTCGCGGCAGTGGGAAGTCGCCCGGCCCGGCCTGACCCTGGGGCCGGGGGATGAGGTCAAGACTGGAGCCGCCCTGGTCCGACTCGAGCGGGCGGCCCCGCGCGGAGAGTTGCTGCTCAACGCCAACACCCATGTCCGCCTGACGGGGCGGGCGGGGGAGCGTCCGGGGATCGCGCTGAGCCTGGGTGAGGTCTTCACCCGGATCCGCGAGAGCTTCGAGGTCGTCGGGGGTGGCGTGAACGCGGCGGTGGAGGGGACGGCCTTTGCGGTCGAACGGGCGCAGGGCCGCGTGCGCGTGCTCACGCTCGAGGGGACCGTGCGGGTGCAGGCCAGGGCCCGGGCCGTCCGGGTGCGGGCGCTCGAGGCCGTCGAGGGCACGCAGACCAGGCTGGGGGACGTGCGCCAGGCACCTCCCGAGGGGGTGGGCCGCGTCATTGACTGGACGACCCGGCTGGTCATCTACAGCGTGACGAAGGTGATCGCGCACCCCTCGTTCAGCCGCGAGGAGGATCGCCGGGCGGCCTTCCGGCAGGCGGCCGAGATGGCGGTCCGCAGCCCCGCGGAGGTCGGTCCCTACCGGACCCTGGCCCGCGTGTATCTCGACTGGGGGGACCCGGGGCGGGCCCGGGAGGCGCTCGAGCGGGCGCGGACGCTGGCCCCGGATGATCCGGAGGCCGCGCACCTGCTCGCGCTCGCCATGATCCAGCAAGGAGAGCCCCGCGAGGCGATGGCGCTCCTTCAGCCGATGCTTCGCCCCGAGTCGCCGGCGGCGCTGCATAACACCCTTGGCCTGGCGGCCATGCAGGCGGGCCAGCGGGCCCAGGCGGAGGCCGCCTTCCGGCAGGCGCTCTCCCGGGAGCCTGGCTTCGTCGAGGCGCTCAACAACCTGGGCGTGCTCTACAACGAGATCGGGCGACACCGGGAGGCCGTGACGGTCCTTCAGGCGGCGCTCCGGCAGGCGCCCTCGGCCTCTGCGGCGAACAACCTCGGGTACGCGTTCCTCCAGCTCAACCGGGACGCCGAAGCGCTGGCCGCGTTCCAGGCAGCCCTGGTCCAGGACCCCACGTTCGTGCCGGCGTGGGACAACCTGGGAGTCCTGTACCTGAAGCGCCGCCAGCCCCAGGATGCCCTGCGAGAGTTGCGGGAGGCGCTGCGGCTGGCTCCCCAGAACTGGCAGGTGCACCACCACCTCGGGGAGGCCCTGGCGCAGGCCGGGGACCGGGGCGGCGCGAAGGCGGCCTACGAGACCGCCGCGCGGCTGGCGCCCAAGAGCGCGTTGCCGTACCTGGGGTTGGGGGCCCTGGCCCAGGAGGCCGGGGCCCTGGCGGACGCCACGGTCGCCTTCGAGGAGGCGATCCGGAGGGAGCCGGAGAACTTCCGGGGGCATCTGAACCTCGGCCATACCCGGCTGCAGCTTGGCCAGCCGGGCGCTGCCCAGGCGGCCTATGAGCGCGCGCGGACGCTCGCGCCCCAGGCGGGTGAGGTCTGGCGGGCCCTGGGCAACGTGGCCCTGGAGAGCCGCCGCTGGGGCGATGCGGTGGCGGCCTACGACCGCGCCCTGGCCCTGGATATAAGCGATGGGGCCGCGGCGCTCAACCAGGGGTGGGCGCTCTACCAGTTGGGGCGCTACCCGGAGGCCCAACACCGGACCCAGCAGGCGGCCACGCTCTTGCCGAACCATCCGGGCCCCCGCTACAACCTGGGGCTGATCGCCTGGGTGCGGGGGGAGTACGGAGCGGCCCTGGCTGCCTACGAGGAGGCCTTCCGTCTGGACCCGCAAGGCTCGGGGCTGGATGGGGCAATGGGCGACGCGCGGGCGGCCCGCGAGCGCTTCCCTGACGAGGCCTGGGGCGCCTTCGCCCTCGGCTTGCTGGGTGCGCGGCGGGCGGAGACCCGGGAGGCGGCCCGCGCTGCCCTTCGGGAGTACCTGGCCCGGGCCCCGCAGGGCCCGTGGCGGGAGCGGGCAGAGGAGCATCTGCGGAGCCTCGAGACCGCCCGCCCGTAGCCACCCCGCGCGCCCGCAGCCGGGCCGAGTCCCCTCCGCGGGGCCCCGCACTGGACCATCGGGACCAGCCGGGGCCCCTACCCACCTGATCCGGTCACGGCGTCCTCGCGCCATCCCTGTCGCAAGCACATCCGGACGGATACCTCCCGCTTGACGGCCGAAACGCGAGAGAGGAGAATCTGGCCCCTGGTGGCCGGGCCTCCGGTCCCAATCGATCGAGGTGCGCGGCCTCCCATGGCTGGCCGCGTGGCAAGGGGGGAGCCGGCTCCGCCCGGGGCGGAGTGATCGGAGGAGGGGAGACATGCTTGACCGACGGAGCTTCCTGCGGCAGGTCGCGACGGCCATCCTGGGGGGCGCGGTGGGACCGCTCCTCCCACGGCAGGCCCGCGCGCAACGTCTGACGAAGGTCAAGTTCGCCCTGCCCTGGATCCCCTCGGGGCACATGGCCTTCTTCTTCGCGGCGCAGCAGCTCGGCTACTGGAAGAAGCGCGGCCTGGAGGTGCAGCTCGACCGGGGGTACGGCTCCGGGGAGGTGTGCAAGGCCGTGGGCCTGGAGCAGTACGACTACGGGCTGCCCGACGTCGCGGTGATGATCACGTCGGCCGCGAAGGGGTTGGACCTCACGTCGATCGCCATGGTGCAGCACATCTCGCCCATCGCCCTGTTCTCCCTGAAAGGGCGCAACATCCGCACCCCGAAGGACCTGGAGGGCAAGACCATCGGGACCTCGCCCCAGAGCGTCGATTTCCAGCTCTGGCCGGCCTTTGTGGAGGCCACGAAGATCGACGCCGCGAAGGTGCGCTTCTCCTTCATCAATCCCGGGGTGCACATCCCCGCCCTGCTCGACGGCCGGATTGATCTCCTGGGCTCCTTCTACCCCACGACGGCGCCGGTCCTCTGGAGCCAGCACGTCGAGTTCAACGTCATGCTCTACGCGGCCTACGGCCTGCAGATGTACAGCGGGGCGATCATCACCCTGCGCAAGCGGGCGCGCGAGAAGCCCGAGGAGTGCGCCGCCCTGGTGCAGGGCGCCATGGAGGGGCTGGCGTATTCCTACCTAAACCCCGAGCAGACGGTGGAGATCTTTCTGGACGCCGTCCGGACTTACCAGGGAGCGCCCACGCATAAAGGCATCATCCGCGACGGCATCGGCATCAACGCCGTGCTCGGCCTGGCGAAGGCCGCCGAGGAGCATGGCCTGGGGTGGACCGACCCGGGCAGCTCTACACGAATGCCTTCGCGGGCACGGTGAAGCTCACGCCGGCCCAGTGGCGGGAGGTCCGCCGCCAGGCCCAGCGCTACCTCTTCTAGCGCCGCGCGCGCCACGAGGAGGGAAGGATCGCGATGGCCCGCGCCTGACCCCCCGCGCCCCCTCCCGCCTTGCGGGCCCACAGCCCCGGGGGATTTCGCCCTGCCGCCGGGGACAAATTTGCTAACATGGCACGTCTACCATGAGCCATCGGGTGACGCTCCTCTACGGGGACGGGATCGGGCCGGAGGTCATCGACGCGGCGGTCCGGGTGATCGAGGCCACGGGGGTGGACATCACCTGGGAGGCTGTGGATGCCGGCCAGGTGGCCCTCCAGAAGGTCGGCGTTCCGCTCCCGCCCCCCGTGCTCGACTCGATCCGGCGCAACCGGGTGGCCCTGAAGGGCCCGATGATGACCCCCATCGCGGAGGGGTTTCCCAGCATCAACGTGGCCCTGCGGAAGGAGCTGGGGCTCTACGCGAACCTCCGCCCGACCAAGAGCCTGCCGGGAGTGCCCGCGCCGGCGCGGGACGTGGACGTGGTGGTGGTCCGGGAGAACACCGAAAGCCTCTACGCGGGGATCGAGCACACGGTCTCCCGCGGGGTGGTCGAGAGCGTGAAGGTCATCACGGAGGAGGCCTCGACCCGGATCGCGCGCTTCGCCTTCGAGTATGCCCGTCGCGAGGGCCGGCGCAAGGTGACGGCGATCCACAAGGCCAACATCATGAAGCTCAGCGACGGCCTGTTCCTCGATTGCGCCCGTCGGATCGCGCGGGAGTACCCCGAGGTCGCGTACGAGGAGAAGCTCGTGGACTCGGCCTGCATGCAACTGGTGCTCTCGCCGCACCTGTTCGACGTCCTCCTCCTGGAAAACCTGTACGGCGACATTGTCTCGGACCTCTGTGCCGGGCTCGTGGGGGGGTTGGGGGTCGTCCCCGGGGCCAACCTCGGCGACGAGTACGCCGTGTTCGAGGCGGTGCACGGGACGGCGCCGGACATCGCCGGGCGGAACCTGGCCAACCCCGTGGCCGCCATCCTCTCCGGGGCCCTGATGCTGGCCCATCTGGGTGAGCCCGCCGCCTCCCGGCGCGTTGTTGACGCGGTTCGGCATGTGATACAGTCGATGTGGACGAAGGACCTGGGCGGGACGGCGACGACCGCCGAGATGCGCGATGCGATCATCGCCCAGGTGAGCGCGCTCCGGGCGCCGAAGGGGGAGTGATCATGTCCCCGGCCTTCGCGGCGGCCCCAGGCAGCCGCCCCTGAAGGAGAGGTGCGTGACACAGAGTGAGCCGATGCCACCCGAGGCCCCTCTGACCCCGGCCGAGGAGGCGGCGGTGGAGCAGGAGGTGCGCCAGGGGGTGCTCTTCACCACAGTGGACAAGATGGTGAACTGGGCCCGGCGCTCGTCGCTCTGGCCGGCGACCTTCGGCCTGGCCTGCTGCGCCATCGAGATGATGGCCATGAGCGCCTCCCGGTTTGACATCGCCCGCTTCGGCGCCGAGGTCTTCCGGGCCTCCCCCCGCCAGGCGGACCTCATGATCGTCTCGGGCCGGGTGGCGAAGAAGATGGGCCCGGTGCTCAAGCGCATCTACGACCAGATGCCCGAGCCCAAGTGGGTGATCGCCATGGGCGCCTGCGCCTCCTGCGGTGGGGTCTTCAACAACTACTCCGTCCTGCAGGGCGTGGACCGGATCGTGCCCGTCGATGTGTACGTCCCGGGGTGCCCACCGCGCCCCGAGCAGCTCATCCACGGGATCATGCTCCTGCAGGAGAAGATCAAGCGGGATTCGCCGACCCGCAGGGGCCTCTTCCGCATTCCGGGGCTGCAGCGCCTGTTCGGCCCACGGCCGTCGACGGCGCAGGCGGGGGCGGCACAGGCGGGGCCGGCCCCGACAGGGACGCGGGCATGATCGCCGCCATGCTCCGGGCCATGGGCACGACCCTGAGGCACCTCTTCCGCCGGCCCTTCACCGTGCAGTATCCCGAGGAGAAGATCCCGGTCGCCCCGCGCTTCAAGGGGCGGCACTTCCTGGTCGTGGACGACGACGGGCTGGAGCGCTGCGTGGGCTGCGAGCTCTGCGCGGTGGCCTGCCCGGCGGACTGCATCTACATCGAGCCGGCGGAGAACACCCCGGAGGAGCGCCGCTCCCCCGGCGAGCGCTACGCCCGGGTCTACGAGATCCACATGTTCCGATGCATCTTCTGCGGTTACTGTGAGGAGGCCTGCCCGGAGGACGCCATCTTCCTGGGGAAGGAGTACGAGTTCTCCTGCTACACCCGCGAGGACGGCTTCATCTACGGCAAGGACCGGCTCAACCTCAACGTCCGGGAGGCCGCCAGGCAGCGTCCGGAGGTCCTCGACCGGCTCAAGGAAGAGTCCGGCGTCTACCACCTATGACCCCCGAACTCCCTGCCGAGCCCCTCGTGGTCCGGCGGCTCCGGGAGCAGCTTCCCGATGCGCTGCTCGGCGTGGAGACCTTCCGGGATGAGCTGACCCTCCGGGTGCGGCCCGGCGCCGTCGTCGAGGTCTGCCGCCTCCTGAAGCAGGACCCCGACCTCCAGTACAACTTCTTCGCGGACCTGTGCGCGGTGGACTTCCCCGGGCGCGAACGGCGCTTCGAGGTCGTCTACAACCTGTTCTCGCTCCCTTACGCCCGGCGGGTCCGCCTGAAGGTCGAGCTGGGGGAGGGCGAGCGGATCCCCAGCATCACCGGGCTCTGGTGCGGCGCCGACTGGCACGAGCGGGAGGCCTACCGACTTCGGGGTGGTGTTCGACGGCCACCCCGACCTGCGCCGGATCCGCAACCCCGAGGATTTCAACGGGCACCCCATGCGGAAGGACTACCCCGTGCAGGACATGCCCAAGTGGTGGGAGGAAGGGCGGCCGTGAGCTCCGGGCTGCGGACCGAGACCCTGATGGTCAACATGGGGCCCCAGCATCCGAGCACCCACGGGGTGCTGCGGCTGGTCCTCGAGCTGGACGGGGAGGTGGTCGTCAGGTGCGCCACGCACATCGGCTACCTCAACACCGGCATCGAGAAGACCATGGAGGCGAAGCGCTACACGCAGATCATCCCGCTGACCGACCGCATGGACTACCTCGCCCCCATGTCCAACAACCTGGCCTTCTGCCTGGCGGTGGAGAAACTGCTCGGGATCGAGGCGCCCGAGCGGGCCCAGACGATCCGGGTCCTGCTGGCCGAGCTCACCCGGATCATGAGCCACCTGGTCTGGCTCGGGACCATGGCCCTGGAGATCGGCGGCCAGAGCGTGTTCCTGTACTGCTTCCGGGAGCGGGAGAAGCTGCTCGACATCTACGAGATGTGCGGAGGGCAGCGCATGATGTCGAGCTACTTCCGCATCGGCGGGCTCTGGAAGGACGCCCCGCCGGAGTTCGAGCCGGCGGTGCGGCGCTTCATCGCCGAGTTCCCCGACCGGCTGGCCGAGTACGAGGCCATCCTCACCCGGAACACCCTGTCGGTGCAGC
>JACPFL010000201.1:0-14794 GCA_016183025.1 Deltaproteobacteria bacterium | reverse complement strand
GTGGCTGCAGCGGACGCAGGGGATCGGGTACCTGTCCGCCGAGGACGCCATCGACCTGGGGGTGAGCGGCCCCACCCTGCGGGCCAGCGGGGTCCCGTACGATGTGCGCAAGAGCGTCCCGTACTCGAGCTACGAGCAGTACGACTTCGAGATGGTGATGGGGAAGAACGGCGACGTGTACGAGCGCTACCTCTGCCGGATCCAGGAGATGAAGGTCTCCCGGGAGATGGTCCGCCAGGCCCTGGAGCGCCTCAAGCCTGGCCCGGTCATCGTGGATGACCCCAAGCTCGTGGCCCCGCCCAAGCGGGAGGTGCGCCGGAGCATGGAGGCCCTGATCCACCACTTCCTCCTCTACTCCCAGGGGTTCAGGACGCCGCCGGGCGAGGTCTACGTCCCGATCGAATCGCCGCGAGGGGAGCTGGGGTTCTATATCGTGAGCGACGGCTCCAACCGGCCGTACCGGGTCAAAGCGCGCACGCCCTCCTTCGCGAACACCCGGGCGCTGGAGCGGCTGGTGGTGGGCGCCATGGTGGCCGACGTGGTGGCGATCATCGGGAGCATCGACAACGTCATGGGGGACGTGGACCGGTGAGCGCGCCGGCCTACGAGAAGGTCATCCTCCGGAACCTGCAGGATCCCGGCTACCGGGGCACGCTGGCCGAGTACCGGGCGCGCGGCGGCTACAGCGGGCTCCCCAAGGCCCTCCAGCTCCAGCCCCAGGAGGTCATCGACCTCGTCAAGCAGTCCGGGCTGCGGGGACGCGGGGGGGCGGGCTTCCCCACCGGGCTCAAGTGGGACTTCGTCCCCAAGGACCTCGCGCTCACGAAGTACGTGGCCATCAACGGCGATGAGGGGGAGCCCGGGACCTTCAAGGACCGCCAGCTCCTCGAGCAGGAGCCGCATCCGATCATCGAGGGGACGGTCATCACCGCGTACGCCATCGGGGCCCACGTCGCCTACATCTACGTCCGGGGGGAGTTCGTGGAGGGAGCGAAGGTCTTCCAGCGGGCCCTGGAGGAGGCCTACGCGGCCGGCTTCCTGGGGAAGAACATCCTCGGGAGCGGGTTCGACCTCGACTTCTACATGCATCGGGGGGCCGGGGCCTACATCTGCGGGGAGGAGACCGGGCTGCTGGAGTCCCTGGAGGGGAAGCGCGGACAGCCCCGATTGAAGCCCCCGTTTCCGGCCGTGAAGGGGCTCTTCGGGAAGCCCACGGTCGTGAACAACGTCGAGACCGTGTCCAACCTCCCGCCCATCCTGGTTGGGGGCCCTGAGTGGTACGCCGGCATCGGCGTCCCCCCCAAGAACACCGGAACCCGGATCTTCTCCATCAGTGGCCACGTCGAGCGCCCGGGGAACTACGAGCTTCCCCTGGGCCTTCCGCTGCGGGAGCTGATCTTCGAGCACGCCGGGGGGATCCGGGGAGGCCGTCAGCTCAAGGCGGTGATCCCCGGCGGCGCCTCCTCGCCCATCTTTACCCCGGCGCACCTGGACGTGAAGATGGACTTCGACTCGGTGGCGGCCGCGGGCTCCATGGCCGGCTCCGGGGGGGTGGTGGTCATGGATGAGACCACCTGCCTGGTGCGCGTGGCCCGGGTGATCGCGCACTTCTTCGCCCACGAGTCGTGTGGCCAGTGCACGCAGTGCCGCGAGGGGACCGCGTGGCTCCACAAGATGCTCACCCGGATCGACGAGGGGAAGGGGCGGCCCGAGGACCTGGAGGTGATCCTCGATGTCTGCGACAACATGAAGGGCAAGACGATCTGCGTGCTCTCCGATGCGGCGGCGATGCCCATCGAGAGCTACATCAAGCATTTCCGGGACGACTTCGAGCACCACATCCGCGGGGGCGCGTGCCCGACCGGGATGGCGTAGATGCCCACCGTGATCATCGACGGCAAGGAGCTGACGGTCGACAAGGGGACCAACCTCATCGAGGCCTGCCGCGCGCTGGGTCTGGAGATCCCCCACTTCTGCTACCATCCGGGGCTCCCGGTGGTGGGGCAGTGCCGGATGTGCCAGGTGGAGGTGGAGGGGCAGCCCAAGCTGGCCATCGCCTGCGCCACGGAAGCGGCCGACAAGATGGTCGTCCGGGTGCACTCGGAGCGGGCCGTGAAGGCCCGCAAGGCGGTCCTGGAGTTCCTCCTGTTGAACCACCCCCTGGACTGCCCCATCTGCGACCGGGGCGGGGAGTGCCCGCTGCAGGAGTACACCATGGCCCACGGCCCCGGGAAGAGCCGCTTCGCGGAGCAGGCCATCGACAAGGTCCACCGGACGAAGGCACGGCCCATTGGCCCGTATGTCATCTTCGACGCCGAGCGGTGCGTGCTCTGCACCCGCTGCGTGCGCTTCTGCAAGGAGGTCCCTGGCACCGCGGAGCTGGGCGTGATCCAGCGCGGCGACCGCTCGGAGATCGGGCTCTTCCCCGGCAAGCAGCTCGACAACCCGCTCTCGGGCAACGTCATCGACCTGTGTCCCGTGGGCGCGCTCACGAGCCGGGACTACCGGTTCAAGTCGCGTCCCTGGGACCTGGTGGCGAGGGTGGACACGACCTGCGCCCTGTGCAGCACGGGCTGCAGCATCACCATGGACGTGCGCTACCTCAAGGCGCGGCGCGAGGTGCTCCGGGTCCGGCCCCGGGTCAACAAGGCCGTCAACACCTACTGGATCTGTGATCAGGGCCGGTTCGGCTTCCACTTCATCCACGACGAGGCCCGCCTGCGCGCGCCCTCCGTCCGGGAGGACGGGCATCGGCGCTCCCTGAGCTGGGACGAGGCCCTCGGGCGGACGGCGCGGGGCCTGGCCGAGGCGCTCCGCGCCGGGGCGGGGACGGTCGGCGTCATCGCCTCCTCGCGCCTGACCAACGAGGAGGCCTACCTCCTGCAGCGCTTCGCCCGGGACGTGCTGCGGACTCCGAACCTCGACTTCCGGCTCCGGCCGGAGCAGGAGCCGACGGGAGACCGCAAGCTCGACGTGCTCCGGCATGCCGACCAGACCCCCAACACCCGCGGGCTGCGGGCCATCGGGCTCTTACCCGGTGCCGGCGGGCTGGGCGTGGCGGAAATGCTGGCGGCTGCGCGGGACGGACGCCTGAAGGCCCTGCTGGTCATCGAGGAGGACCCGCTGGGAGACCCCCGCTGGGCCGGCCCGGGCCAGGAGGCCTTCGCGCGGCTCGACCAGATCGCGGTGGCGGACCTGTTTCTGACCCGGACTGGCGAGGCCGGTCATGTGGTCTTCCCGGCCCGGTCCTACGCGGAGAAGGAGGGGAGCTTCACGAACGCCGAGGGTCGGGTCCAGCGGGTCAGACCGGCGGTGGAGCCTCCGGGGCAGATCTGGTCCCTGGCGGAGATCCTCGGCGGCCTTGCCAGGCACCTGGGGACGCCGTTCCCGATGCTGGGACCACGCGAGGCCTTCGAGGCCCTGGTCCGGGAGGTGCCTGCGTTTGCCGGCATGGGCTACGAAGCCCTCGACCCGGTCGGGCTCCCTCTGTCCGGGAACGGCAAAGGCTCCGCCGGCTAGGGGTGGCTGGCGCCGACCCAAGCTCCACGCCCCTCACAGGGCGGCTGCCCGGGGGAATCACGGGCTGAAACACGCGGGCCCTCAGTGCTACCAAACGTGCTCGCCGGGCCTGAAGGACGGGAGTGCCGGGAGGGCTCATGGGCTTCTACCGCTTCTCGGGCGGCAAGGTCGAGCGGGTTGATCGGGGGATCGTCCAGGAGCACCCGATCACGGTGACCCTGAACGGCCGGGAGCTGGTGCGCTTCCTCTGCACGCCGGAACAGCTCGCCCCCCAGGTGGTGGGGTTCCTCTATCTGGAAGGGGTCATCCGCTCCATCCGCGAGATCGCCTGGATCAGCGTCTGCGCGGAAGAGGGGGCGGCTGACGTCGCGCTCTTCAGCGAGCCCCGCATCCCCGAGAAGAAGGCCATCACCTCGGGGTGCGGCGGCGGGGTCACGTTCAACATCGACTTCGAGGCCGCCTCGCTGACCGACCTGGATGTGCGGGTGGCCCCCGCGCAGCTCATGCACCTGATGAAGGAACTGCACGCGCACGCGCGGCACTACCGCGAGACGCGGGGGATCCACGTCTCGGCCCTGTCGGATGGCCAGGAGCTGCTGATCGTGGCCGAGGATGTGGGCCGACACAACACGCTGGACAAGATCGCCGGGGAGGCGCTGATCCGGGAGATCCCCACCGAGGGACGGATCCTGATCAGCTCCGGGCGGATCTCTTCGGAGATGCTGGTGAAGGCGGCCCGGATGCGGGTCCCGGTGCTGGCCTCGCGCACCTCGCCGACCGCGATGGCCGTGGAGCTGGCCCGGCGTCTCGGGATCACCGTGGTCGGCTATCTCCGGGCCGATCAGTTCAACCTGTACACCCACGAGTGGCGCCTGGACACGCGGGGATGGCGCGGAGACCTGGCCCTATGAGGGAGGCCAGGCCGCCTTTCATCTCGCCGGCTAGTATGCTAGGCTGAGCATAGTATTTCCCGAGGCCGA
The DNA here is from genome assembly GCA_016183025.1 of Deltaproteobacteria bacterium. GTDB lineage: Bacteria > Desulfobacterota > JACPFL01 > JACPFL01 > JACPFL01 > JACPFL01. The sequence continues at coordinate 10,295 of JACPFL010000201.1, read as the reverse complement.
GGACTGCTCATGGAGCGCTTCGCAGAAGGGCATTTTGCAACCGATCTCTTTGGCCGGCCGCTGCGCAACCTGCGCCTCTCGGTCACGGACCGGTGCAACCTGCGCTGCCAGTACTGCATGCCCGAGGAGGAGTATGTCTGGCTCCCGCGTGAAGACCTGCTGACGTTCGACGAGCTGGGCAGGCTGGTGGGCATCTTCGCGGAGCTGGGCATCGACAAGGTGCGCCTGACCGGTGGTGAGCCGCTCATGCGCAGGGACCTTCCAGCCCTGGTGCGGAGGCTGGCGCAGATCTCCCGAATCAAGGACCTGGCCCTGACGACCAACGGGGTCCTGTTGGCCGAGCAGGCCCAGGCGCTTTACGATGCCGGCCTGCACCGCGTGACCGTCAGCCTGGACACGCTCCGTCCCGAGCGCTTCAAGGCGCTGACGAGAAGGGACTCCCACGACAGGGTGCTCAGCGGGATCACGGCGGCGATCCAGGCGGGGTTCAAGGGAGTCAAGATCGACAGCGTGATCACGCGCGGGGTCAACGAGGACGAGCTCGTCGATCTGCTCGAGTACGGCAAGCAGGTCGGGGCCGAGGTGCGCTTCATCGAGTACATGGACGTGGGCGGGGCGACGCGCTGGTCGATGGACAAGGTCGTCTCCCGGGCCGAGATGCTCGACGTCCTGGGGCGGCGCTACGGACGAATCGAGCCGGTCGTGGAGGTCACTACCGCTCCGGCGGAGCGGTTCGCCCTCCCGGACGGGACCGTGTTCGGCATCATCGCCTCCACAACCGCTCCGTTCTGCCAAAACTGCGACAGGAGCCGGCTCACCGCAGATGGCATGTGGTACCTGTGCCTCTACGCGCTGAACGGGGTCGATCTGAGAAAACCTCTGCGCGGGGGCGAATCGAAAGAAGAGATCAAGTCCCTCATCGTGTCCGGGTGGACCAGGCGACGGGATCGCGGCGCTGAAGAGCGGAAAGAGCTTCGTGTCCGAGCGGTGTTCGTCGAAAAAGAACGGCTCAGGAAGGACCCCCACCTCGAAATGCATACGAGGGGAGGGTAGGTAGTGGCCTGGCCCATGGTCGCGGTCGGCAGCTAGCCGTTCCTGTTCCCCGGTGCAGCTCCACACCTTCGTTCACGGCCCGTTCGAAAACAACGTATACGTGCTCGTCGACGAGGCGACGCGCGAGGGGCTGCTCATCGATCCGGCGCCGGAGAGCGAGCCGGTGCTGGACTTCGTGGCGCGCGAGGCGATCGCCGTCCGCCGGATCGTGAACACCCACGCCCACATCGACCATGCCTTCCACGATGCCCTCTACCGGGAGCGGACGGGGGGGCTGCTGACCCTCCACAAGGATGACGTCTGGCTCCTGAAGGAGCTGCCCCGGCACGCCGCCTGGTTCGGGCTGTTTGCCAAGGACCCGCCCGAGCCCGACCACCTCCTGCAGGGGGGTGAGGTCCTCGAGGTGGGAGGCATCAGCCTCTCGGTGCTCCATACACCCGGGCACACACCCGGGGGGATCTGCCTCTACGTCGCGAGCGAGGGGGTCCTCTTCTCCGGTGACACCCTCTTCGCCCGCAGCATCGGCCGCACCGACCTTCCCGGCGGCGACACGCGGGCGCTCCTCGCCTCCATCCGGCAGAAGCTCTTCACCCTCCCCGATGACACCGTCGTCTATCCGGGCCACGGCCCCCAGACGACCATCGCGGACGAAAAGCACTACAACCCCTTCCTGAAGGGCTCGCCGCTCATCGTCCTCGAGTAGTCGTCCGGAGAGCGCGAAAGAGGTTGCGCCCCCGCCTCCGAGCAGTAACATAAGGCGTCCTGCCCCCGCTCCGTTGCCCGGTAGGGGGGTGGACCTGAACGAACACGAAGGAGGGACGGTGGCATGGCGACGGCTATGATGACCGAAGCACGGCGGTTCATACCGGAACGGCTCCAGGAGTTCTGCACGGCGGTCTTCATGAAGGCGGGCGCCCGGCCCGAGGATGCCGCCCAGATGGCGCGGGCCCTGGTCTTCGCGGACCTGCGGGGCGTGGACACCCACGGCCTGATCCGGCTCCCGATGTACGTGAGGACCCTCAAGTCCGGCGGGATGGACGTCCGGGCGACGGTGTCGGTCATCCGGGACCAGGGGCCGACTGCCCTGCTCGACGGCCACAACGGGATCAGCTACGTCAGCGCCGGCCGTGCCATGGAGCTGGCCATCGCCAAGGCCCGGGAGTTCGGGGTGGGGGCGGTGGGGCTGCGCAATGCGGGTCACATCGGGGCCCTGGCTTTCTTCTCCACCTACGCCCTCGAGCACCGGATGATCGGGTTCGCGGGCTCCAACACCACGCCGCTCCTGGCGCCCACGGGGGGGACCGTCCCGCTCCTCGGGCACAACCCCTGGTCCGTGGCCGTCCCCACGGGCGGCGACACCCCGGTGGTCCTGGACATGGCCAACAGCACTGTGGCGCGGGGGAAGATCCGGCTGGCGGCTGTGAAGGGCGAGAAGATCCCCCTGGGCTGGGCCTTCAACAAGCGGGGCGAGCCGACGACGGATCCCGAGGAGGCCATGGATGGGGGGTTCCTCACCCCCATGGGCGGGTACAAGGGCTACGGGATCACCCTGCTCATCAGCATCCTGTGTGGGCTGCTGACCGGGGCCCGGCTGGACTCGGAGATCCCGGACCTGGAGGCTGCGGACCGGCCCAAGGAGATGGGGCAGTTCTTCATGGCGCTGAAGATCGAAGCCTTCGTGCCGTTCGAGGAGTTCAGCCGGCGGATCAACGAGGTGATCCACGCCCTGCGCAATTCCCCGAAGGCGGCCGGCGTCGAGCGCATCTACGTGCCGGGGGAGATCGAGCACCGCTGCGCAGAGGAGCGCCGGCGCAACGGGATCCCCGAGCACCCGAACATCGTCAAGGCCGCCAACGAGGTGGCCCGGGAGCTCGGCGTGCCCCCCCTGGAGTAGCCGGCAGCTGGGTTCGCTTTACGAAGCGACGCCACCCCGAGCTCCGGCTTTCCCCCCCGCGCGCCGAAGGAGGAAGAGATGGCTTCCAAGCGTAACTCTCCCATGGTTGAACGTTTACCGCTTACCCAGGCCCGGGTGCACCTCGGCGCGGTGATCAAGCGGGTCCGCCTCAACAAGGCGCGCATCGTCCTGGAGAAGGACGGCATCCCCGTTGCGGCGATCCTGGACATCGACGAGTTCGAAGACTACCTCGAACTCCAGGATCCCAAAGTCCGCGAGCACATCCGCAAGAGCAACGAGGAATACCTCGCCGGCAAGGGCCGCCCGGCCGAGGGATTCCTGGCTGAGCTCCGCGGAGGCACGAGGACAAGAGCCAAACGCCCGCAGCGTCAGAAAGCATGACGCCGCCTTTTTCCGTCCACACGACCCCCCACTTCGATCGCCTCTTCAAGAAGCTCACGCGACAGCACTCGGACCTTGGCGACCGCTACGCCGAGGCCCTCGAGATCCTGACAGGTGATCCGCACAATCTGAGTCGACGTCACCAGATCCAGAAGCTCGAAGGCATGCGCCCCGGGGAAGGCGAATACCGGCTGCGGCTCGGCCGTTGGCGCTTCCGCTACGACATCTTCGGGCAGGCTCAGCCCCTGGCACGCCTCGTAGAGCTGAAGGGAGACTACTCGTGGGTTCCGCGCCGGTGGGTCTCCAAGAATTCCCCGGGGCTCAGGATGGGGATGCCACGAAACGTCTTGAGCCCTCGAAGGTGGTGATCCCCGGTGATGATGAGGTCGGCGTCGGCTTCCAGGGCACACTCGAGAATGCGGTTGTCCGGTTCGTCTTCGGCGATGAAGTGGATCGCCTCTTTTGGCCGGACGAGCTGCGCGAATCCCTGGATGACGGCGAGGGCCTGGCGGGTGCGCGTGGCTGACCAGTGGAATTTCCGAAGCAAAACCCCTTCGATCTCTTGGAGGATCGAAGGGGAGATGAAGAGCTGGAGGATGTTGGCCCTTCCGAGGGCCAAGACTTCCTCGGCGGTGCCGCCGAAGTTGAGGGCCGAAATGTATACGTTCGTGTCGGCGACCGCCCGCACTATTGGCCTTTGCGGTACGCGGCAATGACCTGCTCGACCTCCGTCTCCTTGATGCCGAGCTTACGGGCCTGCAGGGCGCCGTACTGGCGAAGCTCAGCCCAGCGTCGCTCTTGGATGTACCGGCGGAGCGCTTCCCGGAAGAGCTCGCTTTTGGTTCTGCCCTCTTTCTTCGCCACCCGCTCTGCTTCCCGAAGGAGCTCAGGGGGGAGGGAAAGCGAAAGGATTTTGCTTGTTCGCATTCCGACCTCCATGGCAGGATTGTTATTACTTGTTATTACAATAATCCTTTGGGAGGGCCTACGTCAAGGAGGCACGATTGGTGACGAGGAACCCGTCCCGAAAAGCTAGGATTTAGGCCGAATCTGAAGGTGGCGCCGCTGTGTAACGCGGCGCCGCCCGTGGTCTAAATAGAATCTCAGGTTCCGCTCAGTGCAGTATGCAATACTCCGTTCCGGATAGGGTGGCGCCTCCTTGCTTTCCCCGCGGCTACAGGGTGTACAGGCGCTTCGGATTGTCGTGGAAGATCTTCTTCTTTGACGCGTCCGGGATGGGCTGCTTCACCAGGTCCGAGACCGAGTGCGGGAAGTGCATGTCCCAGTGCGGGTAGTCCGAGGCGTAGAGCAGGATGTCGTCACCGATCTTCTCCAGCACGTACGGGATGGTCTCCTCGTCCGAGTCGCAGGAGTAGAAGATCCGGCCGCACTTCATGTAGTCGCTCGGCTTGGCCTTGAGCCGCGGGGCCTCGGGTGCCCGCTTCTCGTACTCCCCGTCCAGCCGGTCCATCCAGAACGGGATCCATCCGCACCCGGCCTCGAGGAAGGCGAGCTTGAGCCTCGGGAAGAGCTCGGGGATCCCCTCCATGACGACGGCCGTGAGCTGGATCATGATCTCGAAGGGGAAGGCCACCGCATGGGTGCAGAGGAAGGTGTCGAAGCGCTCCGTCCCGATCGTCCCGTAGGAGTTGGCGTGGAAGGTCACGGGCAGGTTCAGCGCCTGACACGCCTCGTAGATCGGGAAGAACTCCTCCTTCCCGAGGTTCTTCCCGTGTCCGTGACACGTGAAGAGCACCCCGACCAGGCCGAGCCCGAGGGCCCGCTCGACCTCCTTGAGGGCCTCCCGGGGGTTCTGGGCCGGCAGCAGGGCCACTCCCTTGAGCCGCGGCGTCTGCCGGCACACCTCCGCCAGGAAGTCGTTATAGGCCCGACACAGGTCCGCTGCCCAGCGCGGCTCCCGCACCAGCCCGATGGAGAGGCCGTTGGTCGGGTAGAGGACCTGGACATCGATCCCCTCGGTGTCCATGTCCGTCAGGCGGGTGGGCGCGTCGTAGACCATCTTCCCCCGCTTGCCGCCGAAGTAGCGGTCCCAGTTGTCCAGGGGGTAGAAGGGCCGCCAGCGGTGCGCGTGCTCCGGACCCAGGTACTTCTGCAGGTCGTCGTCGCGTTCGCGGATGTGCCCATCGGCGTCGATGACGGTCATGCCATTGATCATCGGACTCCTCCCCTCTCAACTTCCGAGGTCCACCTCGAAGGATTCTCTGATACCACCCCAGGGGGTGGGAACGTCAACGATTTTCTCCGTTGACCGCTCTCCGGGCCCCTGCTATAAGTTGCCGCATCTCGCCTGTGTTCCCGGGAGATCCCGGATGGTGATCCGCTGTCGTCTTCCCGGCCCTCCGCGCGTGGCCGCCTTCGCGGCGCCGACGGGCCTCCGCCCGGCGCGCGGCGGGCGCGCGTGGGGGACGTGGCCCCGGGGGTGAGCGGTGCGGGCATTCCTGATCCGGCGGATCCTCCAGAGCCTGCTGACCCTGTGGGTCATCATGTCCATCGGCTTCGTGATGTTCCGGATGCTCCCGGGCGACCCCTCGAGCGTCATCGCCGATCCCTACCTCGGTCCGGAGGAGGTCGCCCACATCAAGCAGAGGTACGGGCTCGACCGGTCAGTCCCGGCGCAGTACCTGATCTACCTGCAGAGCCTGGCGCGCCTGGACCTCGGCAATTCCTTCTTCTACGTCCGTCCGGTAACCAGGGTCATGGCCGACGCGGTCCCCAATACGCTCGTGCTGGTGTTCGCCTCCTTCCTGTTCGCCTACGGGGGGGCGATCCCGGCCGGGGTCCTGCTCTCGTGGAAACGGGGCACGAAGCTCGAGCTCGCCGGGACCTTCTTCTCCCTGGTCTTCCGGTCGGCCCCCCGATTCTGGACGGGCCTGATGGCCGTCATGATCTTCTCCTACTTCCTGGACTGGCTGCCGCACTCCGGGATGCGGACACCCGGGTACGAGGCGGACAACCTCTTCGAGAAGTACGTCTCCCTGGACTTCCTGCAGCACCTGATCCTGCCCACCGTGGTCTCGGGGCTCTATTTTCTGGCGCTGCCGCTCTTTCTGATCCGGAACACCATGCTGGAGATCATGGGCGAGGACTACATCGAGATGGCCCGGGCCAAGGGGCTCAAGGAGTGGGTGGTCATGTACCGGCACACGCTGCGGAACGCCCTGCTCCCGGTGGTGTCGGCGGCCTCGGTGTTTATCGGGGTGGCGCTGGGCGGGCAGGTCCTGATCGAGTACATCTTCTCCTGGCCGGGGCTCGGGCGCGAGCTGGTGGACTCCATCAACCGGCACGACTACCCGGTCGCCCAGGGGGCCTTCCTGCTCATCTCCACTACGGTCGTGGCGATGAACTTCCTGGCTGATCTCCTCTACGGGTGGCTCGACCCCCGCATCACGTACAGGTGAGGAGGGCGCCATGGCGGTGACGACGGGCCGCGGGGTCTCACAGCCCCAGGAGCGCCGCAGAGCTCCGATGGCCCGGCCGGCCTTCGGGCTCCGGGCTGCCCTGGCCGGACACTTCCGCATCCTCCGGCGGGATCGCTTCGCCGTGGCGGGGGCCGTCATCCTGCTCGCCTTCGTCCTGGTCGGGACGTTCGCCCCGCAGCTCGCCCCCTCCGACCCCTGGACGATCCACTACCGGGCGGACGGCTCGCCGGCCCGCCTGGACCCGCCCTCCCGCGAGCACCCGTTCGGCACGACCAACGTGGGGCGGGATATCCTGAGCCAGACCATCTACGGGACGCGGACGGCGCTCTTCGTCGGGTTCACCGCGGCCATCCTGGTCACCTTCATCGGGACGAACATCGCGCTCTGGTCCGGGTACCTCAAGGGCCGGATCGACGACGTCTTCATGCGGCTGGCCGACGTCGCCTTCTCGATCCCGTTCGAGCCCTTCGCCATCGTCCTGGCCGCCTTCCTGTCGCCCGACATCTGGAACATCATCCTGGCCATGGCCCTGCTCATGTGGCGGACTCCGGCCCGGACCATCCGGGCCCAGGTCCTCTCGATCTCGGAGCGCCCGGCCATCCTGGCCGCGCGGGTGGCCGGGGCGGGCCACCTCCGGATCGTGTACCGGCACATCATGCCCCACATCCTCCCGCTCTGCCTCTTCTACGTGGCCACGGAAGTCGGGTTGGCCATCATCATGGAGGCCTCGGTCTCCTTCCTGGGGTTCGGGGACCCGACCCTGATGAGCTGGGGGCAGATCCTGAACGTGGCGTTCAACACCGGGTCGCTGAACCGGGCCTGGTGGTGGGCCACCCCGCCGGGCGTCGCCATCACCCTCGTCGTGCTGAGCGTCTTCTTCATCAGCCGGGCCTACGAGGAGGTCGTCAACCCGCGCCTGCGCCGGGTGTAGCCGCGCCGGTCCTCCGCCCCGCCGGCACGGGTGAGGCCCGTTTTCGAAGGGCGTCCCAGGAGCCCGGTGGGGCGGACTCCGTTGGACGCCGGCACGCCGCTCGCTACGGCTTCCGCCCCGTGAGCCCCAACAGCTTATCCTGAGGCCTCGCGTCGGCCGGCACCTTCACCTCCGGGCCGAACGCTTTCGCCTGCCTGGCGAACTCGATGGCCGGCGCCACGATGTTGTGACAGGGCTCGATCAGCTTCGGGTTCAGGGTGGCGTTCTGGCCGGTGGCCTTCGCCAGGTCCCACCCGTGGATGAAGAAGTCCACGAACGCGAAGGACATCATCTGGGCTCCGGTCATCTCGCCCATGGGCCCCTGGTTCTTCTTCTCGAGGGCCCCGGGCGCCTTCGCCGCCTTCAGCGCGGCGCCGGTGGCTGCATCGTACGCGTCCAGCGCGCTCGTCGAGCCCGTGGCCCCCGCAGGCCCGCTGCCGGTCAGGAAGGTGGTCAGGTAGTTGGCCGAACCATTCATATGGTTCAGCAGCGCCTGGACGTCCCACTCGCTGCACGGCGTCGGCGTGGTGAGCTGGTCGGGCGTCACGGCAGCGACGATCCTGCGCGTCTCCTGCACCTCAGTCTCGAAGAGCTCGATCGGATTGGGCATCGTGGCCATGGCTTCACCTCTCCTTTTCATCACCGGCGACTCATCCCCGCGCGGGGGAGGTCTCTGGGCTGGTGCCCTCTACCAGCGGAGCCCGACCGCGCTCGTCAGGAACTCCACGAAGGGGGCTGCGGCCTGATAGATCTCGGTGACGCGGCCCATGAAGCCGGGCGCGCAGGCCGCGGCCTCGCTGAGGGGCGCGTGGACGACGAAGTCCTTCCGTTTGAGGTCCTCGATCAAGGGGTGGTCCGGGTCGTACCCGTTCGGCGGGCGCTTGAGCGTCTCGCCCCAGAGGCTGAGCGTCTTCCTGAAGGGCCTCTCCGAGACCGCCCGCCTCCACCGTGAGGGGTGGGCGACGATGGCCTCGCGCACCGTGGCCAGGGTCACGGAATCCGGATGCCAGAGCCCTGCCCCGGCAAACACCTGGCCCGGCTCGAGGTGGAGGTAGAAGCCCGGGGCATGCACGTCCCGGCCCGCCTCGTGGCGGAAGTGCGCCGCGGCCATGGTCTTGTACGGGCGCTTGTCCCGCGAGAAGCGCGTGTCCCGGTGGATGCGGAACAGCGAGCCGCCCACCGGCCGGGGGTCAGCCTGGAGGTGAGGACTCATCCGGCGGAGGTGAGGCCCGAGGTCGGCGATGAACCGGAGCATCGGGTCGCGCACCTGCGATTCGTAGCGCTGCCGGTTGGCGAGGAACCATTCGCGGGTGTTGTTCTGGCGGAGCTCCCGCAGGAAGTCGAAGAGCGCGGGACTGAAATACCGGCTTCTCGCCATCGCGGCCACCTCGTGGCGGTCCTGTCAGCAGGTGAACCGAGGCTGCCACTCGCCCCGTGCGCCCGGCAGGAGATCGAAGAGATGCCAGACGCTACAGAACTCGTCCCCCGGTCCGAATCGCGCGTTCGCGACGCGGACGATCGTGCCGTCCTTCACCTTGTGAAACGTGAAGACACCGGGGAGGGGCCGGAACATCACGGTCCTGCTCGCCGTTGTTCGGGCCTGGCCGCGTCGAAGAGCTGGGGGAACTCCGCCAGCGCCGCCGGATCGCCCGTGGTCTCGATGCGCCCCGCCTCGAGCGCCGCCAGGGGGCTCACGGCCCCGCTCATCAGGGCGAGGATCGTCTGGACGGAGGCCACGATCGTGACGTCCGCCAGCGCGGGGCGGTCTGTCACGACGGTCCCCGTGGGCCCGCCGGTGACATGCAGGGTGGCCTCCTTCGCCCCCTCCCGGATCCGGAGGAGGAAGGAGCGGGGAGGCGACGCCCCCCGACGGGCACAGGCGGCCAGGGCCAACCGCATCCATTCCGGCTCGATCCGCTCCCCCTCGCGAGCCGGAAGGAGGAAGCGCCCGCCCCAGCGGATCAGCTCGAACACCGCGGGCCGGAGCGCGAGGCCATCCTCGGTCAGCTCGTACACCGTTGAGGCGGCGGGTGGCGGCAGTACCGAGCGACGCACCAGTCCGAGCGCTTCGACCCGGGTGAGCCTCTCGGCTAAGACGCTGGGGCTGATCCCGTCGAGGTGCGCGCGCAGGTCGCTGAATCGCTTGGGGCCCAGCAGCAGCTCCCGGACGATCAGGAGCGTCCAGCGCTCGCCGAGCAGCTCCGCGGCCCGGGCCAGGGCACAGAACTGGGGATAGCGAATCATCGCCACGGTGTAATGATACTAGAAACATAGCGGGAACTTCTATATTAGAAGTAAAGGCGTGTCAAGGAGAAAAACCTTTATGCTTATCAAGAGCTTACGTTTAGCCTCCGAAGATGGTGTCGCTGCGCGGGGGTGCTCTAACTGAGGCCAGGGGCGTGCCCGCATGGTCCCCCCGGTCTTGCGCGGGCGGGGACGCCCGGTAAACTTCCTGGAGGCGGAGGACTCGCCGGAGGAGGGGAGCATGATCGAGCCGAAGAGCTTTCTCTATCGCGAGGCCGACGGGGTGGCGACG
>JACPFL010000200.1 GCA_016183025.1 Deltaproteobacteria bacterium | reverse complement strand
CGCACCGGCGCAGCCTCGGTACCTCGATCGGCGGCGGGAATCGGGCAAGCTCGTCTCACGGTGGAATCTCGTGGTGCCAGAACGCGTGCTCAACCGCGCTTGGGGAGAGGTCACGTGAAGCTCGCGCTCGAGGAGCTGCAGCGTGAAGCTGCAGCGACCGGATTCCTCGCCGAGACGCTTGAGAAGGCCCTGCGCCTCTTGAGCCTCCTCAATGCCCTACGAAGCCACCCGTTTCTACGGACACGCGTTGCTCTCAAGGGCGGTACTGCGCTCAACCTGTTCGTCTTCGATGTCCCGCGGCTCTCGGTCGACATCGATTTCAACTACGTGGGTGCCGTCGAGCGAGAGGTCATGCTTGCGGAGCGGCCGAAGGTCGAGCAGGCCGTGCAGGCCGTCTGCGGCCGCGAGGGTATCGCGGTACGACTGGTTCCTGGAGAACACGCGGGAGGCAAATGGCGCCTCATGTACACGTCAGCCACCGGCCGGTCCGCGAACCTCGATCTGGATATCAACTTCCTGCTCCGGGTGCCGCTGTGGCCCACGGCGGCGGTCGACTCGCGCCCGGTCGGCTCGTACCGAGCCAGTGGAGTGCGGATGCTCGACCTGCACGAGATCGCGGGTGGCAAACTCGCGGCTCTCGTGGCGCGTACGGCAAGCCGCGATCTCTTCGATGCGCGCGAGCTCCTGAGGTTGAGGGGTCTGGACCCGGCACGCCTCCGCCTTGCGTTTGTCGTCTATGGGGGCGCGAACCGCAAGGACTGGCGAAGCATTTCGGTTGACGACGTGCGCGTCGATGTCGCCGAGGTGCAGAATCAGCTCCTGCCCGTGCTCCGCATCGCGAATCTTCCTGGAGCTGCCGAAGTCAGCTCTTGGGCAGACAGGCTGGTATCTGAGTGCCGTGACTTGGTCTCAATGGTGCTGCCCCTAACCGCGGAGGAGCGCGAGTTCATAGAGCGCCTGAACGAGCGAGGCGAGATCGTGCCCGAGCTGCTTACGACCGACAGCTCGATGCAGCAGGCCATTCGTACTCACCCAGCACTTCGCTGGAAGGCGATCAACGTGCGCAAGCACCGCGGTCTTCCGCAGGACAAGGAGGAGTGAGGCTAGGCATGAATGCTGGCGGGCAGTGGGGTCGGAACCGGCAGGCCTGCCGCTGGCGCGATTCACCGGACGAGCGCGAGGGCCGGCCTGGGGCAGGGATGGTCAGGGCCCGCGGCGGCTGTTGAAGAGCCGGCCGTGGAGCAGGCGGCCGAGCAGGCCGCCCGGGGCCTGCCCGAGCGCCTCGCGAGCCCAGGCGAGCGGGCGGGCGTGCAGCAGGTCGTCGAACAGGGTGAAGGCGACCGGCGTGGCGAGCAGGGTGAGCAGGAGCGCCAGCGATTGCCCCCCGATGACGACGATGGCCACGGCCGCCCGGCTCACGGACCCGGCCCCTTTGCCGAAGGCCACCGGGAGCATCCCCGCCACCAGGGTGATGGTCGTCATCAGGATGGGCCTGAGCCGCGTGCGGCTGGCGGCGAGGACCGCCTCGTCACGGGGCAGGCCCTGGCGCTGCAGGCCGAGGGCGAAGTCGACCTGGAGGATGGAGTTCTTCTTGACGATCCCGAACAGGAGGAAGATCCCGAGCATGCTGTAGAAGTGGAGCAACGTCCCGGTCACGTAGAGGGAGAGCAGGGCGAAGGGGACGGAGAGGGGCAGGGAGAGCATGATCGTGATCGGGTGCAGGAAGCTCTCGAACTGGGCTGCCAGGATCATGTACATGAAGATGAGGCTCAGCACCAGCGCGAGGAAGAAGTTCCACATCAGCTCCTGGAAGATCTTGCCCCGCCCCGTGAAGTCGTACACGTAGCCGGGGGGCACGTCCAGCCCCCGCATGATCCCCAGGATGTCGGAGATGGCCTCACCCAGGGGCTTGTCCGTCTCCAGGTTCGACACGATGGTGATCTGGCGCTGGCGCGCCTGCCGGTCGATCTGCGCCGGCCCCCGCTCCTCGGAGAGCGCCACCAGGTTGTTCAGGGGGACCGGCCCGTGGCGGGAAGAGACCGTGAGCTTCTCCAGGGCCGCGGCCCCCGAGCGGTCCTCCGGCCGGAGGCGGAGCCGGACCGGGTACTGGTCGTCGGCCTCCTTGAACTTCGAGACCTCCTCGCCGCCGACCAGCACGTTCAGGCTCGCGGCGATGTCCGCGACCTGAACGCCCAGGTCCGCGGCCTTCTTCCGCTCGATCAGCACCCGCACCTCGGGACGGCGGTCCGCCAGGGTGGTGTCCACGTCCACGAACCCCGGGATCTGCCGCATCCGGGCCATCACGGCCTGGGCGAGCCGCTCCAGGGTGTCCAGGTCCGAGCCCCGGATGTTGAAGTTGACCGGGGTCTGGCGGAACCCCCCGCCGCCCACAGCGGAGACGTTCTGCACGCTCGTGCGCAGGTCCGGGTAGCGCTGGAGCATCTGGCGCGCCTCGCGCATCACCGCGAACTGGCTGAACCCGCGCCGCTCCAGGTCCACCAGGCGGACGTAGATCGAGGCCTGCGTGACGTCTCCAGGGTTGCCGCCCTGGCCGATCCCGATCGAGGTGAGCAGGTGCTCGACCCCCCGGAGCTTGCGCGCGTCGGCCTCGAGGGCATCCAGGAGCGCGTCCATGGCCTTCAGCGAGTAGCCGGCCGGGGCCTGCACGACGATCTCGAACTCGTTCTGGTCGTCGTAGGGGAGGAAGTCCTTGCCGACCCGGTCTGCCAGGTAGAAGGTGGAGAGGAAGATCGCGCCGGCTCCCAGGACGACCGCCGCCCGGTGCCCGAGGGCCCACCCGAGCAGCCCCGCGTACCCCCGGTCCAACAGGCGGTAGAGGCGCGACTCCTTCGATGGGCCGCGCCCTGTCCGCCGGAGCATCCGGGAGCAGAGCATGGGGGTCAGGGTGAAGGAGACGAGGAGCGAGACCAGGATCGCCACGGTCATCGTGACCGCGAAGTGATAGAGGAAGCGCCCGGGGACCCCTCCGAGGAAGGCCATCGGGATGAAGACCGCCACCAGGGAGAAGGTCGTGGCCATGACGGCCAGCCCGATCTCGGCCGTGGCCGCCCGGGCCGCCTCCATGGGCGGCATCCCCTTCTCCTCGATGAACCGGAAGATGTTCTCCAGGACCACGATGGCGTCGTCGATGACGATCCCCACGGAGAGGGTCAGCCCCATCATGGTCATCGTATTCAGCGTGAGGTCCAGATACCGCATCGCCGCGAAGGTGGCGACGATGGAGGTGGGGATGGCCAGGGCGGCGATGAACGTGGACCGGAGGTCCCGGATGAAGAACAGGATGACCAGGCTGGCCAGGAGGCCGCCCAGGATCAGGTGGAGCTGGATCTCCTCCAGGGACTTGTTGATGAACAGGGACTGGTCGCGGACCACCTGGAGGGTCACGTCGCGGGGGAGCCGCGCCGCGAGCGTTCCCAGGCGCCGCTTCACCCCCTTGATGACCTCGACCGTGTTGGTCCCCGACTGCTTGCGGACGAGGAGCGTGACGGCGCTCTTGCCGTCGAGCCGGGAGAGCTGGCGGGGCTCCTCGACCGTGTCCTCGACCCGGCCGACGTCGGCCACCGTGATCGGGGTCCCGCCGACCGTCGCCAGGATCACGTTGTGGAAGTCCCGGACGGCCTGCACCCGACCCATCGTCCGCACCACGAGCTCGCGCCGCCCCTCGTCCAGGCGCCCGGCTGGGACCTCGACGTTCTGGGCCTGCAGGGCCGCCCGGACCTGCTGGATGGTCAGGCCGAAGGCCCGCAGCCGGTCGGCGTCCACCAGGACGTGGACCTCGCGCTTCCGGCCGCCGACCATGGTCACGGCCCCCACCCCGCTGAGCCCCTCGAGGCCCTGCTTGACCTGCTTGTCGGCGATCTCGGTCACCTCGCGCAGGTCTCGGTTGGCGGAGACGGCGATGCTCATCACCGGAGCCGCGTCGATGTCGAACTTCTCGATGACCGGGGGATCGGTCCCCTGGGGGAAATCACGGAGGATGGTGGCGACCTTGTCGCGGACATCCTGGGCCGCCTGCTCGATATCCCGCTCGAGGACGAACCTGACGATCACGTAGGAGCGCCCCTCGGTCGAGACGGAGACGAGCTCGTCCACCCCGCTGACGGTGTTGACCGCCTCCTCGATGGGCTTGGTGATCTGGGTCTCGACCTCCTCCGGGCTGGCCCCCTGCAGGGTCGTCATGATCGTGACCGTGGGGATATCTACCTTAGGGAAGAGGTCGACGCCGAGCCTGGTCAGGGCCTGGACCCCCAGGACCACCAGGGAGGCGACGAGCATGGTGGCGAAGACCGGGCGGCGGACGCAGAGGTCGGCCAGGCGCACGGCAGCCTCAGGACCCCTTCTGGTCCCGGAGCAGGATGCGCCCGCCGTCCTCCAGCTGGCTCAGGGATGAGGTGGCGACCCGGTCGCCGGCGCTGAGCTGCCCCTCCACCTCCACCCAGCCGTCCGCGCGCGGACCCAGCGTGACCCGTCGCGCCATGACCGTGCCCTTGGCGGGGTCCACCACGAAGACCTTGGTGATCCCCGCGAGGGTGTAGACGGCTTCCTGCGGGACCATGAGCGCCTGCACGCGCCGGGCGAGGATGGACGCGCGGGCGAAGAGGCCGGGCTTGAGCAGCCCCCCCTCGTTCCGGATCAGCGCCTCCACCGTGAGGGAGCGGGTTTCCGGGGTGATGGCGGGGCTGATGCGGGAGATCCGGCCCGAGAAGGCGCGGCCGCGAAAGGCATCCACCTGCACCGTGACGGTCTTCCCCACCGCCACCTCGGACACGTAGCGCTCGGCCACCGCCCCCTGCAGCTTGAGCGGGTCCGTGGCGACGACCACGAACAGGGGCACGTTCTCCCGGACGGCCTCGCCAGCCGAGACGAGCCGCTTGCTCACGGCCCCGGTCAGGGGAGCGGTGATGGTGAGGTCTCCGAGCTTCTTCCGGGCGAGGTCCACCGCCGCGTCCCACTGCCGGATGGTGGACTCGGCCACGCGCAGGGCCGCCTGGTCGCTGGCGAGCTGGGCCTCCGCGGCCCGCACGAGCTGCGGCTGGTAGTCGTACTCGGCCCGGGCCGCGTTGACCTGCTGTTCGGCCATCTCCTCCTGGGTCCGGGCGCTCTCCAGCTCGCGGGTGGAGATGAGCCCCCGGGCCTCCAGCTGGGCCAGGCGCCGCTGGTTCGAGCGCGTGTCCTCCAGCCACGCCCGGGCGCGCTCCAGGTTGGCGGCCAGGACGCGGCCATTGGCGCGGACGCGCTCGAGGTTGGCCCTGGTCGCGTCCACGGCCGCCGCGGCCTTCTGCTGGCCCTGGACCGCCGCCGCGAGGTTGGCCTGGGCCTGCTCCACGGCCAGCCGGTGCTCCCGTTCGTCAAACTGGGCGAGGGTCTGCCCCCGCCGCACGCGATCGCCGAGGTCGGCCAGGATGCGCTGGACGGTCCCGGGGAGGACGCTGGAGATGGTGGCCTCATCAGAGGGGAGCAGGGTCCCCACGAGGTCCACGGTGCGCTGGATGGCCCGGAGCTCAACCTGCGCGGTTGAGACGGGAACGGCGGGCTCACGCCCGCGGGCTGCTGCCCGGGCGGTCGCGTCTGTGGGCTCCCGGGAGCATCTCAGCAGGAGCAGCGGGAGACAGAGCAGGCCTGCCAGACGTAGATGCAATGCTCTCGGTTCTCCGGCGAGGAAACACGTCAAATACGTGACGGGATACCGTAAAAGTATACGGGGGGCTCGGGCGCCCCGTCAAGGAGAGCTCCCTCAGGGGCCCTCAGGGCCCTCTGGGCTGAGTGGACGTTCCCGGCCACGCGCCTCCAGGTTTTCTGTTGACCCGGACGCACGGGCAGGGCTAAATGCTGGATTGGCGATGGAACTGATCATCTTCATCATCCTGGTCGCGCTGGTCTTCGACTTCATCAACGGGTTCCACGATGCGGCCAACTCCATTGCCACCGTCGTCTCCACCCGCGTCCTCACCCCCCGACTGGCCGTGGCCTGGGCCGCCTTTTTCAACTTCGTGGCCGCCTTCGGCTTCGGCGTCCATGTGGCGACCACCATCGGCAAGGGGATCATCGCCCCGGAAGGGGTGGACCAGTTCGTGATCCTGGCGGGGCTGCTCGGCGCCATCGCGTGGGACCTCATCACCTGGTACGTTGGGCTCCCCACCAGCTCCTCCCACGCCCTGATCGGGGGGCTCGCCGGGGCCGCCGTGGTCAAGGGGGGCCTGGGGATACTCATCCTTGAAGGGCTCTCGAAGATCACCATCTTTATCGTGCTCTCCCCGCTCGTCGGGCTAGCGCTGGGCGTCTTCAACATGACGGTGGTCCTGCGGCTGTTCTGGCGGGCCACCCCGGCCAAGGTGGACCGGTGGTTCCGACGCCTCCAGCTCCTCTCCGCCGGCCTGTACAGCCTGGGCCACGGGACGAACGATGCGCAGAAGACCATGGGGGTCATCGCCATCCTGCTCTTCAGCGCCGGGCTGCTCGGGCCCGAGTTCTACGTCCCCTTCTGGGTGATCCTGGGCGCGCATGCGGCCATCGCCTTGGGGACCATGGCCGGGGGGTGGCGGATCGTG
>JACPFL010000219.1 GCA_016183025.1 Deltaproteobacteria bacterium | reverse complement strand
GGAGGCGCTGCTGCCCTGGGTGCTGGAGCACGTGGGGGAGGAGATCATCCTGTACGCGTCGGACTACCCGCAACGGGACAGCGGGTATCCGTACACGGTGAAGACGCTGATGGAGCGGGCGGACGTGACGGCGGCGCAGAAGCGGAAGATCTTTTACGAGAACCCGAGCCGGTTCTACCGGCTGTAGCCCCCGCCCGGAGGGAGGAGGCTGATGGCCGGCTACGACGAGCTGCTCGCCCTGGTCCAGCAGAGGCGGAGCATCCGCCGGTTCCGGCGAGACCCGGTCCCGGACGAGGTGATCCACAAGCTGATCGAGGTCGCGCGGTATGCCCCCTCGGCCGGCAACGCCCAGCCCTGGGAGTTCATCGTGGTCCGGGAGCAGAAGACGAAGGACCGGATCGCGGAGATCTACCTGGAGCAGCTCCAGGAGAAGGCGAAGGTCGAGGAGCTGCGCCCGCCGGAGTATCGCTTCTGGGGAAAGGACTCGCCGTCGCTCTCCGTCGGGTTCCGGGACGCGGCGGCGCTGATCGTGGTCATCGGCGATCCGCGCCTGGTGGACGCCTACCCGCTGCGCACCAAGCTCGACAAGGGCCCCCAGCACATCATCTCGAGCCTGGCGAACGTGGTGGTGACGCTGCATTACGCGGCCGCCTCCCTGGGCCTGGCCTCCCAGTACCTGAGCGACAGCGGCTCGCCCTTCATGGAGGCCATGCTGAAGGACCTCCTCGGGATCCCGGACCCCTACCGCACCTACGAGATCGTCTGCCTGGGGTACGCGGACATGGCGCCATCAGCCCGATACGTGAGGTCGCCGGAGGAGTTCGTGCACTGGGAGCGGTTCGATCCGATCCGGCGCCGCAGCGATGCCGACGTCCGGGAGTACATCCAGTCCCGGCTGCGGCCCCAGTTCAAGAAGGTCCTGTGACGATGGGCGCCGAGGTCTCGGGCGGTCAACGACGAGAGATCGCGTATGTGTGAAGAGGCACAGCCCCAGTCAGTCGGCGCGTCAACCCGGGAAGCAGAATCCGGGCGGCCCGTCGTGCTGGCTCTCGACGCGTTGCTCCCGTATGCGCGCATGCTGGCCGAGTGGCCGGAGCGGCGCACGACGCACGTCGGGTTCGTCGGGTACGGGGCCACGGTGCCGGGGCACCGGGTCCTGATCGCCATCGACCGGGAGTACGACCCGGCGATCCCGGAGGTCATCGCACGGGCCCTGCGAGAGCGCGGGGCCCGCGTGGACGTGATGGTCGTGGACGCCGGCACGCCGGAGCGCGAGCTCGACGAGCTGGACGAGGTCCGGGTGACGATGCGCCGGATCCCCTGGGAGCAGGCGCCGCGGCGCTGGGAGGGGATTCCCTGGATCGAGGAGCTGGCCGGGCGTGAGCGCTATGACCTGCTCATCCACGGCAAGGGCGGCCCGATCCCGAAGACCCCATATCGCTACGAGGCCGTCCCGTGGCTCCGACGGGAGCACTTCGTCGCCCCGTCCACGACGTACCCCCTCGACCTCCACCGCCTGGTCAACGAGAAGACCTGGGAGGCGTTCTGGCCGCGGGGGCGGGGCGGTCGCGTGCACCTGACGGACCCGGAAGGGACGGACCTGACCTATACCCTGTGGGATGACTACTACGACGGGACCCGATACGGGTTCGACGCCTCTCCCCGGTACGGCCACCTCTTCGGTCATCCCACCACCCCGATGATCCGCCAGGAGGACGCGGCCGGGGTGGTGGCCGGCACCACCAGCCACTTCTGCCGGGCCTTCCCGCGCATCACGGTCACGGTCGAGGCAGGGCAGGTGGTGGGCGTGAAGGGTGGCGGGCGCTATGGTGAGACGTGGGAGGCGCTCCGTCAGGAGGCGCAGGCCATCCACTACCCGGCGTTCCCGCGCCCGGGACTCTTCTGGCTGTGGGAGGTGGCCATCGGCACGAACCCCAAGATCGTCCGCCCTCGGAACGTGCACCTGCATGGCTCCGGCGGCTTCGAGTGGGAGCGCCGGCGCTCGGGGATCATCCATATGGGGTTCGGCACCCTGTGGCGCGGGCCCGAGGAGCGCTGGGCCGCCGAGCAGGGGCTGCTCTACGGCCACCTGCACATCCACCTGCTCTTCCCGACGCTGGACGTCATCACCCGGGACGGCACACGGCTGCGGGTCATCGAGCGAGGCCACCTGACCGCGCTTGACGACCCGGAGGTCCGGCAGCTGGCGGCCAGATTTGGAGACCCGGACAAGCTGCTGCGCGAGGATTGGCAGCCCCTGATCCCGGGGATCAACGCCGAGGGGAGCTACGAGGCCTACGCCAGAGACCCCGCCGCCTGGATCTACCACTCCCCCTCCTGAGCGGGCTGCATGCGTTGGACGAGACGTCGGAGCGTCGTCGCGGCGCTGGTCGGCCTGGGGCTGGCCGGGTGGACGATATTCGCATTCCTGACCAGCGTGACAAACCCATCGGTCCGGGAGGCCGGAGGGCTCAAGATCTACCTTTACCCGACCCTGACGGGCGCCCCGCGCACCGGCGACAACAACTTCGAGATCAAGGTCCTGGATCGTGAGGGACGGCCAGTAGACGGGGCGAGCGTGAACGTGCGGTACACCATGACGGGGATGTCCGGGATGGAAGCCAGGACCCTCGGGGCGCGGGCGGTAACCCAGGGGATCTACGAGACCACCCTGAGCCTCAGCATGGCGGGCACCTGGGAGGTCGGGGTCACGGTGGAGCGGCCGGGGGTGGCCCCCGTGACGGTCTCCTTCCCGGTGCAGGTCCAGTGATC
>JACPFL010000010.1 GCA_016183025.1 Deltaproteobacteria bacterium | reverse complement strand
CCCGCCCCTGGGTGGGTTACCCACGTGTTCCTCACCCGTCTGCCGCTGTACTCAGGGCCGAAGCCCCTTTCTCGCTCGACTTGCATGTGTTAGGCACGCCGCCAGCGTTCACTCTGAGCCAGGATCAAACTCGCCAGTTAGTGCGCTCGGAATTGCCGAGACATCCCGACACAAAGGGCAGCGCCGCTATTCAGCTTTCAAAGAACTCTGCGGAATGTTCCGCAAGAATTTATCATAGGCGTCCGCAGGAGGTTTGTCAAGAAGCAACAAGCCGCAACACCCCCTGCAATCCCCCAGGGCCGCCGGCGGACCGGGTGTCAGGAGGGGGCGGTCGCATCCCCGAACGCGACCCGCCGGAACCGCCGCTTCCCCACCTGAACCAGGGTCTCCCCCCGAGCCTGGCACTCGTGCTCCGGGTCCACCACCCGATCCCCGTTGAGCCGCACCCCCCCCTGGCTGATCAGGCGCCGGGCCTCCGAGCGGCTGGCGGCCAGCCCGGCCGCCACCAGCAGTTCCGGAAGGCGGATCCTGGGCTGCTCCCACCGCAGCTCCACGCGCTCCACCTCATCGGGCAGCCCTCCGCCCCGGAACACCCGGTCGAACTCCGCCCGGGCCCCCCGCGCGGCCTCGGCGCCGTGGTATCGGGCGACCAGCTCCTCCGCCAGGCGAGCCTTCGCATCGCGCGGGTTCACCCGGCCGGCCGCGAGGGCAGCTCGGAGCCCCTCCAGCTCCTCCGGGGAGATGTCGCTCAACAGCTCGTAGTAGCGGAGCATCAGGGGGTCCGCGATGGACATCAGCTTGCCGAACATCTCTCCAGGCCGCTCATCGATCGCCACGAAGTTGTCCAGGGACTTGCTCATCTTCTGGACCCCGTCCAGGCCCTCGAGCAGCGGCATGGTCAGCACCACCTGAGGCTCCTGTCCGTAGGCCCGCTGCAGCTCCCGTCCCACCAAGAGGTTGAAGCGCTGGTCCGTCCCCCCCAGCTCCACATCGGCCCGGAGCGCCACCGAGTCGTACCCCTGCACCAAGGGATAGAGGAACTCGTGAATGGAGATGGGCAGCTGGGCCGCGAAGCGCTTCCTGAAGTCATCCCGCTCCAGCATGCGGGCCACCGTGTGCTTGGCCGCGAGCTCGATCAGCCCGATGGCGGACATCTGGGCCATCCACGTGCTGTTGAAGGCGAGGGTGGTCCTCTCCGGGTCGAGGACCTTGAAGACCTGCCGCTCGTAGGTCCTCGCGTTCTCCAGGACCTCCTCCCGCGAGAGCGCCCGGCGCGTCTCGGAGCGGCCGGTCGGGTCCCCGATCATCCCCGTGAAGTCGCGGATCAGGAAGATGACCTCGGCCGAGCTCCTGAAACTGCCTCATCTTCTGGAGGAGGACGGTGTGGCCCAGGTGGAGGTCTGGGGCCGAGGGATCGAAGCCCGCCTTGATCCGGAGAGGGGTCCCGGTGGCCACGGCCCGGCGGAGCTTCTCCTGGAGTTCCTCTTCGAGGAGGATCTCCGCGGCCCCCCGCCTCAGGAGCCGAAGCTGCTCCTGGGGGTCGACCGAGAGGGTCGGCCGGCCCGCCCTGCGGCTCAACGGGTCACCGCCCCGGCAGCGGCAGGCTCACCCGCTGGATCGCCCGGCACCGGCCGGTCTCCCCGTCCAGGTCCAGGAGCACCGAGTTGAGGCGGACGTTCCCGGCGGCGACCTCGAACCGGCGGGGGAGCAGCGTGAGGAACTTCTCGAGCGCCTCCTCCTGGCGCATCCCGATGATCGAATCGAACGGTCCGGTCATACCGATGTCCGTGAGGTACCCCGTCCCGCCGGGGAGGATCCGCTCATCCGCCGTCGGGACGTGGGTGTGTGTGCCGACCACCGCACTGACCTTCCCGTCCAGGAACCAGCCCATGGCCATCTTCTCGGAGGTCGCCTCGGCGTGCATGTCCACGATGATCACCGGGGTCTCCGCGCGGAACCGCTCGACCGCGGCCTGGGCGGCCCGGAACGGGTCATCGGTATGGTCCATGAAGATCAGGCCGATGACGTTCAGCACGGCCACTCGCTCGCCCCCCGGGGCCGTGAGCACCAGCTCTCCCCGCCCCGGCGCCCCAGGGGGGTAGTTGATGGGGCGCAGCAGTCGCTCCTGCGAATTCAGGTAGGGGTAGATCTCCTTCTTGTCCCAGATGTGGTTCCCCGAGGTCAGGACGTCCACGCCGACCTTGAAAAGCTGATCGCAGATCTCGGGGGTGGCGCCGAACCCCCCGGCCGCGTTCTCGCAGTTGGCGATCACCAGATCCACCCGGTGCTGGTCCACCAGGCGGGGCAGCAGCTCCGCCACCGCCCGCCGTCCGGGCCCACCCACGATGTCGCCGATGAACAGGACCCGCACCCCGCCTCCGACGCCCTACCGGGCGTACTCCACGGCCCGCGTCTCCCGGATGACATGCACCTTGATCTGCCCGGGATAGGTCAGCTCCCGCTCGATCTTTCGGGCGATCTCCCGCGCCAGCCAGGCCGCGTCCTCGTCGGAGACGGTCTGGCGCTCCACGATGATCCGGATCTCCCGGCCCGCCTGGATGGCGAAGCACTTCTCGATCCCCGGGAATGAGCTGGCGATCCGCTCCAGGTCCTGCAGGCGCTTCACGTAGTTCTCGAGGGTCTGGCGGCGGGCGCCAGGCCGGGCCGCGGAGATGGCATCGGCCGCGTGGACGACCACGGCCAACGGGGTCTCCGGGGGAACGTCCTCGTTGTGCGCGGCGATGGCGTGCACGATCTTCTCGTTCTCGCCGTGCTTGCGGGCGAGCTCGGCGCTGATCAGCGCGTGCGGCCCCTCGGTCTCGTGGGTCATCGCCTTGCCGATATCGTGGAGGAGCCCGGCCCGCTTGGCCTGCTTCACGTTCAGCCCGATCTCCCCGGCCATGATCCCGGCCAGGTAGGCCACCTCGAGGGAGTGCTGATAGACGTTCTGCGAGAAGCTCGTCCGGTACTTGAGGCGCCCGACCAGCCTGATCAGCTCCGGGTGGATCCCGTGCACCCCCATCTCGAAGGCGGCCTGCTCGCCGGCCTCACGGATGGTGTTCTCGATCTCCTCCTGGACCTTGGCCACCACCTCCTCGATCCGGGCCGGGTGGATCCGGCCGTCGGCGATCAGCCGCTCCATCGCAAGCCGGGCGACCTCTCGCCGGACCGGGTCAAACCCGGAGAGGACCACGGCCTCCGGGGTATCGTCGATGATCACGTTCTCCTTGGCCTTGCGGTCCGCCTGCTCTCGGGCCTCCTCTTCGATCTGCTTCACCAGCTTGGCGGTCTCGAGCCGGATCTCCCCCTCCACCTCCTGCAGCAGGTGGCGACGGGCCTCGGCCGCGCTGAGCCCGGCCGCCCGCTCGAGGGCCAGCCGCGCCTCCTGGAGCAGTTCCCGATACCGACCCTCCTGCTCGGCGACGGCCTTCTCCTGGGCCCCCAGCCCCTTCTCGCGGCGCGTCGCCTCGGCCTCGCGCCGCTCCAGCCCCTCCAGCTTCTTTTCCAGGTGCTCCTCGCGCTGTTGGACCCGGCGCTCCAGCGCCTGCACCTCCTGCCGCTTGTCGCGGGCCTCTCGCTCGAACTCGGCCTTCGCGTGCACCACCACGTCCCGGGCCTGCACCAGGGCCTCTCGGCGCACGCGCTCGGCCTCCTCACGGGCTTCCCTGACGAGTTGCTCTCCCGTCCCCCGGGCCTGGTCGAGCCTGCGGCGCACGAGGAGCCAGACCAACAGGAAGCCCACCCCGACACTCACGAGGATGGCCAGCGCCATCCCTACCCCGAGCAGTTCAGGCGACAGCATGTCCAGGGTCAATTGGTCAACACCTCCTCCGTGCCAGCCTGGTCCGCCCCTCCGGGGCCTCCCGGGATCGGGAGGATCCCCCGGTCGGTCACCACCACTTCCATCCGGTGATCCGCAGGACTGGCTGGGATCTGGTCGACGATCTGGAACGCGTAGGCCAGTCCGACCAGCGTCGGCCGGCCTGTGATCTCGCCCAGCCACCGATCGTAGTAGCCTCGCCCGTAGCCGAGGCGGTGACCCTGACGATCGAAGGCCAGGCCTGGCACCACGATCAGCCCGAGCGCCCCTGGCTCCACCGGCGCCCGCCCGTTCCCCGGCGGCTCCAGCAGGCCAAAGGGCCCCGGGACCAGTTCCTCCGGGCTCCGCAGCGGGTAGAAGCAGATCGCCCGCCGATCAGGCGTCAGGCGCGGGAAGACCGCCACCTTCCGCGCGGCGCAGGCCGCCTCGAACAGGCGGTCGGTCCGGACCTCGTTGCGGGCACTCCAGTACAGGGCGATGGCGCGGGCCTCCGCGAACGCCGGAAGCCCGAGGAGCCGCTCCTGGGCCTGCCGGCTCCAGCCCTCCACCTCCGCCGAGGTCAGCCGGAGCCGCCGGTCCAGCATGGTCTGTCGCAGGATCGCTTTGCTCTGCACTGCTCCCCTGGCCGTCGGCACGGCGCGGGGAGAGCCGAGGAAGGCCGGTCAGCGGAAGATCAGCGGCGCAATCGGGACGGGTCGAATGCCCGCCGTCGGCCAGGGGGTGGGCCGCCGGAGGGCGCCCGGGGTGTCACAGCACCGAACAGCGAGACACCTCGGGAGGTGCTTGGTACGCGAACCACCATCTGCGAGTCTCCACCCGTGGCGCCCGGCGGGCTCCACGGGGCCCCCATCATCTGCGTCAGGACAAGGATCAGAATCCGCGCGTCAAAAGTCTCATGCACCAGACTGTGACCCGACCACGTCATGCCGACCTACCGCAGCCGCGATGCCCGCGGGCTGGCTCACAGCCCGCCCCGCCGCGGCTCGCCTCCTGGCTCTCCAGGCTCCACAAGAAGTTGTTCCCCCGCCTGAGCCGTGTCAGCAGTCTTGTTGAACCCAACCCTCAACAGGTGGGTACCCTTTTGCTGCGTCAGGCGTCCTCACCGGAGTGAGGCGGGCACACGGCAGCAAGGGAGGGCTCCCTCTTCGTGTGTGTTGGCCCAAAACGATCTGCTGATCACGCACTCCGCAGGGGAATCCGTTTGACCACCCCAGCCCCTCACGGGATCTGGGCCTCGATGACCTCTACCAGCCCCCGGGCCCGGTCGTGCAGCCGGGTCCGCTCCTCCTCCAGCCTGACACAGGTGTCCGCCAGATTCAGCGCGGCCATCAGCGCCACACGCACGGTGGAGACGGCCTGTCCCGACTCCTGCACCTCCTCGAGCTTCCCGTTCAGGAGCCCCAGGACCCGCTGCAGGTACCTCTCGTCGGCCTCCGTCCGGACGGCCAGCTCCTGTCCCAGGAGCGTGATCTTCACGGAACGCTTCACGCCGATCCATGCGGGGACGCCGGCAGCGCCCCGCCCCTCATCTCAGATCCATGCCCTCGAGCTTCCGGATCAGCTGGTCCACCCGGGCGCGCACGGCGCCCCGCTCATTGCTCAGGCGCGCCACCCGCTCCTTCAGGCTGACGAGCTCAGCCTCCCGTTCCCGGACCTGATCCTTGAGGCGCGCATGCTCGACCTTCAGCATCGCATACTGGGCGGCCAGCTCGCCGATCCGTTTCTCCAGCAGGTCGAACTCGTCAACGTCCCCCGCCGCGTCCCCGCCGGCCGCCACCGCCTCCCCCTCCGTCCGTGCTTATAGTATTCCCGTCCCGTCCCGCAAGTCAAGCCGCTTTCGGCCCCGGGCCGCCCTTCTTCACGATCCGCGTTTCCGTCGCGATGCCGTACTCCCGGATCCGCTTGCGCAGGGTATTCCGGTTCATCCCCAGGATGCGGGCGGCCATGAGCTGGTTGCCCCGGGTCCGCTCCAGGGCCTTCACGATGAGCAGGCGCTCCATGGCCGGGATCAGTTCCCCCTGCTCTCGCCCCAGGATCATCTGATCCAGGATCCGGTCGAGCACCGCCTCTGCCGGCACGTCGGCCGGCGGGGCGGCCGCCCGCTCCTCCCCCGGGATGCGGAGGTCCTCGGGCCGGAGGGTATCGCCCTTGCAGAAGATCACGGCGCGCTTCACGGCGTTCTCCAGCTCCCGGACGTTCCCGGGCCAGCTGTACGCCAGGACCTTCTTCATCGCCGCCTCGCTCGCCCCCGTCACCTTGCGCCGGAGCTCCCGTCTGAAGCGTTCCAGGAAGTGCTCGACCAGCTCGGGGATGTCCTCGCGGCGCTCCTTGAGGGGCGGCAGGTGGATGGAGATCACGTTCAGCCGGTAGTAGAGGTCCTCGCGGAAGCGGCCCTCCCGGATGGCGCGCTCGAGATCCTGGTTGGTGGCCACGATCAGGCGCACATCCACCCGGATCAGCTCCTTGCCTCCCAGGCGGTTGAACTCCCCCTCCTCGATGACCCGCAGCACCTTGTTCTGGGTCGAGAAGGACATGTCGCCGATCTCATCCAGGAAGATCGTCCCCCCGTTCGCCTGCTCGAATCGGCCGATCCGACGCTCGGTGGCCCCGGTGAAGGCGCCCTTCTCGTAGCCGAACAGCTCGGACTCCAGCAGCGTGTCCGGGATGGCGGCGCAGTTGACCGTGACGAAGGGCCGGGCGGCCCGCTTGCTGTTCTGGTAGATCGCCCGGGCCACCAGCTCTTTGCCGGTCCCGCTCTCCCCCCGGATGAGGACCGTCACGTCCTTGTCGGCGATCTGCCCGATGGTCTTGAAGACCTCCTGCATGGCCGGGGAGGTCCCGATGATCGTCTCCTCCCCGCGCCCCTCCTTCGCCGCCGAGGCCTGGACGGCCTTCGTCCGCATGAGATCCCGGGCCTCGAGGGCCCGATCCACCATCTCCTGCATCCGCGGGACGTCGAAGGGCTTGAGGATGTACTCGTAGGCCCCCAGCTTCATCGCCTCGATGGCCGTCTGCATCGTCCCATAGGCGGTCATGATGATGACGAACATCTCGGGGTCGAGCTCCCTCATCTCACGGAGCGCCTGCAGGCCCCCCATCCCGGGCATCCGGATGTCCATGATCACCAGGTCCGGGGCCTGGCGCCGCACGAGCGCCAGGGCCTCCTCGCTGGTCTGCGCGGACAGGATCCTGTACTCCCGGGGGAGGATCTTCCGGAACGAATAGTGGACGTTGGGCTCGTCGTCGACGATCAGGATCTTCTTCACGTCTGGCTCCAGGCCACCGGCAGCCGGATGATGAACCGGGTCGAATAGCCGGTGCCCCCCGGGCCTGACCGGACCCGGACCTCGCCGTGGTGCTGCTCCACGATCCGGTGGACGATGGAGAGGCCCAGTCCGAGCCCGGTCTCCTTGGAGGTGACGAACGGCGCGAAGATCCGGTCGCGGATGTCCGGCGGGATGCCGGTCCCGGTGTCGTCGATCGTGATGGTGATCTCACCTCCGTGGCGGCGCGTGGCCACGGCGAGGCGTCCCCCCCCGGGCATGGCGTCCAGGGCGTTCAGGTAGAGGTTCAGGAAGGCCTGCTCCATCTTCTCCACGTCGACCTCCACCGGAGGCAGGCGGGAGAAGTTGCGCTCGACCATGACCTTCTGCTTCGCGACCCGGTGTTCCACGAGCTGCAGGGTGGCCTCGAGGATCTGGTTGAGGTCCACCGGCTGCGACCGGGGCTCGCCCGGCCGGCTGTAGCCCAGAAACTGCGTGACGATCCGGTTCATCCGGTCGATCTCGCTCCGGATGATCTCCAGGTCCTTCTGGTCCTCGACCTGCAGGCCGTACAGCAACATCTTGATGATGGTCAGCGGGTTCTTGACCTCGTGGGCGATCTCGACGGCCAGCTCCCCCAGCACCCCGAACTTCTCCACCCGTCGGATCCGCTCCTCCAGGTCGATCATCCGCCCGTACAGCCGGGCGTTCTCGATGGCGATGGCCGACTGGTCCGCCAGGCTGGAGAGGAGCTTGATCTCGTTCTCCGTGAACCGGTGCCGGGTGGACTTGTACGTGTTGATCACCCCGATCACCTGCCCCTTGACCATCATAGGGACGGCCAGCAGGGCGCACAGCCCCTCCCGGCGCGCCAGGTCCAGGTAGCGGTAGCCGCGCTCCTCCCGGACGTCCATGGACGTCACGGGCTGCCTGGTCTTGACGGCCTGCCCGATCAGGCTCTCGGCCACCGGGAGGTTCGGCTTCTTGATGTAGTCGGGGCTCCCCCCGTAGACGGCCTTGATCGCGAGCTCGCGCCCGTCCTCGGAGAGCAGCATCAACGAGCAGATCTGGGTGTTCATGAGCTGGGCCGCGCTCTTGACGATCTCATTGAGGACGTTCTCGAGGTTCAGGGTGCCGGTGATGGACTTGCCGATCGTGAACAGGACGTCCAGCTCCCGCACCTGCTGACGGACCGTATCGAACAGCCGGGCGTTCTGGATGATCTGGGCCGAGAGGCTGGCCAGCGTGATCAGCAGCTCCAGGTCTTCCCCCGTGAAGGCCCCGACCCGGGTGTTGTTCACGTTGACCACCCCGATGATCTCGTCCTCCAGGATGAGGGGGACGGCCATCTCGCAGCGGATCTGCTTGTCGAGCCGCACGTAGCGAGGGTCCTTCGTCACGTCGGGCACCAGGAGCGGGATGCCCGTCTTGGCGACCCACCCCGTGATCCCCTCCCCGACCTTGAGGCGGGCCCGGGCGATCGCCCGCTCGGTGTACCCGGAGGCCACCTCGATGTGCAGCGTCCCCCGCTCCCGGTCGATGACCAGGAGCGAGCCGCTCGTCGCCTTCGTGATCCGCACGGCCCCATTGATGATCTGGGTCAGGACCTTGCGAGGCTCCAGCGTTGAGGCGATGACGCGGCTCAGGCGGAAGAGCGTCGCCAGACGACGGTGGCGGATCGATACAGATCTCATGGGTTGGAAACCGCGCGCCCGTTGATTTTCAAACAGCGTATCTGAGGCGCGCGTGCCCTGTCAACCACGGCCGGCCGGCCCGTGTCACGCTGGAGGGCGTGCTTCCTGCACTTTCCCGTGGCGCCATCCGCGCCCGTCCTTTATACTTTGAGCCCAATACGTCGAACCCGAATCCCGGATCACCCCACGCCTCGTTCGGCCCGGCAGCGATGCCCCGTCGCGTCCGCCGGGCGGGCGGGGTGTGTTTGCGCATGAGCCCTCCCGGGAGGCCGGCTGGTGGGTCTGTGGGAATGGCTGGTGCAACGACAGACGCTCTGCCTCTACTCCTTCTGGCTCTCCTCCCCAGTCGCGCGTGTCGAACCCCGCGGCCCCCTCGACATCCGGTTCATCGCGGGCATGGCCGACCGGACCACCGCCCTCCTGCGGGCGTTCTATCCCGCCGGTGGGGTGGAAGAGCGCCTGGACAAAGGTGATCGCTGCTGTGTGGGGGTCCGGGAGGACCGTGTCGCGGGGTACTGCTGGCTCGGCAGGGGGGAGGTCAGCGTCGCGGAGATCCACCGTTCCATCCTCGTGGCGCCCGACGAGGTCTACTACTACGATGCCTACACGGTCCCCGAGTGCCGGGGCCAGAACATCTTCCCGGCCCTGCTCGCCCGGATGCTCGAAGCAGATCGGGCCCAGGGCCTCGCGCGCGCGCTCATCTTCGCCATGAGCACCAACCACCCCTCCCGGCGGGCCATCAGCAAGGCCGGGTTCCAGCACTTTCGGGACGTGGAGATGATCACGGTCCTTGGCCTGTCCTTCTACCGGATGCGCCCGCTCCGATCGGAGCGTGAGGTCGCGTTCGTCTGAGCCCGCGATGTCTGAGCCCGGGATGACGGTCCGCCTCCACCATGGGCTCGAGGGACTCCAGGCGCTCCGCCCAGGCTGGAGGGGGCTCTACCGGCAGCTGAAGCGGCCCAATGTGTTCCTGAGCTGGACCTGGCTGCACACCTGGTGGACCCACTTCGCCGGCGCCCGGGAGCTGGTGCTGGCGACCGTGGAGCGCGACGGGCTGCTGGAGGGGGTCGCGGCATTCGTGCGCACCCCCCCCACGCCCACGGTGGAGCTGGCCTGGGACCCCGACCTGTGGGACTTCGCCGATGTCCTCGCCCTGCCGGGGCGCGAGGAGGCCGTGAGCCGGACCCTGGCCGAGCACCTGGCCGGCTGGGCCGGGTGGCAGACCCTCGTCCTCCATGCGCTGCCCGAGGACTCCCCGACCGGGCGCCTCTGGTCGGAGTGGGGCAACGAGCGCGGCTGGAAAGTGACCCTCGTCCGGGAGGAAGTGACCCCGTACCTGCCGCTCCCGCCCACCTGGGAGGCCTACCTGGCCATGCTCTCCAGCAAGGACCGTCATGAGCTCCGACGGAAGCTCCGCCGGGCAGAGGCCGCGGGCCCCCTCCGCCTGGAGGTGGCCACCCGGCCGGAGGCGGTCCGGCCGGCCCTGGAGACCTTCTTCGACCTCTTCCAACGCCATCGCAAGGCGGCCTTCCTCGTTCCCGAACGGCGCGCCTTCTTCGGCGCGCTGGTCGACACCTTCGCGCCCCGGAAGTGGGTGGAGCTGGCCCTGCTGTGGGTGGGAGACCAGCCGGCAGCGGGGCTGTTCAGCTTCGTGCACGGGGGAGCCGCGCTCGTCTACAACTCGGCGTACGACCCGGCGCTCGCGCCGTTCTCCCCAGGGCTGGCCTGCTTCGCCCGGTACATCACCCACTGCCAGGGGCTGAGGCGGAAGGAGCTCGAATTCCTGCGGGGCGATGAACCCTACAAGTACGACCTGGGGGCCCGTGACCGCTGGAACTACCGCCTCACGGTCGTGCGCCCGGAGGACGCGTCGTGAGCGCGCGGCTCTGCGTGATCAGCGCCCACAGCTGTCCCCTGGCGACGCTGGGAGGCAAGGAGACCGGCGGGATGAACGTCTACGTCCGGGAGCTGAGCCTCGAGCTGGCGACCGGGGGGATCACGGTGGACGTCTTCACCCGGTCCCAGAGCCCTCAGATCGCCCGGGTGGTGCCGCTGGCCCCGGGCGTCCGGGTGATTCACGTCCCGGCCGGCCCCGAGGCCCCGTATGACAAGGGCAGGCTCTGGGAACACCTGCCGGAGTTCGTGGCCGGGATCCAGCGGTTCGCCCGGCAGGAGGGGATCCGGTACGATCTCCTCCACACCCACTACTGGCTCTCCGGCTGGGCCGGCTGGATGCTGAAGGGGGAGTGGGGCGTGCCGCAGGTGCAGATGTTCCACACCCTGGCCCGGCTCAAGAACCACGCGGTGCAGGACCGGGCGCCCCAGGAGCCGTGCCTGCGTGTCGAGGCCGAACGGATCATCATGAGGATGGCCGATCGGATCGTCGCGGCGAGCCCCCTGGAGAAGGCCCACATGAACTGGTACTACAACTGCCCGCCGGAGCGCGTGGAGGTGGTCCCCTGCGGGATCAACCTCCAGCTCTTTCGCCCCGGCCCGCGCCCCACGACGCGGGGCGCCTCCAGCCTGCTCTATGTCGGTCGGATCGAGCCGATCAAGGGGCTGGACGTGCTGATCCGGGCGGTGGGCCTGCTGGTCCGGGGGAGCCCGGCGCTCCGGGAGGGGTTGGAGCTGCGCATCATCGGCGGAGAGGCCGACGAGGATGCCCGGATGCAGAACCGGGAGCTGCACCGGCTCAAGCGGCTGGCGGCCTCGCTCGGGATCGAGGGGCTGGTGCGCTTCATGGGCCCGCAGCCCCAGGAAGCGCTCCCCGCCTTCTATGCGCGGGCCGCCCTCTGCGTGCTCCCGTCCCGGTACGAGTCCTTCGGGATGGTGGCGCTGGAGGCCATGGCCTGCGGGACGCCGGTCATCGCCTCGCGCGTGGGCGGGCTCCCGTTCATCGTGCGCGACGGGGCCACCGGGCTCCTCGTGCCCGAGGGCAATTCCCGACTCCTGGCGGACACGATCGGCCAACTGCTCCGGGATGAACGCCGCCGGGAGGCGATGAGCGTGCAGGCGGCCAGGTTCGCGCAGGGCTTCGCCTGGTCCCGCGTGGCCGAGCAGATCGCAGGGCTCTACCGGGCGGTGCTCGCCCGGCGCGACCAGAGCGCGCTGCGGCTGCGCTGACGGAGGAGACGTGCCCATGGGGGAGTCGAGACGGCTGCTGGTCATCGGCGCACACCCCGACGACGCCGAGAGCGGGGCGGGCGGGAGCGTCGCGCTCTGGAGCAAGGCCGGGGACGAGGTCCAGCTCATCGTCTGCACCAGCGGCGACAAGGGGACCAAGGACCCCGATCTCTCGCCCCATCGCCTGGCCGAGCTGCGCGAGCAGGAGCAGGAGGAGGCCGCCCGCTGCCTGGGGATCTCCCGCGTCATCTTCCTGCGCCACCAGGACGGGCAGCTCGAGCCCACGCTGAAGTTCCGGGGGGAGCTCGCCCTGCTCATCCGGCAGGTGCGGCCCGACGTGGTCGTGACCCACGACCCCTGGCGCCCCTACATGCTCCACCCGGATCACCGCGCGGTCGGCTTCACGGCCACCGACGCCATCGTGGCGGCCCGCGATCACCTCTTTCACCCCGAGTACCTCGTTTCCGGGATCTCGCCCCACGCCCCGAAGGAGATCTACTACTTCCATACCGGGAGCGCGGACCTCTTCACCGACATCAGCGAGGTCCTCGAGCGCAAGCTGGAGGCCCTGCGCTGCCACCGCACCCAGCTGGCCCACGTGGTGGGCTGGGAGGACCGGATGCGGAAGCGCGCGGCGGAGATGGGACGGCAAGCGGGGGTGGCCTACGCTGAGGGGTTCAAGCGGGTGGTCCTTCGCTGACGGGCCCGGGGGGGGCGGCCGGGCGGATCACCCCGTCGACGCAGCCCGGGACGATCTGCGTCAGATCACGGGTGGCGCAGAAGGCGAGGTCCTCGGCCAGGCCGAGACGGAGCAGCTCCTGCCCATGGGCCGAATCCCGGAACGAACGGCCGACGTCGGCCGCGTATTCCCGGTAGAGCTCCCGGGCCACCCGGGCCGCGT
Source organism: Deltaproteobacteria bacterium (assembly GCA_016183025.1). Taxonomy (GTDB): domain Bacteria; phylum Desulfobacterota; class JACPFL01; order JACPFL01; family JACPFL01; genus JACPFL01. The sequence goes on along the minus strand of JACPFL010000010.1, from coordinate 4,805 downwards.
CCGTCAGGCTCAGGGGCGCGGCCACCTCTTCCAGAGCAGCCACCACGGCGCCAGCCCCCACAACGTCCTCGAGCGCCACCCCTCCCAGGCGCCCGGCGCAGGCGACCAGCACATCCCGTCCGCCCGCAGCCGCCGTCCGTGCCACCGCACCGAGGTTCAGGTAGCAGCCGACCAGGATCTCGGCCGCCCCCGCCAGGGTGCGGAGCATCCGCGTGCCGTTCGTGGTGGTAAGGACGATCGTCCGCCCCCGCACCATCTCGGCCGTGTACTCCCGGGGGGAGTTGCCCAGGTCGTAGCCGTCGATCCTGAGGCTGCCTCGTTCTCCGCCGAGCAGGACCGTCCCGGGCGGAAGGCGCGCTGCCACAGCCCGTCCCTCCTCCACCTCCACCACCGGGATCACGGCGCGGGCCCCCCGCATCAGCGCGGTCACGATGGTCGTCGTGGCCCGGAGGATATCCAGCACGATGACAAGCCGCCCGATGAGCCGCTCCGGGTCCGGCGGCGCCGGCACGAGGAGCACATCCGCCTCCATCATCGCCCTCTCATCTGTCCTGGTCCCTGTCAGTTATCAGAGAGTGGCCGAAAAGAAGGGGAGGCTACGGAGTCCAATGCTCCGCCCCGGTCAGAGGCAATTCCACCCCCACGCCCTTTTTCCTGGCGACCTGATAGATATGCCCTGCCAGCCCCACGTCTGCGATACCCTGTCCCCCGCTCACATCCAGCAGAGTGATCTGCCGATCACTCGATCGTCCCGGCACCTTACCGGCTACCAAATCCCTCAACTCCCATACGTGATCCCATTTGACCGCCCCCGTTTTTGCCGCATCTCCAATCGGAAACTCGTCCTGTTGCGTTTGGACCTTCGAATTGATCACGATGACATCGCAACGCCTGTAGGTCTCTCCGTCAAACTCGGTCCGTTTCGACGGGATGAACCCGCCACGCACCAGCCCGATGTTGCTCCCCTGGAATCCGTTTATGTGCATACCTTCTTGAACCCACTCCCCCCGAAATACCGGCACGTTCGTATTCGAGGCGTCGATCACAATATCCGCGCCTTCCAGCACAGCCTGCGGCTCACTCACGGCCTGTATCTCGATCTCCAGCACTTGGCTCATTTCTTCGGCGAATGCTTTCCGATGCTCTGGATTCGGGCTATACACCTGTGCCCGTTTGATCGGGCGAATACTGCAAACAGCCGCAAGGTGGTTCTTCGCCTGCCCCCGCGAGCCGAAAAGGCCGACGGTCTGGGCGTCGCGACGGGCCAGGTACTTCATCCCCACGGCACTCGTCGCGGCCGTGCGCAGGCCGATCATGTATTGGTCGGGAACTTCCCGACACGTCACTTCCCCGATGATGATGCAGACCAGCTCGGCGGTTTCTGAACTGTACAGCACCGTGACCGGCCGCCCCCTCACGGGGATGTGCTGCTGTTGCAGCTCCGGGACGACCCTGACAAGCTCACAATGGGTCATGAGGCCCGTCACCCCGAATCGGGGGACGCCCCCCTGGTGTGCACTGACTCGTGAATTCGCCGGCGTGTGCGTACGCTGGCGGGGGGCATTGATATCCGGGCACGCCGCCCACGCCCGGTAGCCCTCCTCCACGGCTTCGATGGCCTCCGGCATGCTGATCAAACCCCTCGTATCCTCAGGCCGAAGCAGTAACACCATGCGGTCCCCTCCTCTTCCGTCGGCAGCCCCGTTAGCGAAGGAAGCTCAGGTCAACGGCACGATCCATTGCGACCTTCTCCTTGACGAGCCCCTGAGCAAGGTACCATGCCTGCTGATCGGCGAGACTCTCCACGAGTGGCATCCCGTCGTCCGCGAGGTAGAACGGGACCGCCTGCTTGATGGTCGGCACCGGCACCTTCGTGTACTTGGCCACGATCTCCAATACTTCGGGATCCTTGATGCCCCGCAGGTTATGGAATTTGACGCCCGCGAGGTAGGCTTTCATGAACCGTTCAGCCGTCTGCCGATCCTCTCGGATGAATTTGCCCCCATAGATGATCACGGCCACTTGGAGACGCTGAAGGCTTGCCCGCTCCTCAGGGCGTCGCAGAACAAGAGCCCGTCCCTGATTCTTCAAGAGAATCCCCCAGGGCTCGATGGCCATCCCCGCCTCAATCGCGCCCGACGCGAAAGCCTGGGGGAAATTTGGCATGCCCAAGAAAACCAATCGCACCGCCTCTTCGCCCACACCGTCTGCTCCCAGCATCTTCCCCAGGATGTAATGGTTCACAATCCCCTTCCCCGGCAAGGCGATCCGCATTCCCTTCAGATCTGCAACGGATTTCACGACACCCCGGTCTAGCAAGTCCTTGCGCACGACCAGCATCACGTAGCTATACCCCGGCCGGATCTGGCCCTTGTCCGCCACGATCTTGAAATCCATGCCTCCCGCTATGGCATTGAAGAGCCCGGCGCTCGCGGTCCCGGACGCCACCTGAAGTTCCCCCACCGCTAAGGCCGTGTTCATTCTCGCGGCGGTCGTGAACTGCTCCAGACCGACTTTGATGCCCTGGCCCTCGAAGTACCCTTTGTCAATGCTGATAAAAATGGGGGCAAAGGAGATGACGGGAAGATAGCCGAATTTCACCGGCTTGAGCCCTTGAGCTCCGCCATCTCGTCCGAGGATTAAGGTGCCGAGGATGACGACCACGAAGCCGATCCGGTGTCTGGCTGACATGGATTTCCTCCTCTAGCCAAAGGACTCAGCTCTTGCCATGCACGGGAAATCTCCACCCTCCCTCGTAGGGCACGATTCTCTTCTACCCCGCAGATCGCCGTTGTCAAGCGCCTCGGCGGCAGCCATTATGCGCGTTATGCATTCATTAGGGGGGCGGCTGGCGTCTCACGAGGCGTGGGCGCCCACGGAGCGCTCGCCTGCGCGCTCAGTCCCGGATTGACAAGCGCTCGGGGGGTTTCGTATAAGACTGCACTATGCCACGCGGGAACCCCAAGCTCCAGCGCATGTTCTCCAACATCACCCCCCACTACGACTTCCTCAACCACTTCCTGAGCGCGGGGCTGGACATCACCTGGCGCAAGCGGGCGGTCGGCACGATGGCCCTGCCCGCGGGGGCTCGGGTGCTGGATCTGTGCACCGGCACCGGCGATCTCCTGCTCGAGGTCGCCCGGCGCGCCGGCGCCCGGGCCCGCCTGGTCGGGGCCGACTTCGCCCAGCCCATGCTCCTCGAGGCCCTGCGCAAGACCCGGCGCAAGGCCCCGCGACAGCCGATGCTGTTCCTCTCGGCGGAGTCCGAGAACCTCCCGTTTCCGGACCTGAGCTTCGACGCCGTGACCATCGCCTTCGGGGTCCGCAACCTCTGGAGCACCCTGGACCTGTGCCTGAAGGAGATGGCCCGGGTGCTGCGCCCCGGCGGGCGCGTCTACATCCTGGAGATGAGCCGGCCGCGCCTCCCGTGGCTGCGGCGGCTCTACAACCTCTACCTGCGCACGGTCGTCACCTACGTGGGCGGGGCCCTGGCCCGCGACCGGCCGGCCTACCGGTACCTGGCCCAGTCCATCATCCGGTTCATGGGGCCGGACGAGCTGCGGGCGCGGATGCTCCAGGCCGGCTTCCACGAGGTCTCCTACCGCCTGTACGAGTGGGGGATCGCGGCCCTCCACGTGGGCACGAAGGGGGCCTAGGCCGCGGCAGAGGCGGAGGCAGGCATGCTGGAACGGATAGCCCTCTGGATCCGCGCCGCGCGCGCGCCGTTCTTCACCGCGACGGTCGTCCCCGTCCTGCTCGGCGTGGCTATCCATGTCCAGCGGGGGGGGCAGGTCGCGCCGGGGCTCTTCCTGCTGACGCTGCTCGGCGCGTTGCTCGTGCACGCCGCCACGGACCTCTCCAACGACTACTTCGACCACCTGAGCGGGGCGGACGACATCAACACCGAGATCACGCCCTTCAGCGCCGGGACCCGGGTCATCCAGGAGGGGCTGCTCGCGCCCCGCCAGATCCTGGCCGCGGCCCTGCTCTGCTGGGGGCTGGCCATCCCGATCGGCCTGTACCTGGACTACGTGAGCCCCGGCCACGTGATCCTGATCCTGGGGGTGATCGGGATCGCCGCGTCCTTCGCATACACGGCGCCGCCCGTGAAGCTGTGCTACCGGGGGTGGGGGGAGCTGGCCGTGGGGATGAACTTCGGCCCCCTGATGGCCATCGGGGCGTACTACGTGCAGGCCGGCGCCCTGGATCTCGGCGTGGTGCTCGCCTCCCTGCCCGTCGGCGTCATCATCGCCACCGTGCTCTACATCAACCAGTTCCCCGACTACGTGGCGGACCACGCCGCCGGCAAGCTCAACCTGGTGGCGCGCCTCGGGCGCGAGCGGGCCCTGCCCTGGTACTTCGTCCTGCTCGCCGTCACCTACCTGCTGATCATCGTGGAGGTCGCCCTCCGGCTGCTCCCGCCGCTGGCGCTGGCGACCCTGCTCACGATCCCCGGCACGCTGCGGGCGGCCCGGCTCGCGCGCCGCCATTTCGCCGAGCCGCAGCGGCTGATCCCCGCCATGGCCTTCACGATCAAGCCCCACTCGCTGATCGGGGCCGTGCTCGTGGCCGCCTTCCTGCTCGACCGCTGGCTCTGAGGGCGTGGCCTGGATCTCGTGCGGGGGAGTACGCCCTGCCCCCCCGCCTCGCCCCTGCGCAGGGCAGCCTCAGAACAGCGCCTCCACGAACTCCGCCGCCTGGAACTCGCGCAGGTCCTCCAGACTCTCCCCGAGCCCGATGAACCGCAGGGGGATCTTCAGCTCGGCCGCGATCCCCACCACCACGCCCCCCTTCGCCGTCCCGTC
>JACPFL010000197.1 GCA_016183025.1 Deltaproteobacteria bacterium | reverse complement strand
CTCTCATGGCAGCCCCCCTGAGGGGTGTCAAGGCAGGTCCCCGAGCCGAGCCGACCCGCCCGTGCGCCAGAACAGCGGCTCTCCCCTGCTCCGGGGGATCAGGATCGCCAGCCAGGCCTGTGATGCCGATCACACCCGTCAGGCGGGCCTCGAACCCTGTGCGTCCCGTCACACAGCCCCCCGAGAGAACCGCCGAAAAGGAGGATGAGGGAGCAAAGGCCGGGGGGCCTCGGAGGCCCCTGGCCGGAAGGGCAGGAGGTTGGGGATGATCAACGCGTCGCCGCCGATCCAGAGCGTGCTCCGTCTCTACGAACGGCAGCTCCGGGACGAAGGCGGCCCGCCGCTGAGCCGCGACCTGATCCATCCGTACGGCGAGGATCGGGTGACGCTTTCCCCTGAGGGGCTGGCGCTCGCGGCGAGCAGCGCCGGGGAGGAGGAGGCCGAGGTGCTCCCGGAGCAGGACCCGGGACTCTACCGGCGGCCCCGCCCCTTCACCGCTGACGAGACGGACAGCCGGCCGCTTTTCGCATTCGAGGAGTGATCGCGCCGGGCTGAGCCCGGATGCACGGGGCCGCAGAGCCTGAGGGCCACCAGTGCATACATGCGGGCGGTCGTCACTACCCCGATGCCTCTGTCAGGGAGCTTTCACCTCATGGAGGGCCATCCGGTCGAAGAGGTAGCCGAGGATCGGGAGGGTCTCTTTCTCAGGCAGGTGGCGCTGGAAGACGAGCTCGGAGTACAGGAGATAGTAGTTCTTGTAGATTTCGGGCTTCCCCTCCGCGAAGTGCTTTCCAGGCAGGGTGCTGCCGATGGCCGTGTATCGCTCGTGCAGCCACTTCCGGTCAGGGGTCGCCTGAAGCGCTGCCAGCTCCGCCTGGATCCCTTTTACCTCTTCATCGGCAAAGACCTTGATCTCATCCGGTGTCATGGATCCGCTGCACCCTCCTCGCCCGTATCCCGCCCCGCTGGCCCATCCGAAAGTCCGGGAGGCACGGTACCACAGGGCCGCGAACGGCGTCCACACGGCCCGCCCTCCGCGGGTCGAGGCGCCAGAAGGCGATGGGTGAACGTGGACTCGGCGACAAGCTGCCCCCGGTGGAAGACATGCCGGCGAGACGGACGAGCGGCCACCACCTCCTCCGGCGTGTCCGTCTCGATCACGACCAGGTCAGCCCGATCCCCTACCCCGACTCCGTACCGGTTCAAGCCGAGGACCCGCGCCCCGCCCGTGGTGACGAGCGCCAGTGTCTCGGAGGGGGACAGGTGGGCTGCCACGCCGGCCAGGAGCGCTGTGGTGAGCGGGTCCCCGTCCCCGTAGGGGCTGTACGGGTCGCGAAGGTTATCCGAGCCGGCGGCCACGGGGACCCCGGCTTCGAGCAGCGTGCGGACTGCGGTCACCCCCCGGACGGCCGCACCACCCGGACGCCGCCCCTGCAAGTAGAGGTTGGTGAGCGGCAGGGTCACGACCGAGACGTCGGCCTCCCGGAGCCGCGCCGCGATCCGCCGGGCGGCCTCGGTCGGCAGGCATCCCAGCAGGCAGCAGTGCGAGGCCGTGATCCGCCCTTCAAGCCCGTGCGCGCGGGCCGCGCCCGGGACCGCCTCGAGGAGACACGGCGCGGCCGGATCATCCGTCTCATCGATGTGCAGGTCCAGCCTCACGTTGTGCGCGGCCGCGAGCTCGCAGAGGCCCTGGAGCACGGCCGGGGCAGCCGGAACCCCGGTCAGCGTGCCGCCGAGCAGGTCCGGCCCGCAGGCCAGTGCCTCCCGGAGCAGCGACTGCGCCTCGGCAAAGCGCCCGGCGGCTCGCCGTGTCACGAAGGCCACGGCCTGGACCTCGATGTGGTCCCCCCAGGTCTGCCGGGCCTCGAGGAGGGCCTCCAGCGCCCGGAGGCCTACGGCGTCATCCACGTCAGCGTGGGCCCGGACGGTCCCCACCCCCTGGCTGACGAGGAGCGCCAGCGACCGCTCGATGCTCCGCCGCAGGTCTTCCTGCGACCGGGTGAGACGGTAGCGGCCGAAGCGCTCAGAGGCCTCCTCGACGGAGCTCGCGCTCCCAAGGGCCGCGGCGGTGAAGGCCTTGTCCGGATGCAGGTGGGCGTCCACGAATGCGGGCAGGACCACTCGCCCGTCCAGCACCAGCTCCTCCCGCCCCGACGGTTGCAGGTCCCGCCCCACGGCCGCGATCACCCCGGCCGCGATCCCGATGTCCACGAGCCCGGGGGTCGCGGCCAGGCGGCCACGGCGCAGGACCAGGTCGAAGGCCACGGCGTGCCTCTACTGCACAACCCGATGGACGAGCGGGCGCGGCGCCGGCCGATCGTGGCCGATCACGTAGGCGTCACGCAGAGCCACCAGCCCGAGCCCCGCCCGCTCAGAGGACTCGGCATGGACCTCGGCCAGGGGCTCACCCCGCCGCACCGCATCCCCGACCTTCGCATGGAGCATGAGACCGGCCCGGGGGTCCACCCGGGCCACTGCCGCTTCCCGCCCGGCCCCGAGCAGGAGCGTGGCCCGCTCCACCGCGTCGAGGCCGATGGCAGAGACCACGCCGTCGGTCTCGGCCCGCAGCAGTTCTCGCACCGGGGCCACGCCCAGGAGGCCCGGGTCGTCCACCACGCGCCCCTCTCCGCCCTGGCGGGCGACCATGGCCCTGAAGCGGGCCAGGGCGCTGCCGTCTTTCAGGGCTCGGGCGGACAGGTCCCGGGCCTGGCCGATCTCCGCAACCCTGCCGGCGAGCGCCACGGCCTGCGCCGCGGTCTCGATCGCCAGCTCGGTGACGTCATCGGGCCCCTGGCCCTGCAGCGTCAGGAGGACCTCGCGCAGCTCGGGGAGCAACCCGATCCCGCGCCCCAGAGGCTGGGAGAGCTCAGTCACGAGCGCGACCATCCGGCGGCCAAAGCGCCGACCCACCTCGACCATGAACCGCGCCATCCCCTCGGCCTCGAGCAGCGGGCGCATCCCGGCTCTCGGATCCCCTGTCTTGACGTCGAGGACCAGCCCATCCGCGCCCTCGGCGAACTTTTTACTCAGGATACTGCAGGTGGTCAGCCCCGTCGTCTTGAGCGAGGCCGTCAGCCGGCGCAGCTCGAACAGCGCGTGATCGACCGCCACGATCCCCGCGGGCTGCCGGGCGACCACGGTGCCCACCTCGCGCAGCACGGCGATCAGCTCGGGCTCGGCCAGCTCGGTCCGGAGCCCCGGAATGACCGCGAGCTTCTCGGCGCTCCCCTCCGTGTGGCCGACGATCCCCGGGACGGCGATCACCGGGAACGCCACCCCCAGGGCTGCCACCAGGGGCGCCACGATGAGGTCGAGCTTCTCCCCTGCCCCGCCGGTGGAGCGGCGCGTCAGGACCGGGCCGGGCACGCCGCTGAGATCCAGGCGCCGGCCCGAGGCGACGAGCACTGCCGTGAGGTGGCTGGCCTCGTCCACGTCCAGCTCATGGATCGCCACGGCCATGAGCAGAGCGGCCATCTGGTAGTCGGGGATCTCGCCCCGCTGGTACCCTCCGACCATGAAGGCCAGCTCCTCGCGGCCCAGGCGCCCGCCGCGGCGCTTCCGGTCGAGGATCGTGAGGGCGTCCACCTGCTCACCCGGCGAGGGCGACGATGCGGCGCAGCCGGTCGATGGTCTCCTCCCCTTTCTCGTAGCCCGCCAGCGGGACGACCCACTGGGCGATCCCGTAGCGGGTGATCATCGCGCCGATCTCGCGCGCGCAGGCCGCCTCGTCTCCGTGGATGACGTAGGGCAGGAGCTGGTCGTCTCTGATGAGGCGGGCCGCGCCATGGGGCCCCTCCTGGATCAGGGCTTCGTTGAGCTGCGCCTCGAGCGCGGCCGTGACCCCGAGACGGCTCTTCACCTCCGGCGGGGAGTCCAGCAGCCGATAGGTGCAGTACGGCTTGATTCGCTGGAGATCCTCGTCCGTGTGCACGACGTAGTAGGCCAGGGTCAGCCGCGGCGGCGTAGCCCGGCCGCGGGCCCCCTCGCGCACCCGGGTGATCGTCTCCTCCAGGGCGAATTTGGCGATGCCGCTCAGGTACACGCCGTCGGCGTGCTCCGCCGCCATCCGCAGCATCTTCGGGCCTCGGGAGGCCACCCAGATCTCGATGTCCCGCCGCCCGTACGCCAGCCGGGCGCTGTGCAGGACCAGGCGAGCCCCCGCGTACGAGACGGCCTCTCCGGCCCAGAGCCGCCGCGCCACGCCGATCAGCTCCCGGCAGCGGGTCAGGGCGCGGTCGTGGGCGAGCACATTGATCGGGCGCAGGGTGAGCGAACCCCCCGCGCCGAGCCCCAGGAAGGCCCGGCCCCCCGAGAACTCGTCCAGGGCCGCGATGGCGTTCAGCGTCACGGCCGGGTGCCGGGTGTACGGGTTGGTGATCCCCGGCCCGATCTTGATGCCCGTCGTGGCCGCCGCGATGGCGGTGGTCGTCACATAGACATCCCGGCTGGTGAACCCCTCCTCGGGGATCCAGCAGTAGGCATAGCCGCGGGCCTCGGCGTAGCGGACCAGCTCCACGACGCGGGCCACCGGGACCTCCGAGATGAGGCGGATGCCTAGCGGGATCATGAGGTCGCTCTCCCCGTGAATCGAGCGCAGCCTGTCCCGGGTGGCTCCCGAGAGCCGTGTCCATTAAAGGCTTGTACGATAAGTGGATCAGCCGGCCCTGTCAATGCGGCCAGGCGCCGCGCCGCGAGGCTGCGATCCGCCCGGCCGCAGGCAGCGCGCGCGCCCGGCGAGAGCCGGGCGGCTGAGCGGGGTTGCGTCTGCGGAGCAGGAACGCTATGGTAGTTGGTCGTGACCCAGGTCTTCTTCATCCGCCACGGCTCCACGGACTCCGCTGACAAACGTCTCACCGGCTGGTCCCGCGGGGTCCACCTGAACGCGCGGGGGCAGGCGCAGGCGGAGGCCTTGCCCGGCCGGCTCGCCCGAGTGCCGCTGGAGGCGATCTACTCCAGCCCCCTCGAGCGCGCGCTGGAGACCGCCCTGCCGCTGGCCACGGCCAAAGGGCTGAAGGTGCGCCAGCGGCACGGACTGATCGAGCTGAACACCGGCGAGTGGACCGGCCGGAGCCTGCGGGCCCTCGCCCGGCTGAAGCACTGGCGAGTGGTGCAGACCGCCCCCTCGGTCGCCCGCTTCCCCGGGGGCGAATCCCTGCGCGAGGCGCAGGCACGGGCGGTGGCGGAGCTCGAGGCCCTGCAGGAGGAGCATCCGAAGGGCGCCATCGCCGTCGTCTCGCACGGCGACATCATCAAGCTCGCGATCGCGCACTATGCCGGACTCCACATCGACCTGTTCCAGCGCCTCGTCATCGCCCCGGGCTCGATCTCCCTGGTCCACTTCGACTCCGGCTCACCGCGCATCGTGCGCCTGAATGACGTCGGGGCGTGGGAGGATGGCGTGGCCAGGAGCGCCGCGCCGGGGGCCGGCCCCGCGAAGGTCTAGCCCTGGAGAGCGCCATGCCGGGCATCAGCTACGAGCTCAATCCCGTCACCCGCATCACCGCCGGCGCCGTCGGGACGCCGGGCAAGCGGACGTTTTACATCCAGGCCCGGCGTGACCGTCAGGTGGTCACCCTGCTCTGCGAGAAGCAGCACGTGGAGGTCCTGGGCAGGGGGATCGAGGAGTTCCTCAAGGAGCTGCAGGAGAAATCCCCCGACCTGCCCGGCGCCTCGGACGCCTTCGACCCCGCCAGCATGGCGCTCGAAGAGCCGCTCGAGCCCGCGTTCCACGTGGGCCAGCTCGGCCTCGGCTATGATCGGGACAACGACCTGCTCGTGCTCGTGGCGCGGGAGCTCGTGACCGAGGAGATGACGGAGGAGGAGGCCTCCAGCGCACGGTTCTGGGCCACCCGCTCCCAGATGCGCGCCATGGCCAAGTTCGGGCTGGAGGTGGTGAAACGGGGCCGCCCGATCTGCCCTGCCTGCCGCCGTCCGATGGACCCCGAGGGACATCTCTGCCCGAGGAGCAATGGGCACGCGCACTGATCTGGACCGGGGCGCCGGGCCGTCGGGCACCACCTCCCTGACCGACGAGCGCCTGCTGGAGGTCCTCTCCACGGGGGCAGTCAGGCCACAGGGCCTGTTTCCCAACGCCTCCAACTACACCTTCCTCGTGTCGATCTCCCACGACGGGATCCAGGGGCTCGCGGTGTACAAGCCCTGTCGCGGTCAGCGCCCCCTGTGGGACTTCCCGGCAGAGAGCCTCCCCTTGCGCGAGGTGGCAGCCTACCTCGTGAGCGAGGTGCTGGGCTGGCGGTTCGTCCCTCCCACCGTGTATCGGGACGGACCCCATGGGCCGGGCTCGGTCCAGCTCTTCGTGGAGGCCGACCCCGAGAAGCACTACTTCAACTTCGAGGATTCGGAGAAGCCCGCGCTCCGCCCCGTGGCCCTCTTCGACGCGCTCGTGAACAACGCCGATCGCAAAGCGGGGCACGTCCTCAAGGACCGGCAGGGCCGGCTGTGGCTGATCGACCACGGGATCTGCTTTCACGAGGAACCCAAGCTCCGCACGGTCGTCTGGGACTTCGCCGGCGAGCCCATCGGCGACGACCTGCTCGGGGACCTGCGAGCGTTCCGCGACCGGATGGAGCGCGACCAGGCGCTGCGCGCCGGCCTGGAAACCCTGCTCGCCCAGGGCGAGATCGCGGCCCTGGCCCGCCGGGCCGACCGCCTGTTGAAGGCCGGCCGCTTCCCCAACCCAGGCCCCGGCCGTCCCTATCCCTGGCCGCCACTCTGAGGGAACGCCCGTGCCTCAAGCAGCGTCCATGAAGATCCTGCGCATCATCCCTGAGCGCTGCACCGGCTGTCTCCGGTGCGAGATCGCCTGCTCGTACATGCAGACGGGCACCTTCCAGCCGGCCAAGTCCGTGATCCGGGTCTCGTCCTTCGAGGCGCACACGAGCTATGCCCCCTACACCTGCACGCAGTGCAGCGAGGGGTGGTGCATGACCGCCTGCCCGGTCGAGGCGATCACGCTCTCCCCTGTCGGGGCGAAGGTCGTCGTCGAGGACCGCTGCGTGGGCTGCAAGCTCTGCACCATCGCCTGCCCGTACGGCACTATCTTCTACAACCCGGACACGCATAAGGCCTTCAAGTGCAATCTCTGCGACGGGCATCCCGCCTGCGCCGAGGCGTGTCCCACCCAGGCCATCGAGTACGTCGAGGCCGAGACCGCAGACTGGCTCGGGGCCTTCGCGGCGGCGCGCGCGCAGCCCCACCTGGCCACGGCCCTGGCCCGCGGGGAGGGGCGCTGATGGCACGGCGGCGCCACGTGATCGTCGGGGGCGGGACCGCGGGCCTGAACGCCATCACGACCATCCGGGAGCAGGACGCCGGGGCGTCGGAGATCGCGCTGGTCTCGGCCGAGCCCCCGTATTCGCGGATGGTCCTGCCGTACTTCCTGGGGCGGCGCATCGCCGAGTCCCACGTCTTCACCGCCACGCCGGCGCGCCTGGAGGCGCTGAGGGTGCAACCCTACCTCGGCCGGAAGGCCCAGAGCCTGGATGCCACCGCCCGACGGCTGACGCTGGACGACGGCACGGTCCTCGACTACGACGACCTGCTGATCGCCACCGGGTCCTCGGCCATCCGGGCACCGGTGCCGGGCGCGGACGGCCGCGGCCTCCACAGCTTCTGGACCCTGGAGCAGGCGCGGCGAGTCGTGGCGGAGATCGCGCCGGGGAGCCGGGTGATCCTGGTCGGGGCGGGGTTCATCGCCTTCACCATCCTGAACGCCATCCTGGATCTCGAGGCGCGGCTCACCATCGTGGAGATCGCTCCGCAGATCCTCCCCCGGATGATCGACCGGACGGGCGCCGAGATGGTCGAGGGGTGGCTCCGGCGGCACGGGGTGGAGATCCACACCGGGGTCACGCTCACGGGGATCGAGGAGAGCCCCGAGGGCAAGCGCCTGCGCTTCCAGCGGGGAGAGGATCTCCTCGCCGACGTGGTCATCATGGCGACCGGGATCCGGCCCAACCTGGAGTGGCTGGCCGGGTCCGGAGTGGCGGTGAACCGGGGCGTCCTGGTGGATGACCACCTCCGCTCCAGCGTCCCGACCATCTACGCCGCGGGCGATGTGGCCGAGGGGCGGGACCTGGTGACCGGGGAACCGGCGCTCCACGCCATCGAGCCCACGGCCATGGAGCACGGGCGCATCGCCGGCGCCAACATGGCGGGGGACGACGTCGCCTACCGGGGCAGCCTCCTGATGAACATCGTCGAGGTTCGGGGCCTCGAGATCGCGAGCTTCGGCGCCTGGGAGGCCCAGACGGGCGAGACCTCCGCCATGCTCCGTCCGGAGCGGTCCGCCTACCGGAAGCTCGTCTGGGACGGGGACCGGCTCATCGGGGCCATGATCGTGGGCAAGACGAACGACATCTGGACGACCAACGACGTGGGGATGCTGAAGGGGCTGGTGCAGTCCGGGAAGCGGCTGGGCCCGTGGAAGGCGCACCTGCACCGGAACCCCTTCGACCTCAAGCGGGCCTTCGTGGCGTCGGGCACGACGGCCAGCCTCCTCCCTCGGACGCTGCTGGGTCGCCCCTCGATTCCCGCGGAGCAGATCCCATGATGGGCAGGATGACGTCACCCGTGGCGGAAGGAAAAGACGCCGCGCGCCAGACGCTTCCCGGCGGCTACGCTGGCCGGATCCTCCGGGTCGACCTCAGTACCGGGCGCATCTGGACCCAGCCCTGGACTCCGGAGGAGATGCGTGTCTACATCGGCGGCGCCGGGCTCGGGGCCAAGCTCCTGTACGACGAGGTCCCCGCCGGGGTCGGGTGGGACCACCCGGACAACCGCCTGATCCTGGCGACCGGTCCGCTGGCGGGCCTGCCGGTCTGGGGGGGCGGCGGCCTGAGCGTGGTCACCCGGGGGGCGCTCACCAATGGCGCCACCTCGACGCAGGCCAACGGGTTCTTCGGGGCCTGTCTGAAGTACTCGGGGTACGACGCCATCGTCGTGCAGGGGCAGGCCAGTCGCTGGGTCTACCTCCACATCCAGGACGACGAGGTGGAGCTGCGCGACGCCGCGCACCTGCTCGGCAAGGACACCTGGGAGACACAGGACCTCCTGCAGGAGGAGTACGGCCTCGCGGGTCACCAGATGAGCGTGTACAGCATCGGGCCGGCGGGGGAGAACCTGGTGCGCTTCGCGGCGATCCAGGGCGACTACGGGCACGTGGCGAGCAAGAACGGGTGCGGCGCCGTCATGGGCCGCAAACGGCTCAAGGCCGTGGCCATCGTGCGCGGGACCCGGCCGCTTCGGGCTGCCGATCCCCGGGGGCTCATCCAGACGGCGGACGAGATCGGGCACGACCTGAAGCGGAACCCCAGCGCGCGGTCGCTCTACGAGTACGGGACGCTTCCCGGCGTGACCGGCCTCCTGGGGCTGGGCGCCCTGCCCATCAAGAACTACACCACCAACGTCGCCCCTCCGGACGTGGACATGAGCGTCTGGGAAGCGCCGAGGCTCCGCGACGGATTCGACCACCGCGGCCACCAGTGCAACGCCTGCGGCATGCACCACTGCCACATGCAGGTCCTCCCGTCCGGCCCGCGCCAGGGGATGATCGTGGACGAGCCGGAGTACGAGGGGTGGTCCGGGGCAGGCTGGGCGATCGGCTGCACCGATCCGGTCGCGGTCTCGTGGCTGAACAACCAGGTGGACCGCGCCTGCGTGGACGTGAACGAGTTCGGCTGGCTCGTGGGCTGGGTGATGGAGTGCCAGGAGAAGGGCTACCTCACCCCGGAGCAGCTCGGCGGGCTCGTGGTCCGCTGGGGGGATGCCGAGGCGGCCAACCGGCTCCTCCAGATGGTCGTGCACCGGCAGGGCTTCGGGGACCTGCTCGCCGAGGGGGTGAAGCGGGCCGCCGAGGCGATCGGCGCCCCTGCGGCGGAGTGCGCGATCTACACCGGCAAGGGCTCGACCCCCCGCGGCCACGACCACCGGGGACGCTGGGAGGAGATGCTCGACACCTGCACCGGGAGCACGGGGACGATCGAGGTCGGGCCGGCGTTCTTCGCCACCGAGCTAGGGCTGCCGGCCCGGATCAACCCATACGACCCCGACGCGGTCGCCCGTCAGGTCGGGAAGCTGCTCGGGCGGCGCCACTTCGAGGACTCGCTCGGGACCTGCCTGTTCACGACCCGGACGCTGCTCGAGCTGGTCTGCCGGGCGTTGAGCGCCGCAACCGGCTGGTACTACACCAAGGCGGAGGCGATGCAGGCCGGCCGCCGCACCGCCGCCTTGTTCCGGGCCTTCAACCTGCGCTGCGGGATCGGCCCGGAGCTGGAGCGGCCCTCCCCCCGGTACGGCTCGACCCCGGTGGATGGGCCGGGGAAAGG
>JACPFL010000193.1 GCA_016183025.1 Deltaproteobacteria bacterium | reverse complement strand
CTTCACCGGCCTGTCGGTGGGGTACACAATGGCCACGGGCGGCTTCTGGAACAGGACGGCCACCACCTTGACCGGCACTCCCTTGGAGAAGGCGATCATCGTGGAGTCGGCACCGGCGTAGCCGAAGTCGTTGTTCTTGTTGCCGACGAGCTTGAGCGTGACGGTGGAGCCCTCGCCCGGGAAGACCTGGACGTCCAGCCCCTCCTCCCGGAAGAACCCCTTGTCGCGCGAGGCCCAGATGGGGGCGTGCTCGGAGCCCAGCACCCAGTCGAGACGCAGGGTGACCTTGTCCACCCGGGCGGGCGCGGCGACGCCCTCCGGGACGGCCAGGAGCAGGCCCGCGGCTCCCAGGATGAGCGCGGTCCCGATCAGCCCCAGCCGGTTCCAGGTTCGGTGACGCTTCATGGCTTGCCTCCTCCGTTCGGGGGTTCTCCCCCCGCTCCGACCACGGGCCCCCGGGGGGCCCTCACATCGTCTCCGGCGGTGTCTCGATCGAGGCCTGCCAGGAGAGCAGGTAGTGTTCCGCGAGCACCACGAGGAGGAAGAGGGCCACCCCGATGATGCTCAGGGCCATGAGCCCGGCGAACATGAGCCGGGTCTCGAAGGTGATGTGGTGGTACATGACCAGGTACCCCAGCCCTTTGTCCGAGCCCACGAACTCCCCCACCACCGCGCCCACCACCGCCAGGGTCATGGAGATCTTGAAGGCGGCGAAGATGTAAGGGAGGGCCCAGGGGAGGCTGATCTTGAAGAAGATCTCGTGCCACGTCGCCCCCAGCGAGCGCATGAACTGGACCAGCTCCGGCTCCACGGAGGTCAGCCCCTTGGCCGTGTTGATGACGATGGGGAAGAAGGCGATGAGCGCGGCGATGACCACCTTGGGGGTGATCCCGAAGCCGAACCAGACGAGGAAGAGCGGGGCCAGGGCGATCTTGGGGATGACCTGGGAGGTGACCAGGAACGGGTAGCTGATCTCGTTGAGCCACCGGGAGTAGGCGACCCCCACGGCGATGACGAAGCCGGTGACGGCAGCCAGGACGAAGCCCAGCACGATGGCGACCAGCGTGGGGACGGAGTGCTCGAGGAGGTACAGGCGCTTCTGGTACATCGTGACGGCGATGGCCGAGGGGGTTGGCAGGAGGAAGTCCCGGATGTGGAACAGCCGGACCGCCCCCTCCCACGCCAGGAAGAAGGCGAGGAAGACCAGGAGGGAGCCGAGCGTCCGCCGCTGCGCCAGCGCATGGAAGCCCTCCGCCACCGCGCGGAGCATCCGACCCGGCCCCCAACGAGCTTCGCCAGCCGCCTTGGTCACTGACTTCTGATTTCGTGCCGTCATGGCCGGTCAGCCGAGCTGTCCCTCTGGGCCGCGGAGCTTGGAGCGGACGTGCTCGACCAGCTCCACGAACTCCTTCTGCCCGCGGAGCAGCTCCGCGCGGGGCCGTTCGAACGGGATGTCGAGGGTCTCCAGGATCTCCCCCGGCCGGTGGGAGAGGATCACCACCCGGTCGCTCAGGAGCAGGGCCTCGGCGATGCTGTGGGTGACGAAGAGGATCGTGCTCCGGATCCGGGCCCAGATCTTCAGCAGTTCCCCCTGCATCGCCTCCCGGGTGATCTCGTCCAGGGCGGCGAAGGGCTCGTCCATGAGCAGGATCTGGGGGTGGAACGAGAGGGCGCGGGAGAGCGCCACCCGCTGCTGCATCCCGCCCGAGAGCTCGTGGGGGTACTTGTCCTCGAAGCCCTGGAGCCCGGTCAGGCCCAGCCACTCCCGCGCCCGCTCCAGGCGCTGCTCCCGGCTGAGCTGCTTGGCCACGATCTCGGAGGTCAGGGCCACGTTCCCCATCGCGGTCCGCCAGGGGAGCAGCAGGGGGCGCTGGAAGACGAACCCGAACTTCCCCTCCAGGCGTGCCTGCGAGAGGTCTTCGCCGAAGAGGAGGATCCGTCCCCGGCTTGGCCGGAGCACGCCGGAGACGATCTTGAGCAGGGTGGTCTTGCCGCACCCCGACGGCCCCACCACGGTGAGGAAGGCGTTGGGCTCCACGCGCAGGGAGATGTCGCGCAGGGCCTCAACGAGCCCGTCGCGGGTCCGGTAGGTCACATGGACGTGCTCGAGCTCGATCGCCGCGTGTGCCATCAGCCGGGTCGTCCCGTCCCGGCGGGCCGGCGGGCGGTGGCGAGGCGCTCCTGCCGCAGGGCCTGCCGCTGCCGCTCCGTCGCCGCCAGGTCTACCTCCCCGCCCTCGGAGACCACGACGCCGTAGATCTCCCGGGCCACCGTCTCGGAGATGACGCCGTCCCGGAGGTCGGCCAGCACGCGGGCGGGATCCCGCTCGAGGGGGTCACCATAGCCGCTCCCCGCGCACCAGGTGTAGACGAACAGGTCGCCCTCCCGCACCGGGACCGGCGCCACCGTGGAGGGGAGGTCGATGAGCCGCCCGCGGAGCTGGCCGGCCTCGGCGATGGTCCGCGGGGCCCGGGACCGGGCAAACCACTCCCGGATGTCTGAGTCCACGACCAGGCGGTGCTCGAGCAGGGCTGGCCCATACCCTCCGAAGATCCCCTTGCCGCCAGGGGCCTTGCGGCCCACGCCCACGATGCCGATCCGGAAGTGGTCGGTGCCGTAGACGAGCCAGGCCGTCTCGCCGCCCATCCCACCCGCGTGCTTCCCGAAGCCGCCGGTGTCGGGCGCCTGCCGCCGCCCCAGGGCGAGCAGGGGGAGGTTCATCTCCAGCAGCTCGACGTCGGAGATGCTGGACTGGGGGTTCTTCATGTGGCCGCCGGTGTGGATGCCGTCCCGGTCCGGGGTGGCGCCGATCCCCCCGGCGAAGGTGTCCAGGATGATCCCCGCGCACTCGTTCCCGTGCTGGTTCACCCCGCCGAAGGAGGGGTGGTCATGCCCGCCGATCCATCCGGAGGTGACGTCCTCGCGGAGCCCCCCGGCGTAGAACATCTTCGCGATGCACTCGTGGGCCGCCTGCGGCACCATGTCCCCGACGGTGAGCACGCCGGTGGAGCAGGCCGCCGGGAACCGGCAGTGCACCACCGTCCCCTCCGGGGCCACGAGGCGCACCGGGGCGAACATCCCTCCGTTCCAGGGGACGTCCCAGAAGAGCTGGCTGGCCAGGACGATGAACAGGCTGGCCCAGGTGGCCGGGAGGGTGTCGTTCACGGAGCCGGGGTTCTGGGGGCTGGACCCGGTCAGGTCGAAGAGCACCTCGTCCCCCCGCTTGATCATCGTGCAGATGAGCTTGAAGGGCCGCTCATGCAGCCCGTCCTGGTCGCCGTAGCGCCGGGCCTGCCAGGTGCCGTCCGGGAGGCTCCGGAGCTTGGCCCGGGCCATCCGCTCCGAGTCCTGGATGATCCGCTCGCTCGCGTCCCGGACGAACTCCAGCCCGAACTTCTCCACCAGGGCGAGGTAGCCGCGGGCACAGACGTTGTTGGCGGCGATCCGGGCCTTGATGTCGAGCCCGACAAGCTGGGGGTCCCGGGTCTGTTCCACGATCGTCCGGAAGACGTCCGGGCGGAATCGGCCGCCCTCCACGATCTTCAGGCCGAGGATCTTGATCCCCTCCTGGTAGAGCTCTGTGGTGGAGGCGTGCATCCCTCCCGGCTCCATCCCCCCGATCTCCGGGGTATGCATGATCGCGCCCGTCCAGGCGATTCGCTCGCCCCGGTAGAAGATGGGCTTGATGATGACCTGGTCGGGCAGGTGGTGCCCACCGATATACGGGTCGTTGAAGAGCAGCTGGTCGCCGTCGTGGATCCCCGGGTCCTCCCCATACCACTCGAGGGTCTTCTGGATGAAGCCCCAGGCCCCCATGCAGTGGAGCAGGACCCCCGCGGCCACGAGGATGGGCGTGCCGTCCTCGCGGTAGAAGGCGCACATGGTCTCGCCGCCCTCGGCCACGACCGGCGAGCCGGAGACCATGCGGATGGCGATCCGCCCCTCCTCCAGGAGGTGGAAGAGGCGGTGGGAGAAGATCTCGTACTGGACCGGGTCGAGCTTCGCGCCGGGTCCTCGGCCCGCCGAGCTCCCCGGCCTGCTGGCGCCCGACAGCGCGACGTCCGACGGTTGGGCGCCCACACGCGATGGGGCGTGGCGTGCCATCTCCTCGGCCCGCTCTCCCGGCAGGGGATCCGTGGCCCCCACGCCCCCCAGGCGGATGTCCCACACCACGGCCGACTCCGGGATCTCCAGAGCCGGGCAGAGGTCGTCCACCTCGAGCAGGGTTCCGCATCCGGGGCAGCAGAACTCCTGATACACGGTCAGCGGCGGCTCGCCCGACGCCAGGCGGCGGCTGGGGACCTGGAGGAGCGGACGTTCCCGGTAGGCGGCGTGGCGCTTGTAGTTCTCGTCCGCACCGCCGAGCCCATGCCCACAGCGGAGGCACCGGACCTCCCGGCGCCCGTCCACCTCGACGATCTCCAGAGATTCGTGAAACCTCATGGTTTCGTCCACTCTCCGTCCGCCTACCCCACCCAGCGGAGCGACAGGTTCAGGTACTGGTCCACCTGGGTCTCCGCGCCCGGCGGGATCACCACGGTGGTCACCGGGGTCTCGACGATGGCGGGTCCCTCCAGGCGGTTGCCCGGCTGCAGGCGTCCGTACTCGTACACGGCGGTCAGGCAGAAGTCCTTCTCGGCCGGGAAAAAGGCCTGGCGGCTCCCTTTCCTGGCGTCGGAGGGCGGGCGTGGTGACCCTGGCGGATAGGCCTTCAGCGCCGGCTTGGTGGTGGGACCGATGGCATCCACCCGGAAGGAGATGACCTCCATCCCCGCATCCCGGTAGGCCGACCCGGTGCCATAGACCTCCTCGTACCGGCGCTCGAAGCGCTCCATCACCGCGCGGACCTCGGCCTCGGTGTACCGTCCGGTCGGCGCCTCCACCTCCAGCTCGTTGACCTGGCGGCGGTAGCGCATGAGGAAGGTGCGGCGGAAGCTGACCTGCTCCTCGCGGAATCCCTCCCGCGCCATCACGCGCAGCAGCGCCTCCTCCATCCGGCCGAGCTGCTGGCTGAGGACCTCCGGGTCCGTCGGGAGGGGATGGCGGGCCGAGGCGGTGCGCGTGTGCACGACGTCGGCTGCCGCCACCCCGAAGGAGGAGAAGACGGCGGAGGCCGGGAAGACGTAGATCTCGCCGACCCCCAGGTCCCGGGCGAAGGCCGCGGCGTGCACGGGGCCCGCCCCGCCGAAGGTGTAGAGGGCGAACTCCTTGGGCAGGGCTCCGGTCGTGACCACCTGCTTCCGGATGAGGTCGGACATGTGACCGTTGATGATCTCATAGATCCCGGCCGCGGCCTCGATCACGTCCATGCCCAGGGGCTGACCGATCCGCTCCCAGATGGCCCGCTCGGCCCGGGCGCGATTCAGCCGCATCCGGCCGCCGAGGAAGTAGTCGGGGTCCAGGTAGCCGAGCAGGAGGTCGGTGTCGGTGACCGTGGGCTCGGTGCCGCCGGCGTCGTAGCAGACCGGCCCCGGATCGGCTCCGGCGCTCCGCGGGCCCAGCCGGAGCCGGTTGGTCACGGGATCGATCCAGGCCACGGTGCCGCCGCCGGCGCCGATGGAGTGGATGTCGATCATGGGCCAGCTGACGTGGAAGCGCTCGACCACCGGGTCCCGCTGGTAGCGCCAGTAGCCGTCCACCAGCAGGCCCACATCGAAGCTGGTGCCGCCCATGTCGGTGGTGATGACGTGGCGGTGGCCGAGGGCGTCGGCCATGGCCTTGCTGGCGATCATCCCGCCGCTCGGCCCGGAGCCGAGGGTCCCGATGGGGACCATCTCCTCCCGGTGCACGGCCCCGCCATTGGCCTGCATGATGAGTGAGGGGCGGAGGTATCCGGCCGCCCGGAGCTTCCGCTCCAGCGCCTCGACGTACCCCTGCACCCTGCACCCCAGGAAGGCGTTGAGGATGACGGTATTGCTCCGCGCATACTCCCGGACCACCGGGCAGATCTCGCTGGCGAGGGAGAGGAAGAGGTCGCGGTCGGGGTACTCCCGCGCGACCAGCGCCTTGATGGCCTGCTCGTGGGACGGGTTGACGAACCCCCAGAGGAAGTTGACGGCCAGGGCCTCGATCCCTTCGCCCTCGATGAGATCTTGCAGGGCCTGCCGGGCCTCCTCCAGGTTCAGGGGGATGACGACCCGCCCCCGGAAGTCGATCCGCTCGGTGACGCCCCGGATGCGCGCCCGGGGCACGAGGGGCTCGGGCTTGACCGCGGTGGCCTGGTGCTTGATCTCCTCCTCGCTCAGGCCCGCCACGCGTCCGATGGCCCGCATGATGAGGGTCGAGTCCTCGAAGCCCCGCGTGGTGATGAGGCCCACCCGGGCCCCCTCGCGGGTGATCAGGGCGTTGGTCGCCACGGTGGAGCCATGCTTGAACAGGCTGCAGCGCTCGAGGAGCTCCCGGAGGCCCACTCCAACGGCCTCGGCGGCCCGCCGCAGGGCCTCCATGATCCCCCGGGAGAAATCACGGGGGGTGGTGGGAGCCTTCTCGATGACGACGTCACCCGCTGAGGTCAGCACCGTGACGTCGGTGAAGGTCCCCCCGGTATCGATCCCGATGAGGTAGCTCGGCAGCTCCATGAACGTCCTCAGACTGCTATTCGATAGCACAGGGCTGAAGGGTCGTCAATCGCGAGCGCCGCCCATCCCGGCACAGCCGGATCGCTCTCTGGCGCGTGTCTTGGGCGGAGGCCTGGCCGGCGCCACAAGGCGGGCCGGCCGGGGAAGCCCGTGGCGAGGCTTAGGGGCGATGGGCGGCGATCAGAAGAACGCGTTCTGGCCGGCGTCGCTGCCGCGGTAGCGGAGGAGCCGTCGCTCGGCCCAGTAGAAGATCCAGTTCAGCAGGACGGCGCCGGTGAAGATGATGAGGAGGATGGAGTACATCTCCGTGATGCGGAAGTGGTTGTAGTACTCGATGGTCAGGAAGCCCAGGCCCTTCTCGGCGAGCTTCGTCTCGGCCATCAGCGAGCTGATGATGGCCACCCCCATCCCCAGGCGGAGGCCCACGAGCACGTGGCCCAGCATGGCCGGCAGGTACACCTTCCGGTAGAGGGCGAACCCCTTCGCCCCGAGCAGCCGGGCCACGTCGATGTGGACCGGCTTCACCTGGCGGATGGCCGCGGCCGTGCTGATGAGGATCGGGAAGAACGAGGCCAGGGTGCTCTGGGCCACCTTGGAGGCGGGGCCGATCCCGAGGAACCAGAGCGAGATCGGGTAGATGATGATCTTGGGGACTGGCGCGCAGTACATGAAGATCGGCTCGCAGACCCGGCCGAACAGGGGCCGGGAGCCCAGCGCCATGCCCATGAGCGTCCCGAGCGTCCCGCCGATCAGCAGGCCCAGGCTGATCTCCATCGCGCTGGTGGCCAGGTGGGGCAGGACGATCCCCTGCTGGAGGTGACGCCAGGCGGCCAGCGTGACCGCGACGGGGGAGGGGAAGAGGCGCTCGAAGAAGAGCCCCGAGCGGCTCACGGACTCCCAGAGCAGGAGCAGCCCGAGGACGATCAGGACCTGGATGGTCCCCGCGCGCAGCTCGCGGTGGGGCCGGCCCGCCACGCCGCCCCCGGCCCGGACGTCGCTGGTCACATCCGCTGCACCCATCGCTGCGCCCGTGTGAGGAAGGTGTAGAAGATCAGGGAGAGCAGCCCGACCGTGATGACCCCGACGTACAGTTCATCGGTGTTCAGCCGGAAGTAGGCGTCCGAGACCAGATTCCCCAGCCCGCCCACCCCGACGATGTACTCGATCGCGATGATGCTCAGGAGCATGTAGATGAGCCCCAGCCGGATCCCCGTGAAGATCATGGGGGCCGCGGCCGGCAGCATGATGTGGAAGAACATCTGCCGGCGGGTGAGGTTCAGGACCCGGCCGACATCGATGAGGGTCTCGTTGACGTGGAGGAAGCTGTTCCGCGTCTGCAGGATGATCGGGATGATCCCCGTGACCATCGCCTGGGCCATGATGGCCATGCGGTTGCGGCCGAAGATCACCAGGAAGATCGGGTAGAGGAGGACGATGGGGGAGGCGAACATCGCCCCGAGGAGGCTGGAGGAGGCCTCCCCGACCCGCCGGAACCGGTAGAGCAGGGTGCCGAGCAGGAGGCCGGCGGCCCCGCCGACGAGAAAGGTCAGGCCGATCTCCGAGAGCGTGATCCAGGCGAGCTTGGGGAGCTCCCCTTCGGCCATGAGCGCCCGGAAGGCCCCCACCCAGGACGTGGGCCGGGCCAGGAAGAGGGGGTTGATCCACTCCAGGCGGACCATCAGCTCCAGGGCGAAGAGCGCCCCCAGGATGACCAGGGAGCGCAGCCCGACGATGATCCACTGGGGGAGCGGCATGAGGCGCTACTCCGGGGCGAACTCTGCGGCCAACATCGGGCTTCTCCTACTCGACCTGCGCCCCGGTGGCCTGGACGAACCCCTTCAGGGACTCCTCCCGGAGCGCGGTCCAGATCTGCGCCACCAGTCGTCCGAAGGCCTCCGAGGCGATGATCCGGGAATCACGGGGCTTGGGCAGGGTGATGTTGAAGGTCGCCTTGATCTGCCCGGGGCGGGCGGTCATGACCACCACCCGGTCAGAGAGCTGCACCGCCTCGTTGATGTTATGGGTGACGAAGAGGATGGTCTGGCCGAGCTTCCCCTGGATGCGGAGGAGCTGCTCGCCCAGGATGATGCGGGTCTGCTCATCGAGGGCCCCGAAGGGTTCATCCATGAGCAGGGCCTGGGGCTCCAGGATCAGGGCCCGGGCGATGGCTACGCGCTGCCGCATCCCCCCGGACAGCTCCGCCGGATAGCGGTGCTCGAAGCCGGTCAGCCCCACCAGGTCAATGGTCGCCTTGCTCCGGTCCCGCCGCTCCCGCCTGGCCATCCCCCGCATCTCCAGGCCGAACTCCACGTTGCCCAGGGTCGTGCGCCAGGGGAACGTGGAGTCCTCCTGGAAGACCATGCCGATGTGCGGGTGGGGGCCCGTCACGCGGTCGCCCCGCACGTAGACCTCGCCCTGCTCAGCGGGGGTCAGGCCGCCGAAGATCTTGAGCAGCGTGGACTTGCCGCAGCCCGAGGGACCGATGAGGGAGACAAACTCCCCCTGGGCCACGGTGAGGGAGACCTCGGAGAGCGCCTGCACTCGGGCTGCGAGGGCCCCGTCCAGCCCGAAGGTCTTGCTGACATAATTCGCCTCAAGCATGGGGCCACGCATGCCCCTCCTAACAACACAAACCGCCCCCTTTGTCAACAAGACGAGCGACCTCCCTCCCTCCCACTGTGATGCGGATCACAGCATGCCTCCGTCAGCAGGGGTAGAGGTTGTGTGACGCGGGTCACAGGTCGACCCCTGCAATTCTTGTGGGCCGAGCTACGGAAATTCAGGGCTTCCCTGGCCCGGGAGTCGGGGCGGACACAAGTGGAGAGGCGTCAAGGGCGCAGGAACGGGGGGATAGGGGGATCTCGTCCCCGCCTCCCGCGCTCCGGCAGTCGGGCTTTCCCCCTTCAGGGACTGGTATGAAACCTGCTACACTGTGGCCGGTGATGTGCATGATCCCAGGCAGGGAGGACGGCCAAGTCCTGGGGGGTGGCCCGGCCGGGGAGGTGAGATGAGGGTCCGGGGGCGCGGGCGGAGCGGGTTCACCCTGATTGAGGTCGTGGTGGTGCTGGCGATCGTCGCGCTCCTGGCGGCGATCCTGACCCCGCTCTTGCTGAAGTACCTGGACGACTCGAAGATCGGCCGGGCCAAGAACGAGGTCCTCGTGCTGAGCGGGGCGATCCTGAGCTTCAACAAGGACACGGGGCTCTGGCCGGTCTACAACGCGGGGAACCCCTCCGGGACCCCGGCCACGAGCGCGGGGACCATCAAGACGCTGTTCACCAGCGACGGGAGCCACGCGACCCTCAGCACCAGCCCGACCACCATCGAGTCCACCTGGACGGACGAGACCACCGCCAACAACTTCGACAACGTCGAGAACCATCTGGCCGTGAACACGCCGAAGGGGAGCACGACGAACACCTACCGGACCACGGGGCCCTTTGCGTGGAAGGGGCCCTACCAGGTTGGGATCACCGCGGACCCCTGGGGGACGAAGTACTACGCCAACGTGCAGTACTTCCAGCCCGGGGCGGCCAATAACATCGTCTGGGTGCTCTCCGCGGGTCCCAACCGGCAGATCGAGACCTCGTTCACCCAATCGGCCAACACGAACTCCGGCAGCCCCTGGGGCGACGACCTCGCCTTCCGCCTGAAGTAGCCCGCCGCCTGGTCGTCCTCCTCTGCCCACCTGCCGACCGGGGCGGCGCTGCGTCCTGGATCTGGCGCGCAAGCAGTGGCGCGCCTCGGATCCCCCCCATTGGTCCAGGGCATCCCTGGGGAGCGCGCCTCGGGTGGCACGGAGCATGAATAGGCTTGGCACGAGCGGGTTACAGTCGGACGCGAAGTGTGCTACCCTGGTTTTTGAATCAGGCTCAGGCTGCGTGGGGGGGCCTGGGGCGCGGAAAGATGACAGTGGGGATGGCGCAGGACAGTCTGAGGACCCTGATCGAGGTCGGCCAGGCCCTGGCTGCCGAGCGAGACCTCGATCGCCTCCTCGATCTGATCCTGCGCGGGGTGACGCGGGTCGTGCAGGCAGATCGAAGCTCGCTCTTCCTGCTCGATGAGGCCCGCGGCGAGCTGTGGACGAAGATCGCCCAGGGCCTGGAGGGGCAGGAGATCCGGATCCCGGTGGGCGCGGGGATCGCCGGGGAGGTCGCGGCGACCGGGCGCCTGCTCAACATCGCTGAGGCCTACAAGGACTCCCGCTTCTCCCGTTCTGCGGACCAGTCCACCGGCTACCGCACCCGGACCATCCTCTGTGTCCCGCTGCAGACGGCCGCCGGACGGACGCTGGGCGTGGTCCAGGCCCTGAACAAGTTTGACGGCCCCTTCACCCGCGAGGATGAAGAGCTGCTGCTGGCCTTCGCCGGCCAGGCCGCGGTTGCCCTCGAAAACGCCACGCTCTTCACCAACCTGGAAACCGCCCACCGGGAGCTGCAGGAGAGCTACCAGACGACCCTGGATGCGATGGTCGCGGCCCTGGACGCCCGGGAGCATGAAACCCAGAACCACTCCCAGCGGGTGGCCCGCCTCACGCTGCACCTGGCCCGGCACGTGGGGGTCCCCGTGGAGCACGAGATGGAGATCTTCCGGGGGGCCCTCCTGCATGACGTGGGCAAGATCGGCGTGCCCGACGCGATCCTGCTCAAGCCCGGCCCGCTGACGCCCGAGGAGCTGGTGGTGATGCGCACCCACCCGGACCTGGGCTACCAGATGCTCAAGGGGATCAAGTTCCTCAGCATGGCCCGGGAGATCGTCTGGAGCCACCAGGAGAAGTACGATGGGACGGGCTACCCCCGGAGCTTGCGCGGGGAGGAGATCCCGCTGGGCGCCCGGATCTTCGCCGTGGCCGACACCCTGGACGCCATGACCCACGACCGCCCATATCGGAAGGCGCTCTCCTACGCCGCGGCCCGCGCGGAGATGATCAAATGCAGCGGCACGCAGTTCGACCCCAAGGCCGTCGAGGCCTTCCTCTCCATCCCCGAGGAGGAGTGGGCGCAACTGCTCTAGCTCCGGCGCCCTCCCCTATCCCTCCCGCAATTCCGTCCGAGAGCATTGTGAGGCCCCACCCAGGCGAAGGGCTCGGCGTGCCGTGACCGCTCCCTGCCTTGGGACTGCCGGAAACGGCCTGCTACCGGAAGCGGCTGATGGCGAACCGCGCGATCGGATGAGGCGTCCATCCCGTGATCGCGAGGTCCGCGAGGATCTCGCCCACCACGCTGGCGAACTTGAAGCCGTGGCCTGAGAAGCCGGCCGCGAGGACGACCTGGGGGTGGCGCGGATCGCGGTCGATGATGAAGTCCTCGTCGGGCGTGTTGGTGTAGAGACAGACCTTCCCCAGCATCAGCTCGCCGTTCCCCTCGGGGAGGCATTCCTGGAGGAAGGCCCGAAGTCCGGCCTCGTCTTCGGCCTCGAAGCGGCGGTTCACCGTGTCGGGGTCGACGATCGTCCCGCCATGGTGCCGGGCGACCTTGAGCCCCGGCAGGCCGCAGGGCGGCAGCCCGTAGTAGAGGTGATGGTCGGGGAGCTCCCAGATGAAGACCGGAAGGCGCCCGATCTCGAACAGCTCGGGGCGGCGCGGGCGGAAGAAGGCGAAGTACTGGCGCTCGACCGAGAGGGGGAGGCGTAGCTCCGCCAGCAGCCGGCCCGCCCAGGGCCCGGCGGTGACGACCGCCCTGGCGGCCTCGTAGCTCCCGCGGGAGGTGATCACGCGCACCGCATCGCCCGCCAGCGGCTCGACCGCCAGAACCGGTTCCTCCTCGTGGACAACCGCCCCGTGCTGCCGGGCAAGGGTCAGGTGGGCCAGCACGCACTTCTCCACGGCCAACATCCCGGCATCGGGCTGGTACACGCCCCGCGCGGGCGGGCGGGGCTGGAGCCCCGGGAAGCGGCGGTGGATCTCCTCCGCCCCGTAGACCTCGTGCGGCAGGCCGTGGACACGGCACGCCTCCAGCGCGCCACGGACCAGCGCGCCCTCGGGCGGCCCGAGGTCCAGGCCCCCGGTGCGCAGCAGCAGGATCTCCCCGGCATCACGGGCGAGCGCCTCCCACAGGGCATAGGCCGCGCGCACGAGGGGGACGTAGTCCGGATGCTCGAAGTAGGCGAGCCGGATGATCCGCGAGGTGCCGTGGGAGGAGCCCAGCTCGTGGCCGGCGACGAACTGCTCGAGGACGAGGACGCGCTGGCCGCGCCGGGCCAGGTGGAACGCGGCGGCGCTCCCCATTCCCCCGGCCCCGATCACGATTGCGTCGTAGGTCGTGCTCCCGGTCCTCATCCCATCCTGATCGTACCGTGCCCGGCCACGTGTCCGGAAAAAATTCCACGCTCAACGCCCCGCCTTGCTGCCGCGAGCCCTGACCAGCCCTGACCGCGAGTGCTTGACGTCCCCCCGCAAGGTGAATAGACTCCGTCTCGCACTTCGCTGTGCCCGACTTGATGCAGCGGGTCCTGGGCGACCCGGGAAGTGCCGCGCCCGAGCACGGGAAAAGGAGGAGTCGTGATGAGCGAGCTGCCGCTGTTGCCGACGACGGTGATCGGGAGCGCCCCCATGCCGAGCTGGCTGGTGGTGGCCAAGGAGCAGATCCGGGAAGGACGGTTCGGGGAGGATGACATCCGGGAGACCCTGGACGACGCGGTGCGGGTGGCCCTGCTCGACCAGGAGGAGGCCGGGATCGACATCCTGGGGGAGGGTGAGCTGCGCCGGGACGGCTATCTCTCGGGCGTCTTCCGCCTCACCGGGCTCCGGCGGCTGGAGCAGCGCAAGAAGATCGGCGCTGTGAGCTACGACCGCCAGGCCCGCATGGAGGCGGTGGAGCCGATCGGGGCCCCGGAAGGCCTGGGGGTCGCCGAGGAGTTTGCCTTCGCCCGAGCCCACACCCGCAAGCCGCTGAAGGCCACCTGCCCCGGGCCCATCACCCTGACGCAGCGCATCCAGCCGGGGAAGGTCTACAAGGACCGGCTGGACGTGGCCTGGGCGCTGGTCCCTCTGGTGAACGCTGAGCTCCGGAAGCTCGTGGCAGCCGGGGCCACGTTCATCCAGATCGACGAGCCGAGCTATGCCGGCTACCCCACCACGCACGAGCAGGCGGAGGTCGAGCAGGCGGTGGAGGTCTTCAACGCCACCGTCGAGGGGGTGAAGGCCAAGATCGGCCTGCACATCTGCTTCGGCAACAACGAGGGGCGTCCCTCGCGGCGCCGGAGCTACCGCTCGCTGTTCCCGGCCGTCCTG
The DNA here is from genome assembly GCA_016183025.1 of Deltaproteobacteria bacterium. Classification (GTDB taxonomy): domain Bacteria; phylum Desulfobacterota; class JACPFL01; order JACPFL01; family JACPFL01; genus JACPFL01. The sequence goes on along the minus strand of JACPFL010000193.1, from coordinate 4,732 downwards.
CAGGTCCGGGCGGAGCAGATCGCCCTGGAGTTCGCCAGCCGGGAGATGGCCGAGGCCGAGCTGTTTCGGGGGTTCGGAGACAAGGAGCTGGGGGCGGGGATCATCGACCAGAAGTCCTTCTACGTGGAGCGGCCGGAGGAGGTGGCCGACCGCGTGCGGGCGCTGCTCCGGCACGGGCCGCGGGAGAAGCTCTACCTCAACCCCGACTGCGGGTTCTACCCGACGCCCCGCCACGTCGCCCTGGCCAAGATGGGAGGGGTGATCAGATCCCCCACCCGCCGCTCAGGTGGATGTTGGCCCCCGTCACGTAGCGGGCTTCCTCCGAGAGCAGGAACCGGGCCACCTGCACGGCGTCCTGCGTGCTTCCCACGTAGGCCGCAGGGATCCGCTTCTCCATCGCCGCCAGCTCCTCCGGCGGCGCGCTCCCCGAATCGATGAACCCCGGCGAGATGGCGTTGACGGTGATGCCGTGCGGGGCCAGCACGCGCGCCAGCGACCGGGTCAGGATGAGGATGCCCACCTTGGCGATGTAGTGGGCCGTGAGCTGGGGCTGCGCCACCATCTGGTCTGCGGTGGCCATGCTGAAGCTGAGGATGCGTCCCCACTTGCGCGCGATCATCCCCGGAGCTGTGGCCCGGCTCAGGTAGAAGACCGGGTGGAGGTTGTTGTCGAACATCGCGTGCCATCCCTGCACGGTCTCCTTCAGCAGGTCCACGCGGTGGTAGGGCCCGGCGCAGTTGATGAGGGCGTCGAGTCGGCCCCACGTCTGCTCCACCTGCCGCACCAGTCCCTCGGCGTCCTCGGGCCGGGAGACATCGCACCGGAGGGCCAGCCCTCGTGGACCCCGCTGCTGGATCGCCTGGAGCGTCTCGCCCGCCTCCTTCTCGCTGGCGCGATAGCAGATGGCCACCGACCACCCGGCCCCGGCCAGGTCCAGCGCGATCGCGCGTCCGATCCCCTTTGCCCCGCCCGTGATCAGCACGACCCTGTCGTCGCTCATCGAGTCGCCTCCACGCGCTCGGCCTGGGCCATCCCCTACCGCATCCTCACCGCCGGGTCAAGGTGCGAACGGCGCGCCCGACTCTCCTGGGTGCGCCGGAACAGCTCGGCCCGGCGCTCCGGCCAGCAGGCGAGCCCGGCCTTGCAGCGCACTCCCCGCGAGCATAGAATCGGCGGTCGATGATCGGGAAGGATTCGGGGAAGGTGCGGGGCCTCCGGGAGGCCGTCGCGCTGGTGGAGCCGGGGAGCCACGTCTCCCTGGGCGGCTTCTCGCTGGCGCGCAATGTCATCGCCTTCGCGCACGAGGTCATCCGCCAGGGGAAGCGGGGCCTCACGCTCTCCCAGTCGCTGGGCGGGATGGACACCGACCTCCTGGTCGGGGCCGGGTGCGCGGATCGCCTGATCTTCGGGGGTGGCTCCCTCGGCCGGTTCGGCTCGCTCCCATGCATCGCCCGCGCGATCGAGAAGCGCGAGATCCCAGTCGAGGAGTCTTCCAGCTTCGCGGTCACCAGCCGCTACCTGGCCGCGGCCCTGGGGATCCCCTTTCTCCCCATCAAGTCCCTGCTGGGCTCGGATCTCCTCCGGGCCCTGCAGGCCGGGGAGGGGGCTGCCACGGTGCGGGAGATGGCCTGTCCCTTCACCGGGGAGGCGCTCCTGCTGGTGAGGGCCCTTTCGCCGGACTGGGCAGTCCTGCACGTCCAGATGGCGGATACCGACGGGAATGTCCGGATCTACGGGGCCAGAGGGCACAGCGTCGAGCAGGCCCGGGCCGCGCGCAGGGTCATGGCCATCGCCGAGGAGGTGGTCTCCCCCGCCCTCATGCGCGAGCATCCCGAGTGGACCGTGCTCCCGGGCCACCGGGTGGACGTGGTCGTCCATCAGCCGTTCGGAGCCCATCCCACAGCGGTCTTCCGCAGCTACGACTACGATGCCGAGGCGCTCCGCGGCTATGTCCAGGCGGCGGGGGACCCGGCCCGGTTCGACGCGTACGTCCAGCAGTATATCCACGAGATGGGAGACTTCGCGGGGTACCTTGAGGCCGTGGGCGGCGCCCGGCGGCTGGAGACCCTGCGGGCCGATCCCGCGCGCGGGTACTGATGGCCGCGGGGGGAGCCACGCCCCAGGAGATCATGGCCGCGGCGGCCGCCCACGGCCTCCGGGACCACCAGGTGGCCATCATCGGGATCGGGCTCCCCCAGGTGGCGGCCTTCCTGGCCCGGGCGACTCACGCGCCGCATCTGACGCTCCTGCTGGACCCCGGGATCATCAACCCCGAGCCCACGGAGCCCGCCATGGGGCTGCTGGACCCCCGGATCTGGACCGGCGCGAGCTACTTCGGGGGGTTCGTCGAGGTCCTCGGGATGGAGCTGCAGCAGGGGAGCTGCGACGTCGGGATGCTCGGCGGGGCCGAGGTGGACCGGCACGGCAATGTCAACACGAGCCTGGTAGCCTCCGGCGATCGCATCCGGTATCTTAGCGGGAGCGGGGGCGGCAACGACATCGCCTCGCTCTGCCAGGAGGTCGTGATCCTGATGAAGCATGAGCGGCGGCGGTTTCCCGACCGGGTGCGCTTCCTCACGAGCCCGGGGTTCCCGGGCGGGCGGCCGCGGGAGGCCTGGGGGCTGCGCGGCCGGGGGCCGACGCGCGTCATCACAGACCTGGCTGTCCTGGGGTTTGATCCGGAGCACCGCTCCATGACGCTACTGAGTGTGCACCCCGGCGTGACGCTGGAGCAGGTCCAGGCCGAGACCGGCTTCGAGCTCCCCATCCCTCAAGCCCTCGAGACGACCCCGCTCCCCTCGTCCGAGGAGCTGGCGATCCTGCGGTCGCTCGATCCCCAGGGCCTCGTCCTCGCATGAGGGGCAGATGATGGCCGCGCCCCGTATCCTCGTGGTTGGCGGAGGGATGGCCGGGCTCATGGCGGCCGTGCGGATCGCCGAGCAGGGCCACCCGGTGGACCTCTTCTCGATCGTCCCGGTCCGGCGGTCCCATACGGTCTGCGCCCAGGGGGGGATCAACGGCGCGGTCAACACGCGGGCCGAGGGGGACAGCCCGCTCAAGCATTTCGAGGAGACGATCGTCGGGGGCGACTTCCTGGCTAACCAGCCGCCGGTGCGGGCCATGTGCGAGGCGGCGCCGTCGCTCATCTACCTCTTCGACCGGATGGGCGTGATGTTCAACCGCACGCCCGAAGGGTTCCTGGACTTCCGCAGCGCGGGCGGCACGAAGTTCGCCCGGGTCGTCTACGCGGGCGGGTCCACCGGCCAGCAGATGCTCTACGCCCTGGACGAGCAGGTCCGGCGTTATGAGGTCGAGGGGCCGGTCCGAAAGTACGAAGGATGGGAGTTCCTCTCGGCCGTGCTCGACAGCAACGGCTCCTGCCGAGGGATCACGGCGCTGGACCTCCGGAGCATGCAGGTACAGGGGTTCCCCGCCGCGGCCGTGATCCTGGCCACCGGGGGGTACGGGGCGATCTTCGGCAAGGGGACCATCTCCACGATCTGCACGGGCTCGGCTGCCAGCGCCGTCTACCAGCAGGGCGCGGTGATCGCCAACGGGGAGTTCGTCCAGGTCCACCCCACGGCCATCCCGGGTGAGGACAAGTATCGCCTGATCTCGGAGACCGTGCGTGGGGATGGCGGCCGGCTCTGGACGTATCGAGACGGCAAGCCCTGGTACTTCCTCGAGGAGTGGTACCCGGCCTACGGCAACCTCGTCCCCCGGGACATCGCCACCCGGGCGATCTACAAGGTGGTGCACGAGCTGGGCCTGGGTGTGAACGGGCAGCCCATGGTCTACCTCGATATCTCGCACATCGATCCCGAGCGGCTGAAGGCGAGCCTCGGCAGCATCCTGGAGATCTACGAGAAGTTCATGGGGGAGGACCCCCGGAAGGTCCCGATGAGGGTCTTCCCCGCGGTCCACTACACCATGGGCGGGCTCTGGGTGGACTCCGACCAGATGACGAGCCTGCCGGGGCTCTTCGCGGTAGGCGAGTGCGAGTTCCAGTACCATGGCGCCAACCGCCTGGGCGGCAACTCGCTCCTGTCGTGCCTGCACGGCGGGATGGTGGCCGGCCGCACGGTCGTCGAATATGTCGAGGGGAGGCGCGCGCTGCCGGATGTCACGCGGGAGATGGAGGCCGATCGCGCGCGGCAGGAGTCCCTGAACGAGGCGCTCTTCCGGGGTGAGGGGCGGGAGAACCCCTACCGGTTGTACGACGAGCTGGGGGAGTGGATGCGGGCGCGCGTCACGGTGGTCCGCCGCAACGCGGAGCTCCACGCGACCCTGGACAAGGTCCGCGGGCTCCGGGAGCGGGCCCGGGACCTCCAGCTCGCCGACCGGGGGCGGTGGACCAACCCCGCGCTCCCCTTTGCCCGCCAGCTCCGCAACATGCTCGAGCTGGCCCTGGTCGTGGTCCAGGGCGCGCTGGAGCGGAATGAGAGCCGGGGCGCGCACTACAAGCCGGAGTTCCCCGAACGGCGCGACGAGGAGTGGCTGAAGACTACAAGGGCCACCTACCACCCCGACGGCCCAAAGCTCTCCTACGAGGCCGTGGACACCTCGCTGCTCACCCCGCGGCCACGCCGGTACGAGATGGCCGAAGGGAAGGGCTGACCGGTGCTGGCCCGCGGCCTGGCCGAGTGCGCCGCGTCGCTCAAGCCTGACGCCATTCCACCCGAGGTCATCGAGCGGGCCACGGCGTGCATCCTGGACTGCCTGGGTGCGGCGC
>JACPFL010000192.1 GCA_016183025.1 Deltaproteobacteria bacterium | reverse complement strand
CTGGTTCCACTCCGTGAGGATGATCAGGGCATCGCACCCGGTGGCCGTGTCGTAGGGGTCGGCCCCGTAGTCCACCTCCGGCAGGGTCCGCCGGGCCTCCTCCACCCCCGCGGGGTCGCCGTAGACCTCGCTCGTCGACGCCAGGAGGAACCTCGAACCTTTCGCCCGCGCGAGGCCCAGCGCCTTGTGCGTCCCGAGGGAGCCCACCTTCAGGGTCTGGATCGGGAACTCCAGGTAGTCCCGGGGGCTGGCCGGGGAGGCGAAGTGGAGGATGCAGTCCAGCGGGCCGTCCACGTACAGGAAGTTGGTGACGTCGTAGTGGAAGAACTGCAGGCGGCGGTCCTGGAGGTGGGTGATGTTGGAGACGTCCCCGGTGAGGAGGTTGTCCATGCAGATGACGTCGTACCCCTCGGCCAGCAGCCGCTCGCACAGGTGCGACCCGATGAACCCCGCCCCGCCGGTGATCAGCGCCCGGGGCACGCCTCCCCCCGCCCCACGCAGACGTAGGTGAATCCGAGCTGCCGCATCCGCTCCGGCTCGTACACGTTCCGCAGGTCGATCACCAGGGGCTGCCGCAGGGCGCGCCGCATCTCCTGCCAGTCCAGGTTCCGGAACTGGTTCCACTCCGTGAGGATGATCAGGGCATCGCACCCGGTGGCCGTGTCGTAGGGGTCGGCCCCGTAGTCCACCTCCGGCAGGGTCCGCCGGGCCTCCTCCACCCCCGCGGGGTCGCAGGCCCGGACCTTCGCCCCCTCCTGGAGCAGGGCGCGGATGATCGGGAGGGCCGGCGATTCCCGGAGGTCGCTCGTGTTGGGCTTGAAGGTCAGGCCCAGCACGGCCAGCCGCTTCCCCGCCACGCCGCCCGCGGCCTTCCGGATCTTCTCCAGCATCAGGGCCCGCTGCCGGTCGTTTACCTCGATCACGGCCTGGACGATCCGGAACTCGTAGCCGTGCTCCTTGGCGATCTGCAGGATGGCCTGGGTGTCCTTGGGGAAGCAGGACCCCCCGTAGCCGGGCCCGGGGTGCAGGAACTTGGGGCCGATCCGTCCATCGAGCCCCATCCCCCTGGCCACCACGTGCACGTCCGCCCCGACCCGCTCGCACAGGTTGGCCATCTCGTTGATGAAGGAGATCTTGGTCGCCAGGAAGGTGTTGGAGGCGTACTTGATCATCTCGGCGGTCTCGACGTTGGTGATGACGAACGGGGTCTCGATCAGGAACAGGGGGCTGTAGAGGTCCCGCAGGATGGCGATGGCCTGCTCGCTCGACGCCCCGATCACCACCCGGTCCGGGCGCATGAAGTCCTCGATGGCCGACCCCTCCCGCAGGAACTCCGGGTTCGAGACCACGTCGAAGGGGCACCGCTCCCGCTGGTGCTCCTCGATGATCCGCCCGATGAGCTTGCCCGTCCCCACCGGGACGGTGCTCTTCGTGGCGATCACCTTGTAGCCGTTCATGGTCTCGCCGATGGAGCGCGCCACCTCCCGGATGTAGGTCAGGTCCGGGCTCCCGTCCTCGGCCGCCGGGGTCCCCACGGCGATGAAGACGACCAGGGCCCCCTCCACGGCCTTCCGGATGTCGGTGGTGAAGGCCAGACGCCCCTCCTTCTGGTTCTTCAGGACCAGCTCCTCCAGCCCCGGCTCAAAGAGCGGGAGCTGCCCGGCCTCGAGCCGACGGATCTTGTCCGCGTCCTGGTCCACGCAGCTCACCTTCAGCCCGAACTCGGCGAAGCAGGCCCCGGTGACCAGCCCCACGTACCCCACGCCGACCACGCAGATGTTCACGCCCCGCGCCCCTCCCCGGCTAGTACGCGTTCCGGCTGAAGAGCCCCCGCACCAGCGTCAGGGCGAGGATCTTCAGGTCGAACCCGAGCGACCAGTGCTCGATGTAGTACAGGTCGTACTCGATCCGCTTCTCCAGCGAGGTCTGCCCCCGCCAGCCGTTCACCTGGGCCCAGCCGGTGATCCCCGCCTTCATCGTGTGCCGCAGCATGTAGCGCGGCACGGACCCCCTGAACTGCTCGATGAAGACCGGGCGCTCGGGGCGGGGCCCCACCAGGCTCATGTCCCCCCGGAGGACGTTCCAGAGCTGGGGGAGCTCGTCCAGGCTCAGCCGCCGGAGCCACCGGCCCAGGGCCGTGCGGCGGGGGTCGTGCGGGACGGCCCAGACAGGGCCCGTCTCCGCCTCGGCGTCCACCGGCATGGTGCGGAACTTCAGCATCTGGAAGACCTTCCCGTCCAGCCCCATCCGCTCCTGCCGGAAGAAGACCGGCCCCCGGGAGGTCAGCTTGATGGCCAGGGCGATCGCGGCGATGAGCGGCGCCATCACGAGCAGGGCCAGGGCGGAGAGCGTGATGTCCGTGGCCCGCTTGAGCACCCGGTTCCAGCCGTGCAGGGGCGACTGCTGCAACCCCACGAACGGCAGCCCGTCGAACTCCTCCACGCCCCCGCGCAGCGTCACGAACTGCAGGAGGTCCGGGACGACCCGGATCTCCACCATCTCGTCCTCGATGGACTTCAGGATCTCCCCGAGCGACCCCAGGGCGTGCAGCGGCAGGGCCAGGATCACCTGGTCCACCGCGCGCGCCCGCAGGACCCCCGGCAGGTCGGCGTACACGCCCAGGACCGGCACCCCGGCCACCGCCCGCCCGACCTCGCCCCGACTGCCGCTCAGGAACCCCATGACGTTCAGCCCCAGTTGCGGGTGCGCCCGGAACTTCTCGAGCACCCGCTGGCCCAGCGCCTCGGTCCCGAGGATGAGGACGTGGCGGAGGTTGAACCCCCGTCCCCGCAGGTAGCCCAGGCCCGTCCGGAAGATCAGGCGGGAGCTGATCAGCCCGCCGGTGCTGAGGGCCCAGAAGTAGGCGAGCACCACGCGGGAGAGCTCGTAGTGGCGGAAAAAGAAGCTCAGGGCGATGAAGATGACCAGGGCCACGGATGACGCCCGGGCCAGGTCCCAGGCCTCGTCCAGCAGGCTCGCGGTCCGCTTGGACTGGTACAGGCCGTGGGACCGGAGCACCAGGCCCCAGATCACGAGGAGCCCGGGGAGGACCACAAGGTACTTGTCCAGCCCCGGCACCCCCTTGGTGACGGGGATGATCGCGAGGTGGAACCGGAGGTAATAGGCCAGGAGCCACGCCGCGACCAGGATCGTGCCGTCCAGGATCAGGACGAGCGTCGCGAAGAAGCGGCTGTGCTCCTTCAGCATGGCCGGGCCTCCCTGACCCGGTGCGCGTTGTACGAGGCCTCGATGAAGGCCTGCATCCGCTCCTTGAAGACGGCCCGGTCGAACTGGAGCGCGTGCGCCCGGATGGCGGCCGGATCAAACCGGTCGCGGTGCTGCTCGAAGGCGCGGACAGCCCGGGCCAGCGCCTCCGGGACCGCCTCGTAGAAGAACACGCCGGTGGGCGCCGCCCTGCGCCCAGGCCCCCCGGCCCCCTGCGAGGCCGCCTCTCCCGCCACTGCCCCGGACTCCTCCCCGCCCAGGTTCAGGGGCACCACACTCTCGCGGACGCCCCCGAATCCATAGGCGATGACCGGGCGGCCGCAGGCCTGGGCCTCCAGAGGGGTCAGGCCGAAGTCCTCCAGCCCCGGGAAGACCAGGGCCCGGCAGCCGGCGTACAGCTCAGCAAGCTCGTGGTCGTCCACCCAGCCGAGCAGCTCCACGGGCCCTCCGGCCAGGCGCGTCAGGCGCTTCCGCTCCTGCCCTTCCCCCACCACCTTCAGTGGCAGCCGGAGGGCCTTGAAGGCCTCGATGGCCAGGTCCACCCGCTTGTACGGGGCGAAGGCGCTCACCAGGAGATAATACTCGTCCTCGCGGTCACCAGGGACGAAAAAACGGGTGTCCACCGGGGGGTGGATGACCACGGCCTCACGCCCGTAGTACTTCCGGATCCGGCCGGCCACGTGATGGGAATTGGCGATGAGGTAGTCGGGGCGGTAGGCGGAGCCCACGTCCCAGAGCCGGAGGTAGTGGGCGAGGAGCTGCGCGACCCCCCGCCCCAGCCATCCGTGCTGGCGGCGGCCGAAATAGCTGCGAAACTCCTCCCAGATGTACCGCATCGGGGTGTGGATGTAGGCGATGTGACAGGTCCCCGGAGGGGTCAGGACCCCCTTCGCCACGCAGTGGCTAGAGCTGAGCACCAGGTCGTAGCCCGTGAGGTCGAAGCTCTCGATGGCCAGCGGGTAGAGCGGGAGATAGTAGCGGTAGAGGCTGGCCACGCGGGGGAGACGCTGGACGAAGGAGGTCCGGATCGCCATCTTCTCGATGCTCCAGGAGACCCGGCCCGGGAGGTGGAGCAACGTGTACACGTCGGCGTGGGGGTAGAGCTCGCAGAGGACCTCCAGGCAACGCTCGCCCCCCCGCATGCCCGTGAGCCAATCATGGATGAGCGCGACCCTCACGCCCGCCCCCTCCAGACGCGGCGGTAGACCGCGAGGGTGTCCTTGGCGGTCTGCTCCCACGAGAACCGGCTCGCCCGGGCAAGCCCCTGCTCCCGGAGCGCCTCCCGGAGCCGGGGGTTGGCGCACAGGCCCTGCAGGCTCTCCGCGAGCGCCTCAGGGTCATCCGGCGTGACGGCTCGGGCAGCCTCCCCGGCCACCTCCAGGAGCGCTGGCACCCGCGAGATGACCACCGGGCACCCGCAGGCCATGGCCTCCAGGACCGGCAGCCCGAACCCCTCGACCCGCGACGGGATGACCAATGCGAGGGCGCCGTTGTAATACCGGGCCAGCTCCTCCTCCTCGACCACGCCGGCGTCCCGCACGCCTGGCACCCCGTTGCCGACGGCTCGGGCCACCACGTCGTCCGGCTGGAATCTCCGCCCCACGATGACGAGCTCCACGTCCGGGGCCTGGTGGCGCAGGCGGGCGAACGCCTGGAGCAGGACAGGCAGGTTCTTGTGCGGCTTGCGGTTCCCGACGAAGAGGAGGTAGCGGGAGAGCCTGCGGCGTGCCAGGAACTGCTCCACCTCTGCCCGGGGCTTGACGTCGAAGGGATGGTCCACGCCCAGGGGGATGACCTCGAGTTTCCCCTCCAGGCCAGGGGCCGCCGCCCGGAGGGCCGCGGCCGTGGCGTGCGAGACGCTGATGACGGCCCCGGCGCGGCGCACGGCGCGCCGGAGCAAGGCAAATCCGGCCCGGCGCTTCCACGCAGAAGCCACGCCATGGCTGAACTGGATGAGGTCGTGCACGGTGACCACGCTGCGGCGGCCAAGGAGCCAGGGGGCGTTGTAATGCGGGACATGGATCAGGCCGCCGGCGAGCCCCAGGCGCAGGCTCCCCTCGAGCTGCTCGCGCAGGCCATAGATGGGGGCCCGGTAGGCCCGGACGCGGAGCCGGTCAGCCGGCACCTGCTCGATCAGCGTCGCCAGGCGCGCCGGCGCGCCGGCCAGCTCGAGCTGGAGCTCAGGGGCCACCTTGGGGAGCCAGGCCGCCAGCCCGCGGATGTACCGGCCGATCCCCGAGTGCTCCCACATCCGTGCGTCCAGCACGACCCGCATCACGCGAGCTCCTGGTAGAGCTTCAACGTCTGGCGGGCAGCCGCCTCCCAGGAGTAGCCGCAGGCGCGCGCGAGCCCCTTCTGCCGCAGCTCCTCCCGCAGAGCAGCGTCGTGCACGACCCGCAAGATCGCCGCGGCCAGCTCCCCCGGGCCCTCCGGGTCCACGACCAGGGCCGCCCCGCCTGCGACCTCGGGCAGGGCCCCCCGTGTGGACGTGATGACCGGGGTGCCGCAGGCCATGGCCTCCAGGACCGGCAGCCCGAACCCTTCGTAGAGCGACGGGAAGACGAAGCCCAGCGCGCCGCGGTAGAGGTCGGGCAGGTCGGCCTCCTCCACGAACCCCGGGAACAGCACGGCCTGTTCCAGATCCAGCGCCGTCACGGTTCGGAAGATCCCCTCGCACATCCACCCGGTCTTCCCGGCGATGACCAGCCGGGGAACCGCCCCGCCTGTCTCCTGGCGTGCCGCCGCATAGGCCCGCAGCAGCCCCTCCAGGTTCTTCTTCGGCTCCAGCGTCCCGACGAAGAGGAGGTAGTCGCCGGTGATCCCGTACCTGAGGCGGATCCTCTCGCGACCCCGGGGCTGTTCCCCGGACCCGAAGCGCGGATCGACCCCCTCGGGGATCACGGTGATCTTTCCCGCCGGGACGGCGAGCTGCTCGACCAGGTCCGCCCGGGTCCGTTCCGACACCGCGATGATCGCATCCGCCCGCCTGACGGCCCGGCGGAAGAAGAGGCGGGCCACCGTGCGAAACCTCGGGGTCACCAGCTCCGGGAGGCGCAGGGGGATCAGGTCGTGCACGGTCAGGACCCCTCGGGCCTTCCCGGTGGCAACGGGAAGCCCGACATGGTCCAACCCGTGGAAGACCTCTACCCGCCGGGCACGAAGGCTCCACGGCAGGCACCACAGCGCCCGGAGAACGCCGCTCCGGACCTGCCCCCACCGGGGCTCGACCTTGACTCGGGATCGGGCCAGCTCCCCGAGTGGGGCACTCGGGCCGAAGAGCCAGCACTCGAAATCCAGCCGCTCCGTCTCGGCTTGGGCGGCCAGGGCTCCGATCAGGCCCCGCGCATAGCGCCCGATCCCGCCGGCCTCCGGGCCTAGGACTCGGGCATCGAACCCGACCCGCACAGGGGGCCCTCCGCCACCGTGACTCCATCCGCGTCCGAGAAGATCCACCGGTGGGGCGGCCGGAAGATCCCCACATCCTTGATCCGCGTGTTCAGGCCGAAGGAGTACAGCCGGCTCTGGTACTCATACGGCGTGCCGTCCCGGGCATGCACCGCCACGTCCAGGTCATACCACCCCGCCAGGAGGTCCAGTCGCCCGATCTCGAGGCGCACCTCGCCTTCCGCGCCGAGCGGAGGGCAGGCGATCCCTTCGATCTCGGTGTTCGTCCCGTAGCAGGAGATCCCGTCCCGCCGGAAGATTCCGATGCCGAACACGACGTCCTCGGTAGGCCGGTGGACCCGGTAGCGCATGACGATGGTCAGGGAATCGCCCACATCGTAGACATACCGCTCCCGTCCCTGCGCGTCCCGCAGGGTCACCTGCGTGATCTCGATCCGGCCGTTCCCCCACCGGCGCTGCTTCTCGCCTTCCTCCGGCGCGGACGGCTCGGCCGGCGCGGTCGGCTCGGCCGGCGCGGTCGGCTCGGCCGCAGCGGCCGCCGCCCGGGACTCCTCCCGCAGCTCCGCCTCCTCGCGCTCCGCCAGGTAGGCCCGGTACCGGTCGATGATCTTCCGGGGGAAGTCCATGCCCATCACGCGGCCGTCATGCAGCCACAGCACCTGGTCGCACAGCCGCTCCACCTCGCCGAGGTCATGGCTCACCAGGATGATGGTCTTGCGGTGGCGGCGGAACTCGTCGATGCGGGCCCGGCACTTCCTCACGAACCCCTCGTCCCCCACGCTCAGCACCTCGTCGACGAGCAGCACGTCGGGGTTCACGTTGACGGCGATGGAGAAGCCCAGCCGCATGTACATCCCCGAGGAGTAGGTCCGGACCGGCTCCTCGATGGCCTCCTCCAGCTCCGCGAACTGCACGATCTCGTCCACCTTGGCGCGGATCTCCCGCTGGGTGAGGCCCAGGATCACCCCGTTGAGCACGATGTTCTCCCGGCCGCTGAACTCGGGGTGAAAGCCCGCCCCCAGCTCGATCAGGGCCGAGATCCGGCCGCGGACCACGACCCTGCCCGCGTCGGGCCGGTAGATCCCGGCCAGGAGCTTCAGGAGCGTGCTCTTGCCCGAGCCGTTCCGGCCGATGATCCCGAAGGTCTGGCCCTGCTCCACGCGCAGGGTCACGTCCCGCAGCGGCACGGTGTAGCTGACCGGCGGGCGAGCCCGGAGCCGGGACCATTCCAGCAGGGCGCTCTTCACGGTCGTGTACCCGCGCCGCTGGCCCTGGCGG
>JACPFL010000196.1 GCA_016183025.1 Deltaproteobacteria bacterium | reverse complement strand
TCTCCTGACGCGAAGCTCGCGCGCCGGGGCAGGAACCCGCGCCCGACGACAGGGCAGCGCCGGCCTTGATCCGCTGACCCACCCCATGCTACAAGCAATGTGCCTTCGGGCCGGCCGCGGGGTGGTCGGGCCCGTGGCGGCGACTTTGAGATGCTACGCGGCGTGAGCCGCCAGGAGGGACCCATGAAGAAGGGATACTGGATCGCCTTCTGCATTGCCGTCGCTGTCCTGCTCGTGCCGACGTTGGCTGCCCGTGCCCAGCAGCCCGACAAGATCAGCCTGGGGCTGGCCGTGGCGAAGACCTTCGAGTTCTACCCCGCATACTTGGGTGTCGACCTCGGGGTCTGGAAGAAGCGGAACCTGGACGTGACTGTCTCGACGTTCCGAGGCGATGCGGCCATGCAGCAGGCCATTCTGGCCGGGAGCGTCCAGATCGGCCTCTCCTCGGGCGCGGCCTCGGCCGGGTTCATCGCCAAGGGGCAGCCGATCAAGGTCGTGGCCAGCATCGGCTCGAAGCCCAACCTGATGGTCCTCATCGTCCGGCCGGATGCCGGGATTCGCCGCTGGGAGGACCTCAGGGGGAAGACCATCGGCTTCACTACCCACGGGGCCCTGACCGACTGGCTCGTGCGGACCATGAGCGCCCACATGGGCTGGGGCGTGGGCGGGATCAAGGGGATCCCCCTGGGCGGCTTCACCGAGCAGGTCGCCGCCATGAAGCGCAAGCAGAGCGACGGCTTCGTCTGGTCCTACGAGGGCGGCATGGAGCTCGAGGAGAAAGGCGAGGGCAAGGTCCTCCTGAGCTTCGGCGAGATCATCAAGGACTTCGAGTTCGAGGTCATCGTTGCCCGGAACGATCTGCTCAAAGACAAGCCCGATGCCGTGAAGCGATTCCTGGAGGGGTGGTACGAGACCATCCGATGGATGAAGCAGAACAAAGACAAGACGATCAAGGACCTGGCCGTGAAGCTGACGATCTCCGAGAACGTCGCCAGGAAGACCTACGACTTCGACATCGAGAACCTCTCCAACGACGGCACGCTGAACATGAAGGGGCTGGAGGTGATCGCCCAGGCGGCCGTGGACCTGAAGATCGTGCCGCGGGCCCCGAAGGTCTCCGAGATCATCGACACCCGGTTCCTCCCTGTCCGGGTGCCGTAGAGGCCAGGCGCCCGGTGCCCGTCCCCGAGGAGCTGCTCTGTCTCGGCCGCGCGGACCTCGAGGGGCTGGGGCTCCAGCCATCTGACTGGATCGACGCGGCCGAAGAGGCCGTACGCCTCCAGGGGGCCGGCCAGGCCTGTTACTCGCCGGCCCCCGGCCTGCACCCCCACGCCGCGACCCCGGAGGCCTTCTTCCACGCCATGACGGCCTGCGTGGGACAGGAGGGGGCCGGGGTGAAGTGGGTGGCCTACTTCCCCCAGAACCTGCCGCGGGGTCTGCCGCATTCCACGGGGCTCCTTATCCTGAACGAGCCCGACACCGGACACCCGGTCTGCGTGATGGACGGGATGTGGGTGACCTATGCCCGCACCGCCGCCGTCAATGCCTTGGCCGCCCGGCACCTGGCCCGGCCCGACGCCGAGACCCTGACACTGATCGGCGTCGGCGGACTCGGCCGCGCCTCGCTCCTGACCTTTCGTGAGGTCCTCCCCCGGCTCCGGGAGGTGAGGGCCTACGCCAGACACGACTCGCATGTGCGCGCCTTCATCGAGGAGATGGCCCGTTGCCTGGAGCTGGTGATCACGCCGGCCGCCTCCGTCCAGGCTGCCGTGGAAGCGGCGGACGTCCTGGTCTCCTCCCCCACCGAGTTCGAGGCCCCCTTCATCTCGGCGCGCTGGCTCAAGCCCGGGAGCCTGGCCTGCCCGCTCGCGGCCGGCCGCGAGATGGGTCGAGAGGGGCTACGCGGGGTGGATCGTCTAATCGTCGAGGACTCCCAGCACTTCACCGCCCGTCTGGAGCGGATGCCTGGCCACGGTCCGGTCCCCATCGCCGGGGAGCTGGCGGAGATCGTCCTCGGGAGAAAACCCGGGCGGGAGCGGCCGGACGAGCGCATCGCCGTGGTCACCGGCGGCATCGGGACGACGGATATCGTCCTGGCCCGGCGGGCGTACGAGCGCGCCCTTGCCCGGCATGTCGGCGTCTGGTGGCGCTACCGATGAGCGGCCCGTATCGCATCGGGATCGACGTCGGCGGCACCTTCACCGACTTCCTGCTCCTGGACGGCCAGGGCCACCACACCCTGTCCAAGGTCCCTACCACTACCGGGGAACTCTCCGAGGGGGTGCTGTCTGGCCTGCGTGAGCTGGCCCGCCGCGAGGGCCTCGCTCTGGAGGCGTTCCTCCGGGAGGTCGCCCTCGTCGTTCACGGCACGACCGTCACGACGAATGCCGTGCTGACCGGCTCCGGCGCCCGCGTGGGGCTGCTCACGACGAAAGGGTTCCGGGACATCCTCCAGATGCGCCGGGGCACACGCGAGGAACAGTACAACAACAAGGCCCTCCCCCCTCCCCCGCTGGTCCCGGCTCACCTGCGTCATCCGGTGGAGGAGCGGATAGACTGGAAAGGGGAGGTCCTGACCCCGCTGTGCGAGCCCGATGTCGCGGCCGGCCTGGAGCGCTTCGGTCAGCACCAGGTCCAGGCGGTCACGGTCTGCTTCATGCACGCCTATGCCAACGGCGCCCACGAGAGCCAGGCCCGTGAGGTCGTCCGGCGGCTTTGTCCGGACCTCTACCTCACCGTCTCGCATGAGCTGCTCTCGCAGGTCCGCCTGTACGACCGGGTCTCCACGGCGGTCCTCAACTCCTACGTGGGCCCCATCCTCAGCGCCTACCTCCGCCAGCTCGCCGAGCGCCTGCGGGGCGCCGGTTTCCGCGGAGTCCTGCTCATCATGCAGTCCAACGGCGGCGTCACCTCCCCAGAGGACGCCATGGCCCGGGCCGCCTCCACCCTGCTCTCCGGGCCGGCGGCCGGACCCGTGGCCGGCCTGACCTATGCCCGCCTGGCCGGGTTCTCCGACTGCATCACGGTGGACATGGGCGGGACGAGCTTCGACGCCTCCCTCGTGAAGGACGGGGTCCCCCTGCTGGTCACCGATGGCCGGATCGCCGGCTACCTCATCGCCCTGCCCATGCTGGCCATCCACACCATCGGGGCCGGCGGCGGGAGCACTGCATGGCTCGATGAGGGCGGGCTGCTCCGCGTGGGGCCCCAGAGCGCCGGGGCCATGCCGGGACCGGCCTGCTACGGGCAGGGGGGAACCCGGCCCACCTGCACGGACGCTGATCTGCTCCTGGGGTACCTCGACCCCAACGCCTTCTTCGGCGGCCGGATGCGCCTGCACCGGGGGCGGGCCGAGCAGGCCATCCAGGCCCATATCGCCTCCCCGCTGGGGCTCGACGTGGTAGAGGCCGCGGCGGGCATGTACCGGGTCATCAACGTGAACATGGCGACCGGGATCGAGGAGGTCTCGGTGAAGCGTGGCCTCGACCCGCGCCAGTTCCCCCTGGTGGTGGGGGGCGGCGCGGGGCCGGTGCACGCCGGGATGCTCGCCCTGGAGCTGGGGATGCCGCTCATCCTCATCCCCCGGCAGTCCTCCATCCTCTGCGCCGTGGGGATGCTCCTGACAGACCTCAAGCATGATTACGTGACCACCTGCTACGTCCCCGTGGCCCAGGCGGACCCGGGACGGCTGCTCAAGCCCTATCAGGAGATGGAGGCGGCCGGGCGGCGGCTGCTGCTGGCCGAGGGTGTGACCGGCGACAAGGTCATGGTCCGGTATGCCTGTGACATGCGCTACATCGGTCAGTTCCACGAAGTGCTCGTCCCGGTCGAGCAGGCCGAGGTGGAGGAGAGCCGGCTGCCCGCGGTGGTTGCCCGCTTCCACCAGGAGCACGACCGGCTCTACGGCTACGCGGTGCCGGATGCTGACGCGCGACCCCCGGCACCTCTGGAGAGCACCCAAAAGGGACGCCGCCCGGCCTACCTCCCGGCCGGCCGTCGCTTTGCCGAGGTGCCGGTGTACGATGGGGAGCGCCTCGGCTCTGGCCATCGGGTCCCTGGCCCGGCCCTGGTCGAGCAACCGACGACCACCGTCTTCATCCCCCCGGAGTTCACCCTGGCCTGCGACCGGTACGGGAACTATGCCCTCTACCTCACCGCCCGAGCAGCGGAGTTCGAGGAGCGCCTGGCCTATGGCCGCGATTGACCCGATCCTGGTGTCGGTGCTGCACCGCCGCCTGAAGTCCATCGCGGAGCAGATGGGGATCACCCTGCTCCGCACGACCCGCTCCCCGATCCTGAACGAGGCCCGGGACTGCGTGACCGGCCTGTACGACGCGCAGGGGCGGATGCTCGAGCAGTGCGAGTACACCCCCATCCTGGCCTTCGCGCTCCAGCCCGCCTGCCAGTACATCGTCAAGTACTACGGAGACGAGATCTATCCGGGCGACGTCATCCTCCACAACGACGTCTTCTCCCAGGGGGGGCAGCTCCCGGACGTGGCCGTGTTCAAGCCCATCTTCGTCGACGACCGCCTGGTGGCCTGGGCCGCGGCCAAGGGTCACCAGGCCGACATCGGCGGGGCCCAGGCCGGCGGCTACAACCCCAACGCCCGGGAGGTCTGGCAGGAGGGGCTGCGCATCCCCCCGATCAAGGTCTCCGAACGGGGCAGGCTCCGGCGCGATGTCTGGGACCTCATCTTCGCCAACATCCGCTTCCGGATCGTGGAGGACGATATCCGGGCCGAGATCGGGGCCGCCACGGTCGGCGAGCGCGGGATGCAGCAGCTCGTCGCCCAGATGGGGCTCCAGCGCTACCTCGACCATGTGGAGCACCTGCTCGACTCCACCGAGCGGATGATGCGGAGCGAGATCGAGGCGATCCCCGACGGCACCTACACCGGCTCGACGTACTTCTACTACGACGGGGTGACCGAGGGGTCGAAGTATCGCCTCCAGGTCGCGGTCACGGTGCGCGGGGGCGAGATCCGCTTCGACTACACGGGGACCGACCCCCAGGCGCCCGGGTTCACCAATGCCTCTCACAACGCCAGCGTCTCCGCCCTGCTCGCCACGTTCCTGATGCACGTGAACCCCCAGATCCCTCACAACGAAGGGATGCTGCGGCCGCTCTCCATCCACATCCCGGAGGGCACCGTCCTGAACGCGCGGTTCCCGGCGGCCACGACCTTCGGCAACCACCTCACCGACCCGCACTCGGAGGCCCTGCTCAGCGCGCTCTCGCAGGCCATCCCCCACAAGGTGACGGCTGCCTGGAACCGAATGCTCGGCTTCACGGTCACCGGGCGCGACCCGCGCCGGCACAAGCCCTACGTGGACATCCTGTTCATCAGCATGAAGGGGGGATCGGGCGGGACCGAAGGGGCCGACGGCTGTGACCACATCGGCATCCCGATGCGGGGAGGCGGGATCACGGCTCAGGACCCGGAGATCTTCGAACTGCAGGACCCGCACCTGCTGTTGCGCTTCGAGTACGCCCGCGACTCGGCCGGCG
>JACPFL010000009.1 GCA_016183025.1 Deltaproteobacteria bacterium | reverse complement strand
GAAGATCGAGATCCTCTGGGGCGATGACCAGCGCGACCCGAAGCAGGGGGTGGCCATCGCGCAACAATTCGTGAGCGCCGGGGTGGCCGGGGTCATCGGGCACTTCCACAGCAGCGTGTCGATCCCGGCCTCGACGGTGTACCACGAGGGGGGGCTGGTACAGATCACCCCGGCTTCGACGAACCCGCAGTACACGGAGCGGGGGCTGTGGAACGTGTTCCGGGTGTGCGGGCGGGACGACCAGCAGGGGAAGGTGGCAGCGGACTTCGTGGTGCAGAAGCTGAAGGCCAAACGGGTGGCCGTGCTCCATGACAAGACGACGTATGGCCAGGGGCTGGCCGACGAGTTCGCGAAGGCCATCAAGGCCCAGAAGGTCACCCCGGTCTCCTACGGCGGGGTCACCCAGGGGGACAAGGACTACACGGCCGTGCTCACAGCCCTGAAGGGGAAGGACCCCCAGGTCCTGTTCTTTGGGGGGATCTACCCGGAGGCCACCCTGCTCTCCAAGCAGATGCGGGCGCTGGGGCTGAAGGCGGCGTTCGTGAGCGGCGACGGGGTGTGGACAGAGGAGTACATCAAGATCGCGGGGCCGGCAGCGGAGGGGGCGTACATCACGTTCACGCCGGACCAGAAGCGGATCAAGGAGGCCCAGAGCGTGATCCGGCGCCACCAGGAGAAGTACGGGCGGGACGTGGGGGCGTACACGATCTACAGCTACGTCGCCGCGACCATCCCGGAAGCTGGCCGACCACATCCGGAAGACGAGCTGGCGGACGGCGCTGGGGCCGATCGAGTTCGACCGCAAGGGGGACGTGAAGGTGTCGCCCTACGTGGTCTGGCAGGTCAAGAACGGGAAGTTCGTCGAGCTGCCCTGAAGGGGGCGCCCACCGGCGGCTCTGCGGGGCAGGCAGGGGGCGACCTCCTCACCTGGAGCCTGGCTGGCCCCAACTCACTAGTTTTACTGGCTTTCCTAGCAACCGGCCGAGACAATAACCCCAGGAAGTCCGGAGAGCGGCGGGGTGGGGGAGAGGGGAAACCTATTGCGCAGCAAGGGGTTTTGGAGGTAAAACCCTAGAGGTGAACGCGGTGACGCGTTCACGATAGGGGTCAGCCGGGGGCACAGGAGTTGACGGGCGATGCGTGAGCGAGACCGGGAGATCCGGCGGCGGCGGAAGCGGAAGGCGAAGGTCCGCAAGGCACGGGAGCGGGCCTTCCAGGCCCAGAAGCACCACCGCCCCCGCGCGCGGGGACATGCGGAAGCGGGTGTGCGTCCTACGGTCGAGGCGCCCAAGTCGCCTGAAGTCACAGTGATCAAGCGGTCGCCGGAGACGCCCGTGTCACCCTCATAGCCGCCCGGTGCCAGCTCCCGCTACCCCCCGGAGGGCGTTGCCAAGGGGAGGGAGCCATGGCCAGCTATGAGTTCCGGTGCGGAACCTGTCAGAAGGTCTTCACGGTCTCACTCCTGATCTCAGAGCGGGCAGGGGCGAAACCGACCTGCCCGGCGTGCGGGACCGGAACGGTGGAGCCAGTGTTCTCGCCGTTCTTCACCGTGACTTCTAAGAAGAGCTGAGCCCGCCTGGCGCGGGCGGGATGACGAGGCAGGACGGGGGCGCGGGGCCCCCGGCGGGGGGGGCGTGAGGTGCCGCAGGCCCCGCGGGGGGGCCGGACGGAGGGGGTAAGGAGCGATGCCCAAGGACCTCGGCAGCTTTTTGACCCGCATCCGCCGGGAGTTTCCCCGCGAGCTCCTGGACGTCAAGAAACCCATCCGCCCCCACATGTGGGAGGTGAGCGCCCTCCTCAAACATCTGGAGGACCAGGGCCGCTTCCCCATCACCGTCTTCCACAACCCGAAGAACCTGCTCGATAAGGACTCGGCGTTCCCGCTCGTGATGAATCTCTTCGCCTCACGGGAGCGCTGTGCCCTGGCGCTGGGGCTGCCCCCGGAGCGGAGCCGGCTGGAGATGAGCCTGGAGTTCGCGCGGCGGGAGCAACGCCGGGTGGACCCCAAGGTGATGTCGGAGGACCGTGCCCCGGTGAAGGAGGTCATCGAGAAGGGGGCCCGGATCGACCTCCGCAAGTTTCCCATCCCCCGCCTCCACCACATGGACCTCGGCTGCTACACGACCATGCCCTGCATCATGCGGGACCCCGATGAGGGCTTCTACGATGTCACCTTCGTCAAGTGCATGTACAAGCAGCCGAGGCGCATGGTGGCCTCCATCGAGCTGCCGCACCTGAGGCGGATCTTCGAGAAGTACGAAGAGCGCAAACAGCCCGCCCCGTTCGTGACCATCCTGGGGCACCACCCCGCCTTCCTGTTGGGCTCGCTGGCCCTGACCGAGTTCGGCAATGACGACTACGAGACGATCGGCTCGTACCTGGGCGAGCCGGTCCGCCTGACACCGTCGGAGACCTGGGGGAAGGATTTCCTGGTGCCCGCCGATGCGGAGATCGTCATCGAGGGACTGCTCCCCCCCGGGGTCCGGGAGATCTGCAACCCCTTCGGTGAGGTCACGGGCCACTATCAGCCGCAGTGGCTGATGCCCGTGCTGGACGTGAAGGCGGTCACCTACCGCGAGAACGCCCTGTTCCAGGGGATCTTCTCGGGGCACCTCGGGCACTGGATCCTCGGCACGATCCCCAAGGAGGGGAGCCTCTTCAACGCCCTGAAGAAGATCTATCCCCACGTGACGGCCGTGCACCTGCCGGTGTCGGGGTGCGGCCGTTTCGCCTGCTACATCTCCGTCAAGAAGCGCCGGGAGGGCGTGGCGAAGACCTTGGGGATGGCTGCCCTGCTGAACTCGCCCCTGCTCCAATGGGCGGTCATCGTGGACGATGATATCGACGTGTTCAAGGAACGGGAGGTGGTCTACGCGCTCATCACCTGCGTGAACCCGGCGCGGGACGTCGACGTGGTCGAGAACGTCTTCAACCTGTTCACCACGGCCCTGGGGCACCGCAAGGTCATCATTGACGCCACCCGACCCCTGGATGTCCCCTTCCCCGAGCGCATCAAGGTGCCCGAGGCGGCGCTGGCCCGGGTCAAGCTTGAGGACTTCCTCACCTAGCAGGTATGGCTGGGCCGGCGGTGGCGCCGGTCGGCCCGAGCAGGGGAGCAGGATGACCGAGATCTTCTGGGTCCGCTGCCCGAAGTGCAAGGGGCGCTTCTACTGTGACACGGAGCTACGGTATGCGGGCGTGGACCTCATCTGTCCGTTCTGCCAGACGAGCTTCGACGTCGAAAAGGGGCTGGAGACCCGGACCGCCCCACACTGAGCGCTGGCCCGGTTCTCCCGCGCCCCTCCCGCGCTGTGAGCCCTTCCCCGTTTCTGCGGCACCCGTGCCTCTATGCCCTGCGACTCGGGGGCACCACCCGGTCCGGGCTTCCAGCCGGGGCGAGGGGACCCGTCGATGTTTGAAAAGCGGGGGACCGCGTGATAGGATGTCGTGTATCGGGCCGGCGGGGGGCCGGCCGGACGTGAAGCTCGCGCTGAAAATCCCGCGAGACAGGCCCTTCGACGTCGTCGGGCTGGGGCTCAATGCCGTTGATTTCCTTTGTGTGATCCCGCGGTTCCCCGAGCCCAACACCAAGCTCCGAATGCTGCAGTTCGCCCGGCAGGGGGGCGGGCAGGTCGCCACGGCCCTGGTGACCTGTGCGCGGCTGGGGCTGCGGACGAAGTACATCGGCAAGGTCGGCTCCGACGACCTGGGCCGCTTCTCCCGGGCCTCCCTGGTGGAAGAGGGGGTGGAGGCCTCCGATGTGATGGTGGCGGTGGGCGCGCGGAGCCAGTTCGCCGTGATCCTGGTGGAGGGCGCCACGGGGGATCGGACCATCCTCTGGGACCGCGACGCACGGCTGGCGCTGCGGCCGGACGAGCTCGACCCGGAGAAGGTGTGCGCTGGCCGGGTCCTCCACCTGGACGGCCATGACGTCGCGGCGCCCCTGCAGGCGGCCCGCTGGGCCCGGGCGCGCGGCATCCCAGTGGTCCTCGATGCGGAGACCGTGAAGGAGGGGACGGCGGAGCTGGTGCGTTGCGTGGATGTGCTGATCACCGCCGCCGGGTTCCCCCAGGAACTCAGTGGGGTGACCGACGAGGCGAAGGCGCTGCGGGCGCTGGCCCGCCTCGGGCCGAGCGTGGTCTGCGTGACGCTGGGAGTCCGCGGGGCCCTGGCACTCTACCGTGGGCGCTTCTTTCCCGCGCCCGCCTTCAAGGTGGAGTGCGTGGATACCACCGGCGCCGGGGATGTCTTCCACGGCGCGTTCATCTACGGGATGCTCAAGGGGTGGGCGCTCCAGACGATCCTGCGATTTGCCAACGCCGCCGCGGCGATGAAGTGCCGTGGCCTGGGCGGGCGGCAGGCGATCCCCACCCTGCATGAGCTCCGGGAGTTCTTGAGACATGGCGAGACGTAGAGGAAGTCGAGGTCGCCGCAGGCGTGGGCGCGCGGGGACCGGGACGGAGGTCTCGGAGCCCGCGCCGGCCGAGAGCCCGGTGGGCGAGGGCGGCGAAGAGATGGAGGAAGGCGGTCGGGCGGCAGAGGGCAAGGCCGCCGGCGGCGCCCCGGCCGAGCCGAAAGAGAAGGTGGCGGCGGCCACTGGGGGCCGGCGCCGGCCGCGACGCCGGGGGGGCCGGCGGCGGGGAGCCGGCACCAAGGAAGAGGCGCCACCGGCAGGGCCGGCGGCCCGGGAGGAGAAGGCCTCGGCCCCGCTCTCCTTTACGGTGGCGGAGCGCGCGGGACGGGCGGAGCCGGAGGAGCGCGGCGACCTCCGCCTGCTGCGGCTGCAGGTGGAGGAGCTGGCCGAGCGGGTGGGGCGGCTGGAGGAGAAGAGCGGCGAGGGGGCGGAGTTCGCCCGGTACCTGCTCCGGCGGCGGGGGATCGAGCTGATCTCGGCCAACCCGCGCGAGGCCCTGCTCCTCCCGCGGGCCGGAGGTGAGAAGGAGATCGCCGAGTACTACGAGCAGATGAAGCGCTACTCCTTCCGTCTTTTCCTCCGCGATGTGATCCGGCTGGCCAGCGCCTTCACGCTGAAGGACCTCGAGCGCTACAGCTCGGAGCACACCATCCGGGACTTCATGGACCGGATCATCGACTGGCAGATCGCCAGGCGCCAGGGTCCCGCGGCCTACCAGCTGGCCAACCAGGCGGCCAAGAGCTTCGGGGACACCTTCGAGTGGTTCGTGGCCCAGATCTTCCGGCGGGAGTTCGGGGCGCCGACCGCCTGGGGGATCCGGGCCCGGAACGCCCGGCATGGAGGCGACTACGACGTGGTGGCCCTGGTGGAGGGGGCGTTCGTCTATGTGGAAGTCAAATCCTCCCCCCCGAAGCACATCGAGCCCCGTGAGGTGAACGCCTTCCTGGATCGGGTCGAGGACCTGCGCCCGCGGATGGCGATCTTCATCGAGGACACCCAGCTCCGGATGAAGGACAAGATCCTGCCGATGTTCGAGGACGTGCTCAAGCAACGGGCTCATGAGGGGGGGAAGCCCCGCCTGATGGTCACCCGGATGGTCCGCGAGCTGTTTCAGGTCGGGGAGCAGATCTTCATCATCAACAGCGACCCGGACGTCACGACGAACCTCGCGGAGTGCCTGCGCCGGGCCCTGTGAGCGCGCCACCCCGACGGCCCCGTTTCGGCCCCCTCCCGAGGGTGTATCGTCCCCCCTCCCTGGGGGGCGATCTCCTGCCCTTCACGGGGCCTTCATGAAGGGTTGATCCGCCCGGAACGCTGTGGTAGGAAGATCAGGCCCGGCTTGGGCCGGGAGGGGATGCAGCGTGGAGAAGGAGGGGGAGGATGAAGGACTACGCGATCATTGACGCCGATGGTCACCTCACCGAGAAGGACGACGACTACCGGCAGTACCTCCCGGATGAGTACCAGCGCCGCCCGCTCTTCCCGCGCGACAACTGGGACCGGAGCCTGGGGGGCAAGCTCGGCAAATCCAATGTGGACGTCCCCACGGCCCTGCAGGACATCGAGCTGGAGGGGATCGACATCATGGTGGCCTACCCCACCAACGGGCTGGTGCGGGAGCGGCCGTTCGCGGCGGCCCTGGCCCGGGCTTACAACGACTGGCTGCACGGCTGGTGCAAGACGGCGCCCCACAAGCTCAAGGGCGTGGCGCTGATCGCCCCGCAGAACGTGGAGGAGTCGGTCCAGGAGATCGAGCGGGCGGCGACGGAGCTGGTCGGTCCAGGAGATCGAGCGGGCGGCGACGGAGCTGGGGATGGTGGGGGTGATGTTCCCGACGTACATTCCGGGGCGGGACCCGGCGGACCCGCAGTTTCACCCGATCTACGCGGCCTGCGAGCGGCACGACCTGCCGGTGGCGTTCCACGCGACGGTGCGGGAGTCGATCGGGGTGGCGCGGCACATGGAGAACTTCCTGGCGGTGCACACCTGTTCGCACTCCTTCGAGCAGATGCTCTCGATGTGCTCGACGGTGGTGGGGGGGATTCCGGAGCTGTTCCCGCGGCTGAAGCTGGGGTTTCTGGAGGCGGGGTGCGCGTGGGTGCCGTACTGGATGGAGCGGCTGGACGAGGAGTGGGAGAAGCGGCCGGGGGACGCGCCGCACCTGAAGCGGAAGCCGAGCGAGTACATCCGGGGCGGGCGGATTTTCATTTCGAGCGAGCCGGAGGAGGCGCTGCTGCCCTGGGTGCTGGAGCACGTGGGGGAGGAGATCATCCTGTACGCGTCGGACTACCCGCACTGGGACAGCGGGTATCCGTACACGGTGAAGACGCTGATGGAGCGGGCGGACGTGACGGCGGCGCAGAAGCGGAAGATCTTCTACGAGAACCCGAGCCGGTTCTACCGGCTGTAGCCCCCTGCCCGGGCCGCGCCGGGCGGGCCGGTGGTCCTAGCCCGCCCGGCCTGGACTGCTCGGAGCCGAGCCAAAGTCGTCGCAGGGG
>JACPFL010000188.1 GCA_016183025.1 Deltaproteobacteria bacterium | reverse complement strand
GGGGCCGCGCCCGCCACGGGGGCCCTCATGCTCGCGGTGACGGGGGCGCTGGGGGCCGTGGGGCGGGTGTTCTGGGGGCTGGTCGGGGACCGGCTGGGACCCCGGAGGGCGCTGATCCTGGTGCTGAGCATCCAGACCGCGGTCATCTTCTCGATGACCTGGGTCTGGCAGTCCTGGATGCTGTTTGTCCTGGCTGCCGCGTTAGGGCTGAGCTTCGGCGGGGTGTATCCCCTCTATGCCCTGAGCATCCACACGTATTTCGGAACCAGGAGCCTCGGCGGGATCTACGGCTACTTCTCCGCTGCGGCGATGTTCGGGATGGGCTTCGGCGGCTATCTCGGGGGGCAGATCTTCGACTGGACCGGAAGCTACCTCGTGGCCTTCCTCGCCAGCACGGGACTGGGCATCAGCGCCATCACCTTCGCCGTGCTCACCCGGCAGCCCAGCCGGGCCCGGCCGGCTCCCGTCGAGCCGCGCCCGGCGCCGGCCATGGTCATCCCGTAAGCGCATCCCGCCCCGGCTGGCAGGAGCGAACAGTTGAGCTCCCCGCTTTCGGGGCACCCCTTGGGCGATCTCATGTCGGACTCTCGGCGAGGAGCGGGTGGGTGCTCAGGAAGCGGTGGAGCTTCTTGCAGCGGGCGTCTCCGGCGAGCCGGTCCCGGAGCTCCTGCCAGGTGAGGAGCCGGAGCTGGACCCGGGAGGGGTGCGGGACCAGGACAGGCCTCAGCATGCGGTGGAATGCGTGGAATTCCTCCTCCAGAGTCTGGCCGTCTGCCCGGGCCTGCGCGTTCGCCCCGTTGACGAGCGCGACCAGGTAGCAGGCGGTCAGGCTCAGCTCGCGGGCCAGGCCCAGGCCGAGGAGGTAGCTCCGCACCAGCCGGTCGTACCGCTGTTGCTGGTCAGGGCCGAAGTCGGCCTGGAAGAGTGGGGCCCCGAAGCTCTCCTCGAAGGCGCGCCAGGAGGGAAGAGCGGGACCGTCACGGGGGTCCTGCTGCCAGCGGTGGCCCGCTTCCCCGGGACCGCCCAGTTCGCACTCGATGACGACGGCGCTCCCGGCGGTCCTGATGATGATGTCGGGCTCCGCGTGGGGGCCGGCGCCGGGCTCCATGGCCTTGAGCGCGGCCTCCACGTCGGGAGGGCGCCGCCACCCGAAGCGCTCCCAGCGGGCCCAGTAGTAAATGAGGGCCGGCAGCTCGCGCTCCAGCCCCGGGTCGACCAGGTGCAGGAAGAGCCCGAGCTTGCCGAGGACGTCCAGCGAGCGGAAGACGTTCCAGATCAGGACGTCCTCGCTGGTCGCGCTCGCCATCTCCTCGAGCCGGGTTCTCGCGAGCTGCCCGAACAGGCTGCAGTCCGGGTCCACGATCAGGTTCGCCTTGTAGTCCGCTCCGGCCACAGGTCGCTCTCCTTGCCTCGCGCTCGATCCGGTCCTGGGGGTCGAGCCTCCCCAGTCTACCATTGCCGGCCGAGCTGGGAAGGGGAATGGCTGACGGCTAGGGCGTGTCGGAGGACCGGGATCGCTCCCGGGTATCATAGGCCTGCTGCAGCAGGCGCACCGTGTGGAGGACCGTCTGCGCGGTCCCTTGTTCCATCTGCAGCTTGCACGTGCCGCAGCTCGTCAGGCTCACGTCGGCCTTCGCTCGCTTCAGCTCGTCGAACAGATGGCCGCCGATGCGCATGGAGAGCTCGAACCCCCGGCACTTCATGCCGAAGGTGCCGGCGATCCCGCAGCAGCCGTCGGCGATGGGGACGATGGTGAGCCCCGGGATGAGCTGGAGCAGCTCGATGACCTCCCGGCCGATCCCCTGGGCCTCCATGTGGCAGGCGTTGTGGTAGACCACGCGGAGGTTCATGGGGCGGAAGGCGGTGTCCAGCGCCCCATCCCGCCGGAGCCTCACGAGGTACTCGTGGATGTCGAAGGTGTGTGCGGCCACGAGCCGCGCCTCCTCGCTCTTGAGGAGCTCCGGGTAGTCATGCTTGAGGGTGAGGCCGCAGCTTGCCGCACTGGCCACGACGTTGTAGCCCTGGCGGACCAGGGTGGCCAGGGTCCGGACGTTGTGGTCGATGTCGCCGCGGATGGCGTCGACCCCGCCTTTTGTGATCATGGCGACGCCGCAGCAGCGCCAGTCAGGGATGCGCACCTCGTGGCCGTTCCGCTCCAGGACCTCCACCGTGGCGCGGGCCTCGCCATCGGGGTCGTTGAAGGTCGCGTAGCAGCCGGGGAAGTACGCGACCCGGCGCGCGGCGCCCCGCCGTCCCAGCCGTTGGTTCTTCTTGAAGGCCGGGCGCGCGAAGACCGGCAGCTCCCGCCGCCGGTCGATCCCCACGACCTTCTCCATGAGCCACCGGACCGGGGCGAGCCGGTTGCCCAGGTTGGAGAGCGGGGCCGTGAGGGTGCCGAGGGTGCCAGCCAGCTCGGAGCGCCCGAGGACCCAGTCGTCCACCTCCAGCCCCTTCTGCTGGACATAGTGGGTGCGGGCGAGCAGGGCCATCCCGGGGATGTCCACGTTGGTGGGGCAGCGGGTCAGGCAGAGCTTGCAGTTGACGCAGTAATCCATGACCGCCTTGAATGCCGGGGAGGTCAGCCAGTGGAGCGGGAGCTCGCCGGAGATGAGCCCGCGCAGGAGGTTGGCCTTGGGCCGGGCCGTGGTCGGCTCCTCGACCAGCTCGAGTGAGACCGGGCAGTAGGTCCGGCAGGTGCCGCAGCCGTGGCAGAGCTCGATCTCCCGCTGCCACCGCTCGTCGTCCAGCGGCGTCCCGGTCGAGATCCGCCGATACTCCATGCCGTAGCGGAGGTTCTTGACCAGGAGGTCGGGGTCCTGGCCGACGATCTTGCCGGGGTTGAGGAGGCCCTCGGGGTCGAACAGGGCCTTCACCTGCTCCAGCAGCGGGTAGAGGTCGCCCCACTGCCGCCGGACGTACGGAGTCCGCGCCAGCCCGTCCCCGTGCTCGCCGCTGATGCTCCCCCCGAGGGCCAGCACCAGGTCGTGGACCTCCTCGGCGATCGCCCGCATCCGGCGGACCTCGGAGGCCTCCTTGAGGTTCAGGAGCGGGATCACGTGGAGGTTGCCGTCCCCGGCGTGGCCGTAGATGAAGACCTCGGTCTCGTGGCAGGGCGTCCAGGTACTCCCCGAGCCTGGCCGGAGGCACGGTGGCATCCTCGATGAACGCCAGGGGCTTCCGGGGGCCCTCGATCTTGTTGAGGATCGAGGCCGCGGCCTTGCGCATCTTGATGAGCCGGTCCTGGTCGCCCGGCGTCGGCGCAGGCTTCACCGCGGAGGCGAGCCCGAGCTCGCGCACCAGCACGCGCTCCATGCGGTGGAGCTGCTCCTCGACCTCCCCGCGGTCAGCCCCGTCGAACTCGACGATGAGCGCGCACTCGAGGTCCCGGGGGAGGAAGGCGTCGAGCGCCGGGTCCCCCTTGCGCGCGATGGCGAGCAGGGTCGCCTCGACGAACTCCATCATGCTGGCGCCCCACTCCAGGAGCTGGCAGACAGCCGGCCCCACGGCCTCCAGGCGGTCGAAGGTCACCAGGGCCAGGGCCTTGGCCTTTGGCAGGTCCAGGATTCGGAGCGTTGCCTCGGTGACCACCGCCAGCGTCCCCTCGGAGCCGACGAGGAGCTGCGAGAGGTCGAAGGCGCCGTCCTCCCGGACCTCGTAGAGGTTGTACCCGCAGACGTCCTTGCGGACCCGTGGGCGCCGGGCCTGGAGCCGGTCCTGATGCGCCTGCAGCAGCCCCGTCACGCCGCGGTAGATCTCCCCTTCACGGGAGCGCTCCGCGCGCAGGCGGGCCAGCTCGGGGCCGTCCCAGGCGAGCCGCTGCGTCCGGAAGGCCTGGCCGTTGGCGAGTACGGCGTCGAGAGCGAGGACGTGGCGCTTGGTCGTCCCGTACTTCCCGGTGTGAGCGCCGCTGGCGT
>JACPFL010000187.1 GCA_016183025.1 Deltaproteobacteria bacterium | reverse complement strand
GCGCTTTCCCCTCGAACCCCACGACGAAGAGCTGCCCGACGTCATCCATAGATCAGAAGCGGGACGCACGACCCGATGAAGAAGCCACGCTGGGCCTTCACGACTTCTGCTCAGCCAGGTAGCGGTGATGATCCTGTGCGATACCCGGGAACCCGCTGTCCCCGATCCCGACCAGCCTGAAGAGGCCACTCTTCCGGGTGAGAACCGGGAAGTCCCCCACCCGAGGGGGCTTGGCCTCCAGGCGCAGGTCCTCGGCGGCCAGCTTCTCGAGGTCTGACCGGCGGATACGGCGAATCCCCCCGAGGCGCACCGACGGGACCTTTCCTGTCCGCACCCATCGCCAGATTGTGGAGGCCGAGACATTCAGGTAACGAGCCGCGTCCTTGATCTTCAACATCTCCTGTCTCATGTGTCGGAGTCCCATATCTCGCCGAAAGCCAGTGTATCAAACGTGGGCAAAAACGCCCGCAAGTCGGGCAGCCGGGCGTGACCCCGATCGGCGCTACCGGGCGATCGCCTCCTTCAGCCGCTTGACCGCGCCGGCGACGTCCCCGCTGCCGAAGATGGCGGAGCCGGCCACGAGGATGTCGGCCCCGGCGCGCGCGATCTCCGCGGCGTTGTCCACCTTGACCCCCCCGTCCACCTCGATCAGGGCCCGGTGCCGCTCCCGGTCGATGCGCTCCCGGAGGGCCGCGATCTTGGGGAGCATGCTCCGGATGAAGCGCTGGCCGCCGAAGCCCGGGTTCACGCTCATCAGCAGCACGAGGTCCACCTCGGCGAGCACGTGGTCCAGGCTGGAGAGCGGCGTGCCCGGGTTCAGCGAGACCCCGGCCTTCTTGCCGCGCTCCCGGATCCGCTGGATCAGCCGGTGGACGTGCGGGCCCGCCTCCGCATGCACCGTGATGATGTCCCCCCCGGCGTCCATGAAGGCGTCAAGGTAGCGTTCCGGCGCGGCGATCATCAGGTGCACGTCGAGCTCGAGGGCCGTGATCGGGCGGATCGCCTCCACCACGGGGACGCCGACGGTGATGTTGGGGACGAAGTGGCCGTCGGCCACGTCCACGTGGATCAGGTCCGCCCCCGCGGCCTCCACCGCCCGGATCTCCTCGCCCAGCCGCGCGAAGTCCGCCGAGAGGATTGACGGCGCCAGCTTCTTCACCCCTTCACCCCCGCACGTCTGTCAACCCGCCCCGTCGTTCCCGGGCGCCGGACCACCCGGGCGCCCCCCGCCCGTACCGCCTATGACCGCTGCCGGCGCAGCCCCACGGCGAAGAACCCATCCATCCCGTGGCGGTGGGGGAATGTCCGGAACCGTCCCGCCGCGTCCAGCAGGAGATGGAAGCTCGGCAGCCGGGTCTTCCGGAAATCCTCCACCCGGTACTCGGGATGCCGCGCCAGAAAGTGGGCGATGACCTCTTCGTTCTCCTCGCGGGCCAGGGTGCACGTGCTGTAGACGAGCAGCCCGCCGCGCCGCACCCAGCCAGCCGCCTGCTCCAGGATGGCCTCCTGCAGGGGCTGCAGCTCGCCAGGGACCTCCGGGGTGAGCCGCCACTTCGCCTCCGGGTTGCGGCGGAGCACACCCAGGCCCGAGCAGGGCGGGTCCACCAGCGCCCGGTCGAAGCCCGCCCCGGCTGGCAGGGCGAAGGGCTCCGTAGCGTCCTGCTTGACCGTCTGCACGTTGGTGACCCCGAGGCGGCGACAGGTCTCCTCCAGCGCCTGCAGGCGCCCGGGGTGGCTGTCCAGGGCGACGAGGCTCCCCTGGTCGGCCATGAGCTGCGCCATATGAGTCGTCTTGCCGCCCGGCGCCGCGCAGACGTCCAGCACCTGCTCCCCAGGCTGCGGATCCACCAGATAGGCCACGAGCTGCGAGGCCTCGTCCTGGACGTGGAGCCACCCCTTCTGGAACGCGGTCGTCCGCATCGGGGGCGGGCCCCCTGTGACGATCAGGCCCTCCGGCGAGAAGGTGGTCGGGCTGGCCGTCACCCCCTCGCCCGCCAGCGCGGCGCGGAGGTCCTCGCGGGTCACCCGGAGCCGGTTGCAGCGAATCGTGATGGGCGGGATCGCGTTGTTGGCCAGGCAGAGCGCCCGCGTCTCGTCGATGCCCCACTCCTCCACCCAGCGCCGCACGAGCCATGCGGGGTGCGAGCCCTCGATGGTCAGGCGCGCTGTCGGGTCCAGGTCCGGCGCGGGGACGAGGAGCGAATGGCCGTGACGCGCCACCCGCCGGAGCACGGCGTTCACGAAGCTCACCACCCAGACCGGGTGCGCGCGCCGCGCCAGCTTGACGGCCTCGTTCACCGCGGCCGCGGCCGGGACCCGGTCCAGGAAGAGGAGCTGGTAGGCGCCCAGACGCAGGAGGCGGCGGACCTCGGGCGCCGTCCGTTCCAGGGGCTCGTGGCAGACCGTGCCCAGGGCGTAGTCGAGGGCCCCCTGCCAGCGGAGCACGCCGTAGACGAGCTGGGTGGCGAGGGCCCGGTCCCGCTCCTCCATCCCGCTGCGGTCGAGGGCCGCGTCCAGGGCCAGATCGCTGAAGGCGGCGTCGCGCTCGACGCGCTCCAGGACCTCCAGGGCGACCGAGCGCGCCGTGGGCTCCGGCACGGCCGGGGACAGCCTCGTCTCTGGCGCGCTCGCCCGCTCGGGCTCCGGACGAGCGGGCTTCGCGCCCGGGCGTGAAGGGTCGGGCTGGAGGCCGCGGCGCCGAAGCAGCACCCGAGGCGCTGACTTGATCCGGGCCACGCTCTTTCTGGCCATTCCGCTCAGGTCCCCCCGCCGGGCCGAGGCGTGGCGCCGAGCACGATCCCCGCCGGAATGCGATGGCCCTGCAGGAATTCGGCCGCCCGCATCCGGCGGCGTCCTTCGAGCTGCACCTCGGTCAGGAGCAGCGTCCCCTGCCCGGTCGCGACGGAGATCCCCTCGTCACCGGCGCCGAGCACGGTGCCCGGGACCTGCTGGTCCAATGCCTCGCCGCAGCGGCTGCGCAGGACCTTGAGCAGCTTCCCATCGAGCGTGGTGTAGGCCGTGGGCCAGGGACAGAGCCCGCGCACCCGGTTGTGCAGCTCGCGGGCCGGCCGCGACCAGTCGATCCACCCGTCCTCCTTCTTCAGCATCGGGGCATAGGTGGCCTGGTCGTGCGGCTGGGGGTGGGAGACAAGCCGGCCCGCCTTGAGCCGGCGCAGGGCCTCAACGAGCAGCCGGGCCCCGAGGGCTGCCAGCCGGGGCTCCAGTTCCTCGGCGGTTTCCTCCGGCCCGATCGGGAGCCCCTCGGCCAGGAGCATGGGGCCCGTGTCCATCCCCTCATCCATCTGCATGATGGTGACCCCGGTCTCGCGCTCCGCGTTGATCAGCGCCCATGCGATGGGCGCGGCCCCCCGGTACCTGGGCAGGAGGGAGGCGTGCACGTTCAGACAGCCGTGCGCCGGAATCTCCAGGTACGCCCGGGGCAGGATCTTCCCGTAAGCCGCCACCACGAAGAGGTCAGGCTTGAGCGCGGCCAGCTCGTCGGCCAGCAGGTCTCCCTTGAGCTTCTGGGGCTGGTGAACCGGGACGCCCTGCCTGACGGCAAGCTGCTTGACCGGCGGCGGGAGCACGCGCCGCCCGCGGCCCTGGGGCCGGTCGGGCTGACAGACCACCCCGACCACCTGCTCGCTGGCGATGAGGACCTTGAGCGTGGGGACCGCGAAGTCGGGTGTCCCCCAGAACACCACCCGGAGCGGTTCGCCGGGGGACGCCATGAGGCGGGCCCTCGGCCCCTCAGAGCACCGGTCGGGTGCCGGAGGCCCGGGAGGACCGGTCCGAGCTGGAGGGCTTGCGCCCCTGCTCGACGTACTTCTTCCACTTGCGCCGGAAGATGTCCTTCTTCAGGCTGCTCAGCCGGTCGATGAAGAGGATGCCGTCGAGGTGGTCGATCTCGTGCTGCAGGGCGACGGCCTGCAGCTCCTCGGCCTTGATCTCCACCCGCTCCCCGTTGGGGTCCAGCCCCTGGACCACCACCTTGGCCCACCGGCGGACCTCCTCCGTGAAGTCTGGGATGCTCAGGCACCCCTCCTCCCAGGTGACCTCGCCCTCCCAGGCGGTGATCTCGGGGTTCACCAACTTGAGCGGGCTGCTCCCGTCCCGGGAGGTGTCGATCACCAGCGCGCGGACGAGCCGCCCCACCTGCGTTGCGCCCAAGCCCACGCCCGGGGCCGCGTACATGGTCTCCGCCAGGTCATCGAGGAACTGCCGGATCTCCGGGGTGATCTCCTTGACCGGCTCTGCCTTCATCCGGAGCCGCGGGTCCGGATATTTCAGGATCTCCAGGATCGCCATCCCGCCCCTGCCCTCCTGCTTCCCTTCAAAATACCCCGCGTGGCGGCGGCGGGTCAACCCCTGCGCGTGTCTGCGCGTGCGCTGCCCGCGCCCCTCTAGCGGCCAGTCCGCCGTCGCGCCGGGCGCCCCTGCCTCCCCGAGGCCTGTCTCCTGGCGGTCCGTGCGCGCCCCGCCCGCGCCGGCCTGGCACTCCGCGACCCAGCGGTCCTGGCCCTGGCTGCGCGCGTTGCCGAAGGGAGCACCGCCACCGCCTCGACCTCCACGAGTAGATCCTCAAACGCCAGCTTCGCCTGGATCGTCGAGCGGGCCGGCAGCGGGTCCACGCCCTGGAAGAACTCCCGATAGACCTGGTTCATCCGCTGAAACTCCCCGATGTCCTTCATGAAGACCGTGGTCTTCACCACGTCCTTCAGGGCGGCCCCGCCAGCCTCGAGCACCGCCTTCACGTTCTCCAACGCCTTCCGGGTCTGGGCCGCGACGTCTCCCCGGCCGATGATCGACCCCTGGTTGTCAAAGGCGACCTGTCCGGCGGTGAAGACCATCCCTCCTGTCCGGATACCCGGGGTGTAAGGGGCAATGGGCCTTGCCACATTCTCCGGCCAGAGTGCCTGTCGCTCCATGTCCGTGCGCTCCTCCCTGCAGGCTCCGCTCCCGCGCGCCCTGCTCCACCTTCGACGCCACGAGCTTCCCGGCGGCCTCACGCTGCCGCTGCGACTCAGGGCGCGAGTTTACACAATCGGGCACCCCGCTTCAAGGAACATGGCGTTGCCTTCGGTGGTTGCCATCCGGTAGAATCTGCGCGATCATTGCAGACACGCAGCACGGTGGAGACCGCCACAAGGCCCGCTGTCGAGACCGAGGCGATGAGGAGAGAGGCCATGCTTCGGAAGACACCATGGGTCCTGGGAAGCCTGCTGGTGATGCTGCTGGCTGTGGGGGGGTGCGCGTCGCAGCGAGGGGTGACGGGCGAAGGATTGGCCCCTCAGACCACGCCTCAGCAGACCACGCCTCAGCAGCAGACCACGCCTCAGCCTGGGGCTCCAGGGGCAGAGACGACCCGGCGCGCTCCGGAGGTCGCGGCGGCGCCGTCGCCGCCCTCTGGTGTCCCGGAGGGGCCCGTGGCAGCAGGGCCACCCCGGGCGACCGTGGCCCGCAAGCCGGACATGGAGGACATCTTCTTCGCCTTCGACCAGTACGCCCTGACCGAGCAGGCCCGGCGGGCCCTGAGCGCCAACGCGGACTTCCTCCTGAAGCACCCGCAGCACCGCGTGCTCATCGAGGGGCACGCCGATGAGCGGGGCACGCCCGAATACAACCTGGCGCTCGGGGAGAAGCGCGCCCTGGCAGCGCGTGAGTACCTGATCTCGCTGGGCATCGAGCCCAACCGCGTCTCCACCATCAGCTACGGGGAGGAGCGCCCGCTGGACCCCCGGCACAACGAGGAGGCCTGGGCGCGGAACCGCCGCGACCACTTCGTCCTCATGTCGAGGTAGCGCCAGTCCGCGCGCGCCCGACGCTTGCTCCCCTCCTTCCGCGTTCGCGCGACCTCGCCTCACATGAGGTTCACCGGGTCCACGTCCACGGCCAGCGTCAGGCCGCTCCGCCGGACCTCGCGGGGGAGGGTCTCCAGCAGGCCCCGGATGAACGCGTGCAGGCTCGAGACCTGTCGCCCCTTCACCAGGAGCTGCCACCGGTGCTTCCCGCGCAGCCGCGCCAGCGGGCAGACCGCCGGCCCGAGGATCTCCAGGTCTCGCCGCCACTCGGCCCGCTGCTCCTGCAGCCCCCGGGCCTGCGCCGCGAGCTGGGAGGCGCCCGCCTTCACCTGCTCCAGCCGTCTGCCAGCGAGCCGGAGGTTGACCAGGCGGCAGAACGGCGGGTAGAGGAACGCCTGGCGCAGGGCCAGCTCCTCCCGGGCAAACCCCTCGTAGTCATGCCGGCTGGCGTGCTGGATGCTGTAGTGCTCGGGGTTGAAGGTCTGGACGATCACCCGCCCCGGCCGGTCGCCGCGCCCCGCCCGGCCCGCCACCTGCGTCAAGAGCTGGAAGGCGCGCTCCGTCGCCCGGAAGTCCGGGAAGTTCAGGGCCAGGTCCGCGCAGACCACCCCCACCAGGGTCACCGTCGGGTAGTCGTGCCCTTTGGTGATCATCTGGGTGCCGACCAGCACCTCCAGCTCTCCCGAGGCCAGGCGGCTCAAGATCTCCTGCGCGGCGGCCTTGCCGCTCGTGGTGTCCCGGTCCATGCGCCCCACGGACGCGTCCGGGAAGAGGCTCCGGACCTCGCCCTCCAGTCGCTCGGTCCCCAGCCCGGCCATCATCACGTTGAAGTCCCCGCAGCGCGGGCAGATGCTGGGGCCCGGGGCGCCGTGCCCGCAGTAGTGGCAGGCCAGGCGACGCTCGCGCTCATGGAAGGTGAGGGTCACGCTGCAGCGCGGGCACTTGAACGGCTCGCCGCAGGCCAGGCACTGGACGAAGGTGGCAAACCCCCGCCGGTTCAGGAAGAGCAGGGTCTGCTCCCCGCGATCGAGCGCCTCCTGGATCGCGGCCTTCAGGCGCTCTGAGAGCACCACCCAGCGCCGGCTCTCCGAGGGCCCCGCGCGCAGGTCCAGCACCTCGACCGCCGGGAGCGGGCGCTCCTCCACCCGGAGCGGGAGCTGGAGGTAGACGAACTTCCCCTGGCGCGCGTTGTGGTAGGACTCGAGGGCCGGCGTGGCCGAGCCGAGGATGACGACCGCCGACTGGCAGCGGCCCCGGACCACCGCCAGGTCCCGCGCGTGGTAGCGGGGACGCTCCTCCTGCTTGTAGGACGGGTCGTGCTCCTCGTCCACCACGATCACCCCGACGTCCGCGAGGGGGACGAGCACGGCGGAACGCGCGCCCAGCAGGATCCGGGCCTCGCCCCGCTGCAGGCGGCGCCACTCGTCGAAGCGCTCCCCGTCGGAGAGCCGGCTGTGCCAGAGGGCGATCTGCCGGCCGAAGCGCCCCTCGAACCAGGCCACGAGCTGCGGGGTCAGGGCGATCTCCGGCACGAGCACGATGGCCCGCCGCCCGCGGACCAGGGCGGCCTCGATGGCCTGCAGGTAGATCTCGGTCTTGCCGCTCCCCGTGATCCCGTGCAGGAGGTAGGTCACGAAGCGGCCCTCCTGGATGCCCCCTGTGAGGGCCGCGAGCGCCGCCTCCTGCTCCGGCGTCAGCTCAGGGCGGTCGGTGCGCGGCGGCTGGCCGCCCAGGGGCTGGCGCAGCATCTCCTCCCGCGCGATCGTCACGACGCCCTTGGCCGCCAGCCGTTGGACCAAGGGGCCCACCTCCCCGAACTGGTCCCGCAGCGCCGCGAGCGGGACCTCGCCGTGCACCTGAAAGTAACTCACGACGACCTGCTGCTTCGGGGTGAGCTTGGGCGCCCTGGCTCCGCCATCCCCCGGGGCCCCGTGGGCCCCCTCCCCCGACCCCTCACCGGGCTCCGCAAGGCGCACGACCTTGCCGTACTTCGGCCGGACGCGGAGCCCGGAGAGGTCCTCGGTGACCTCCACGAGCCCCTCGCGTTCCAGCAGCCGCACCAGGTGGTGAACCGGCTGGCCCCGGAGCCGCCGGACCAGGCCGGCCAGTGGGACCGCGCCGTGCTCGGGGATCGCCTGGAGCACCCGCGCCTCTCGTCCATCAGGCGCCGAGGCAGTCCCCTCGGTACCTCGGGCTGCCGGGGCGCCGTGCCGCGCCCGGCGCCCGGCCTCGGTCAGCCGGACCGTGCGGACGCTCTCGAGGTTGATCCCGTGCGGGAGTCCGGAGCGGAGGAACTCGCTGATCGGCGCGAAGTAGTAGCTGGCGGCCCACCGGTAGAGCTCCAGGAGGCCCGGGGGGACCAGGGGCGCCGGGTCCAGGACATCGGCGAGATCGCGGATCTCCCGGAGGGCCCCAGGTTCGGTGGAGCCGAGGACGTAGCCGGTCAGGCGGCGGCGGCCGAAGGGGACGAGGACCCGCTGCCCGGGCTCCACCAGGCCGTGGAAGGCCTCGGGCACGTGGTAGGTGAACGTCTTCTCCAGGGGCACATCGACCGCCACCTCGACGTACGCGGAGGATGAGCCCGACATGACGGCTGTCAGGCTAGCACACGTCCGGGCGCTTTCCAACGCGCCTGCCGCGGCGGAAGGCGCGGTCCCGGTCGAGGCCGGATCCCCTCACGGGGATGCCGACCGTGAGACGCAGAAGGCCCCCTGCCGCCGCCCAGAGACAAGCCCAAGCCCTCCAAGGTGGCCCCGATCGAGTCTTAGACAACCCCCAACGCCCGCCGAACCCATTGCCATTCCCATGGGTATGCACCATAGTATGATCATATCAGAGGGTTGAGCCATGGCGACCACCGAGCGAGTGACTGTCACCCTGCCGGCCGAGGTCGTTCGCGACATCGACCGATTGGAGAAGAACCGGAGCAAATTCATCCTCGAGGCTGTTCGCCACGAGCTGCAGCGGCGCCGTCGCGAGGAGCTGCAGCGCTCGCTGCGAAGCCCGCATCCTGAGAGCGCGCAACTCACTGAGGCTGGGTTCGACGAGTGGGTCAGGAGCCTGCCTGCCGAGGATGCCTCTGAGCTCGTAGACCTGAAGGCGGGGACTCCCGTGCGCTGGGTCCCGGGCGAGGGCTGGGTGGAGGCAAGTGAGTGAGGCTCGATCGCGGCACGGTCATTCTCCTCGACCTCGACCCCACGGTGCGTCACGAGCAGCGGGGCGTGCGGCCGTGCATTGTGGTCAGCGATCCCGACGTGGTCGCCGACCAGCGGTTCCCGCTCGTTTGCGTCGTCCCGCTCACGGGGACTCCGGGCGAGGGTGCCCTGTACCCGTCCCTGAGTCCGGGACAGAGCGGCCTAACCAAGGCGTCGTACGCCCTCATCGACCACCTTCGCTCGGCTGACAAGCGGCGGGTCCGACGCGTGTTCGGGCAGCTCGGTCGACACGAGCTGGACGCCATCGACGAGGGGCTGGCGCTGTTCCTCGGGCTCGGCGACAAGCTCGCGTCCGCGCCGCCGCCAGGCGGGCAGTAGCCCGGGGACGATGTCAGCGCCTCGCGCTCGACGCTGGTTCGCGCGAGCGCCTTGCGCTGCTCCGCCGTCGCAGCAGCCCGAGCGGAGCCATCCCCGACGGCCTTCCCTGTGAACTGGCTCCCCGAATGTACCGGTCTACCAACGGGCGGGAAAGCCTCGCGGAGCCCGAGGGCGGCGTTCTCCGCTCTCCTGGATTTCGAGGTCGCCGACCATTGACGAACGGCCTTTCATGGGGGTATTCTGATCGTAGCCCGAACGGGCTACAGGAGGTCCGACCATGAACTTCGTGACGCTTCGTGAGCTCAAGATCAACCCGTCCAAGGTCCTCGACCGCCTCGCCGAGGAGGACATCGTCGTGACGCGCAGGGGCAAGCCCGCCGCCGCGCTGGTCTACCTCGACGAGGACCTGCTCGATGAGTTCGTTCTGGCGCACCATCCCAAGCTCCTCAAGGAGGTCGAGGCCGCTCGGGCCGAGTACGAGGAGAAGGGCGGAATCGACCACGAGGCCATGAAGCGGCGCATCGAGCGCCGCCGTGGATGAACGCGAGCTCATCTACGCGCCGCGCGCCCA
This sequence comes from Deltaproteobacteria bacterium, assembly GCA_016183025.1. Lineage (GTDB taxonomy): Bacteria > Desulfobacterota > JACPFL01 > JACPFL01 > JACPFL01 > JACPFL01. Next base: position 1,319 of record JACPFL010000187.1, on the reverse strand, counting down.
GCGCGATCTCCTCGCCCTCCCGAAGCGCAACGCCCGTCAGATCCTGGAGGATCTGGAGCTTCTCCAGACGCCTCCTTGGCCGCCGGGCAAGGTGAAGAGGCTGCGCGGCCACGACTTCTGGGAGATCAAGACCGGTGATCACCGGACGATCTTTTGGCCTCAGGGTAAGCACGTCGTCATTCTGCGCGTTGTGAATCGGCGCGACCTGGAGAGGACGCTCGGGCGGATCGACGTGCGCGCTCTCGTCGAATGGCTGCGCGAAGAGGGGCGGCGCGCCCATGGGGAGGAAACGTAGAAGGCGCAGGTGGAGGGCGGCCGCGCGCGCGTCATGAGGTCCCCGCGGCTTCAAGCCGCGCGGCATCTCGGGTCATCCCGCACCATCCTCTTCTTCCCAGTCCACGTACTGCGGCGGGCTCTCGCCCACGCGCTTGGTGACTTTCGGGTATTTGCCGGGCGGGACCTTGTCCTCGATGCCCGCCACGTTGATCTGGTGCCACCAGTCGTCGCCGAAGTCGAACCAGTAACCGAAGGCGTCGCTCTTCTTCAGGCCGAGTGATCCGATTGTTGTTCGCGTTACGTCGCCGGCAGGCGTTTTGTCGGCGAACGGATCATCCAGCGCCATTGGCAGGACGTACCTTCTGGCCTTCGGGTCCATCGGTCGCTTGCCGCCGACCTGGAACTCATACATATGTTCCTCCTCCCGGTCAAAGGCGTCGAAGATCGCGTGATGGAGGTCTTCGAGGGTCTGGTCGTCGCGGATCTGGATGCTGCGCGAGACGACCTTGTTCCTCTTGATGAACTTCTCAGTCATGGGGCCGCTGATGATGCAGACTTCGAGAATGAAGAGCCGCCGGTCCTTGGGGGCGGGCTTCCAGGTTGTCCGTCCCGTCTTTTCGGCGGCTTTCTGCTTCATGGATCGGGTACTTGCTCAGATGCGTCGCAGTGGGTACTCAAGTGCACCGTGACGTCGCAAACCAGCAAGTAACTTCAGCGGATGGCCACCGGCATGCACCGCACGGGAATCCCAAGCTTGCGGGCCTCCACGATCTCGCCCTGCATGCCCGGGCTGATGTGATCCCACGAGAGGAGGTAGTCGCGTTCGAGCAGCTCCCAGGGAAGGCCGAGCCGCTTGCGGGCTTCCTGCAAGCGGGTACGCAGCGGCTTCATGACCGCACCTTCCCCGGCAGGTTCACCTGGATCATCCAGCCGGCGTCGCAGGGCCCTTGGCGCGGACCATTCGGATCGAGCACGCGATAGCCCTTGATTGGCACCTTCCGCAACTGCTCGAGCTGATCGGTCTTGATCCCCTGCTGCGCTAG
>JACPFL010000027.1:60676-61088 GCA_016183025.1 Deltaproteobacteria bacterium | reverse complement strand
ACGACCGATGGGCTTCCCTTCGAGCTGAAGCTCCAGACCAAGAAGGGGAAGACGGAGCTGAAGGTGGAAGGGGCCAAGGCCCTCGTCCGGGAGTTCGAGGTCCGGACGAAGAAGGGCCAGGTGGAGGCCAAGGTCGAGGGCCCCACCAGTCCCACGGACCTCACCTTGTTCCTGAACCAGCTCGAAGCCTCGGGGAAACCCTTCTCCCTAAATGTGGAGCGGGTCACGCTCACCACTGAGGAGCTGCAGGCGCTGGTGGATACCTTGAGGAAGAGCGGAAACCTTCAGCGGGCCAAGATCGAGGGGCGCACGCCTGAGGGGAACCCGTTCGAGGTAAAGGTCCAGAGCGAGCACGGGACAACCGTCGTGAAGGCCGAAGGGGTCACCCTGGCCGGCGTCCAGGGAGCGAAGC
>JACPFL010000027.1:0-60663 GCA_016183025.1 Deltaproteobacteria bacterium | reverse complement strand
CCTGCGGGCACTCAGCGGGTGACGACCAGGCTGGCCCAGACGTTCCAGGTGCCGGAGAGCAAGGTCACCAGCCTGCACGAAGAGAAGAAGCTCGGCTTCGGCGAGATCGGGATCGCCCTGGCCCTCGCCCAGGAGGTATCCACGCGGGACAAGGTCTCCATGGACGTGGCCATCGACCGGATCCTGGCCAAGCGCGAGGACGGAGAGGGTTGGGGGCGGATCGCCCGTGACATGGACCTGAAGCTCGGCAGGGTGATCTCGGAGGTGAAGAAGGCAGAAAAAAACGTAGCCGCCAGCCAGATCCCCGAGAGGGGCAAGACGGCTCACAAGCTGGAGAAGGTGGAGAAGGCTGAGAAGCCGGAGAAAGTTGAGCGACAGGAGAAGGTGGAACGTGCTGAGCGGGTCGAGAAGGTGCAGCGGACGGAGCGGCTCGGGCGCGTGGAACGGCGCGCCGAGCGGATCGAGAAGATCGAGCGACCCGAGCGGCTCGAGCGAGTGGAGCGTCGGGAGCGAGAAGAGCGCAAGGGGAAAGACTAATATCCCGGACCGAGCAGCCTCCCCTGCGGCGATCTCGAACAAATGAACCGGCCCCTCGTGCTGGCCACCTGTGGCGCGGTCCTCCTGCTCATGGGGCTGGCGGCATGGCATTTCATCGGGTCTGCCGACGGGTCGGCGCAACTGCTCACCGGGGAACTCTGGCAGACGATGTCGCCCGACGCCAAGATCGCGTTCGTGTGGGGCATCGGCAACCTCGTGGAGTTTGAGCGCGCCCAGATCAGGGCCGCTTGAATCCTGCGGAGCAGGGAGGGAAGGTCAGGTGAAGCCGAAAGCGTCACTCCAGGATCACGAAGAGATCTTCGAGTACCTTATCAGGTACATTCTCCAAGATACCGAATTCCATTGATTTCTTCAGGACAAGCTTGGCGTCCTCGACCCCTTTCCGATCCCAGGAGGTGGGATAGAAGGTCGGCATGGCCTTCTTCAACAGGTCGATCTCCCGGTCGCTCTTGGCGCCGAGGAACTTCAGGGATTCCTGCACGGTCTCCGGGTGCGCAGCGACATAGCGCTGCCCGTCCAGGAAGACGCGAGCCAGACGGCGGGCGGTATCGGGGCGCGCCTCGAGCCAGTCCTGGTGGACCGCATGCCCCAGGGTGAGCAGCGGTCCACCGGTCTGCCGCTCCCAGATCTGGCTCAACCGGGCCAGCTCCACGGCCCACCCCTCGGCGATGCCCCGTGCGGCCATCGGGTAGAAGATGATGGCAGAGTCCACCTCCCCCTTCTGCAGCCAGGCCATCATCACCTGTGGGCTCCCGATCACCAGCCGGACGCTCTTCTCGAAGTCCCATCCCAGCATCCGGAAGGCCAGCGCCGCCGTGTTGTACCCGGCGGTGATCCGCTCCTGGGAGGCGAGCCGGCGTCCCCGCAGCTCCTCCACCGTCCGGATGTTGGCGCCCGGGCGGGCGAGGATCGCGAAGTGACTCCAGAGCATGGGCGCGAAGACCCGGATCCGGTCCCCCTTCGCGTTGACCCGGACAGCCGAGACCAGGGGGAACGGCCCGGCATCGACCTTCTTATAGTACGTCGCCTTCTCGGCCTCCGCGGGCGAGAAGGGCTTCAGGTCCAGCGTGATGCCGTGGCGCTCGTCGATCCGGTGCCGCTTGATCACGTCGGTCAGGAAGCCCAGCCCCCCCGTGGCGGTGGTCGCGTACACGATCTTCTCTAAGGGCGCCCCCTGGACCACTCCACCCAGCAAGGCCCAGACCAGGCTCCCCATGAGCACGGTTCGTAGCGCCCCCTGACGGATCCCTGAGAGCATCGGCTCCTCCCTCTCTTTCCGGGCGCGCGTGGCGGTCCTGGTGCCGCCCGTGCCGGGCCGTCACCAGACTCACGGCAGCCGGCTCCGCTCGGCAATATTCAGGTGGTAGCATGGGCCCCCGCGAACGTCAAGCGTGGAGGGCACCGCATCCGGTGCGGCAATTCCCTTTGACCCCCCGTTCACCTCCGCGCTACCCTGATCGTGTGAGGGCCTCTGCCGATAACGGTCCCACTGATCGGCCCCCCGCAGGACGGTCCCGCCCCCGGCTGGCACGGATCGGCCGTCTGATCGCCTACGTGGTCGGGGGTCTGATCGTCCTGCTCCTGCTCGTCTCCGTCGCGCTCTCCCTGTTCCTGGCCAGCGGCCGTGGCCGGCAGTGGCTGGCCCGGTGGAGCGCCTCAGCCTTCAAGGCAGAGGTCCGCGTCCAGAGCCTCTGGCTTACCCCCCCCGCGATCATGCTCCAGGGTCTCACGGTGGTCGACCCGGCGCGACGGGCGCGCATGGTCTCGGTCAGCACTCTGGGCATCGTGATCGACTGGGGGGACCTCATCCGGCGCCGCCGCCTCACCATCCGCGAGGTGAGCCTGCGTGAGCCGGTTCTGGAGGTGGACACACTCCTCCAGTGGCAGGCCCGTCAGCCCCCGGCGCCCCGGCGCGAGCAGCTCCCGTTCGAACGCCTGCGCGTGAGCGGGGGCGAGGTCTGGATGGGCGGGCGCCGGCTCCTGCGCCTGCGTGAGCTGGCGCTCCAGCAGGTCGAGGTCATCCGGGTGCCGGTCCAGGGCTCCCCCATCCAGGCCCCAGCGGGCCCTGGGCGGGGAGAACCTACCTCCGTGGAGGTCCGGGGTGTGGCCGAAATCGGTGCGAGCCCGCTTTCGTTCCGGGGGACGGTGCGCGCGCTCGCCCAGCCCCCGACGGCCGACGTGCTGGTCACGGCCACGGGGTTCAATGTCGCGGCAGCCATAGCCAGCCTGGGGGTGAAGATCCCGGTTCCGGAGACCCTCCTGGATTTCAGCACGGGCATCCGCCTGATGGCAGACCGCGCGCTCCAGGTTCAGGCGACGGTCAGCCGGTTCAGCACGCTGGCCCCTCTCCCGATTGGCAGTCTCCCCGTCACAGGGCAGGTGGCCGCGGACGTGGTCTATCACCAGGTCTCGGATCGCCTGGAGCTCCGCACGCTCCGGATGGCTGCGGACGGCTGGCCGGCTCTGACCCTGAGCGGGACCGTGGAGCCGGTCCGGGGGACAGGACCCGCCGGAGGGCCAGTCCAGGTGGCCATCCAGGCGCGTTCCGAACCGCTGGCCCTCGAGGCGCTCCCCCACGGCCTCCGTCAGCTCCTCCCGTCGGCAGTCCGTGGCCTCACGCTCCATGGGCGTCTGGGCTGTGGCCCGGTGACCGTGATCGGACACCTGCCGACGCTGGTGGCTGAGGGAGAGTGTCGGGTCGAAGGCCTGGGCGTAGCCGGCTCCTCGGGGATCCTTGTCGAGCGGGGCGAGGCCACCCTGGCGTTCCGGCACGCCTTCGGCCGTGAAGGGGTCGGACCGCTGCAGGCTCGGGGCAGGCTGGCCGTGAACCGTGCGCGGCTCGCCGGCCAGGAGCTTCGCCAGGCCTCGGCCCGCCTGATCGTGGACCTCGGCGCGGGCGGGGTGATCCGGGAGGTCGCGCTGCCGGAATTCGGAGCGACGCTGAACGGTCAGCCGCTCGCCGGAGAGCTCCAGGCCCGTGGGAGCGATGATCAGGTGCAGCTCCGCGGCCGGCTGACAGCCCGCCAGCTCGACCTCTCACGCCTGGCGCAGGCGCTGGGCCCGTCCCTCCCTGTGACGGTCTCTGCCGGAACGCTCGGCGTGGAGGTCCGACTCGATGGGCGGGCCGCCGGCAAGGGCCCGTCCCGTCCGTTTCCCCTCGAGCTGCAGGGGGTCGTGACCCTGACCACCCGCGCCCCGATCCGTGCGCGCTTCCGCGGCGAGCCACTCGACGTGGCAGCCATCCAGGGAAGCCTCCCGTTTCAGCTCAGGACCCCCGGAGCCCAGCGCGGGGATGTGACGGGCGCAGGGGGGCCCCTGTTGCTGCGCCGGCTCTCCTCGCCCCGGTTGACCGTGGAGGCGCTGCGCGTGGAGCGACTGGAGTTCCGGGGAGGCCTCGGGCAGCCGTGGCGGGCCGCGATCACCGGGAACGTGACCGGGGTTCGCGCCGCGGACGGGGCGTCCCTGGAGCGTCTAGAGCTTCACACCGCGGTGGGCACGTCAGCCGGTGCCCTGACCGCTGAGGGACGGGTGACCGCCCGGCGGGGAAGCGTGAGGGGCGTGACCTTCCAGGAGCTGACCACAGCCGTCACCTGGGAACAGGGGCGTCTCCGCCTTCACGAGCTGTCCCTGCGCGTACACGAGGCCTTGCGGGCCACGGCCCGTGATGTGACGGTGAGCCCGGTCAGCGACGCCAGGGAGGCGTTCACGGTGGCGGCGTCGGGGATCCGCACCGAGCTCCAGTCTCCGTCAGCCAACGTGACGGGGCTGGCTGTCCAGGCGCTCGTTCGGGTCCCCCCGGCCACTGGGACGCCTCAGGACAGGTCTCCGGGCAGGGCGACGGCCGCCGATCCTCTGGCTCAGGGATCGTTGACCATGGAGAGCGCTGAGCTGCTCGGACTGCCGGTCACGGGACTGAGCGCCCGGTTCAGCGCCACTCGGGACCGCGTCCAGCTCAGTGGGGCGACGGCGCGCCTGCTGGGCGGCCGCCTGGCCATGGAGGCCGAAGCTCTGCTCGGCACCCCGTCGCCAACCGTAGCCGTCCGGGGGAGCGCCGAGGCCCTGTCTGTCAGAGAGCTCGCGGCCTTCGCGGCACGTCTCGCCCCGTTCCCTGTGGGGCTGCCGGTGGGGACGGTGAACGCGCGCATCAGCGGCACGATGCGCCCTGACCGTACCCTTGAGGGGGAAGCGGCCCTCACGGTTGCCGACCTCACGGTCACGCGGGGAGAGCCGCCTGAGACCCTCTTCACCGGCATCCGCGCGGAGGCCGCTCTGGAGCTGCGCGGGCGGGCCCCCGCGTTGGTGCGGGGCACGGTCCGGTTCCCCGAGGGGATGACCCTCAACCTGGGCGGCCAGGTTCAGGACCCACGCTCAATGAGCAGTGCCGCGCGGCTCACGGTGGAGCTTCCCCCGGTCTCTCTGGAGACGGTGCACCAGGCGTTCCTCCCCCTGCTTCCCCGCGCCCTCTGGTCTGCAAAGATGCGGGGCACGCTGCAGGCCGACGTGGCGCTCGCCGGCTCCCGGACTCAGGGGTTCGACGTCACCGGCCAGGTGCGGCTTCAGGGGGCGACGGTGGACCAGGGAGAGTTCCACGTCGAAGGGATCAACGGGACCCTGCCTGTGCGCCGCGCGTTCGGGAGACCCGCTTCGGCAGACCCCCCCGCATTGCCACCCCTGCCCACCTTCTCGGTCCTGGACCGAGAGCGGTTCGAGTCCCTCTGGCGGGAAGTCCAGACCCGCCCAGTCCGACAGGGGAGCCAGTCCTTCACCATCGCTGCAGTCCGGTACGGGATCGTCGGCCTCACGAACCTGCGGGTGACGCTGGGCGCGGGCGACGGCCTGCTTCCGATCGAGGCGCTGAGCTTCGACGTGTATCGCGGCGAAGGACGGGGGTACGGAGCCCTGGACCTGGGCGGCCCCCTGCCGCGCCTCGCCCTCTTCATCGTGTTCCGCGCGGTCAGCCTCCGGGCCCTGACCGACAGCCATCCCGCGACCCTGGACTTCGTCTCGGGCCGGCTCAGCGGGGCGGTCCGGCTGACAGGGAGCGGGCTGGCCCTGATGCGCCTGGGCGGGCAGGCGAGCCTCTTCGCGCTCGACTCGGAGGAGCCGAAGCTGATCGGGCGAGGCCTCCTGCAGAAGCTGGGGGTCGGCCGGACCTGGTACCTGCTCGGCGGGGGGACCCGGCCCTACGACCGGGCGATCCTGAGCGCGCGCGTGCGCGACGGCTATCTCATCTTCGACCGGCTCGAGGTCTCCCACACGACCCTGGGGTTCCGGGACCTTTACATCGGGGTGGATTCCAGGCAAAATGCCATCTCGATCGAGCATCTCCTCTGGAGCGTGACCCAGGCTGCAGGGCGCGCCACCGGCGGTGGCGGACCACAGATCCAGTTCCGTTAACCCACATCAGGAGGAGCCACACATGCGGCACGGTCGGGCAGGACTGAGGCGGGGCTGGCTGACTGGCGCGGTCGTCCTCAGCCTGGCAGTGGCATCTTGCGTCTCCATCACGGTCAACGTCTTCTTCCCCGAGCGGGAGGTGAAGCAGGCCCTGCAGAGCCTGGAAGGGGAGCTGCTGCGCCGCCCGGAGGGAACGGGACAGGCTCCGGCACGGCCCCCGGAGCAGAAGCAGAACTTCCGCCTCACACCGGGCGGCGAGGAGCGGCGCTGGGTCTGGCGAGGGGAGGCGCTGTTGTTCCTGCTCACGGCGCGGGAGGCCCTGGCCCAAGCCGGCAACGTGACCCAGGAACTCCGGGGGATGCCCGACGTGATGGACGCCTACCGGCGGATGGGGGCCCGGCTGCCACAGGTGGATCGCCTGCGCAATGAGGGGAAGGTCGGGGAAGCCGACAATGGCCTGCTGAGCCCACGGGGCGCGCTGAGCGGTGACGAAGGGCGGCTCGTGGAGCAGGAGAACCAGGACCGCCGGGTCGTCATCAGCGGGATTGCCCGCGCGGTGCTCCGCATCCAGAAGGCCCCGGTCAACGACGATACCCTGCGGCGGGTCCAGCCGGACGCGGTCCGGACATTCGCGGAGCAGCGACGGAACGAGGCGCAGTCCGGCTGGTGGGTGCAGCTCCCTGGAGGACGGTGGGTGCGCAAGTAGGGGACTGGGCTCAGGCGTCGCCCCAGTCCCAGGCCTCGTACTGAGGGAAGACCACCAGGGCCAGGCTGTAGTCATCCTCGAGGCCGAGCACGGCGGTGAAGAGCAGGTCTGCCAGGACGGCGGCCTGCGCCGGGGTGACCGGGCCGAGCCGGTAACGCCCCGAGACCCCCTCCCGATCATCCGCCAGCCCCAGCTCGCGCAGCCAGGCCCGAACCTCCGCGTCCGGGACCTCTCCGGCCGGGAGCTGGATCGTCAGATCCCAGATCACCCCGCTCCGGATCAGGAGCGTCTCCCCGGACTCCGCCACCAGCAGGGCAAATCCGGCCAAACCCTGGAGGCTCTGCATGCGCGTGGTGAGCTGCTCCTGCCGCTCCTCGGGCGCGGCCCGCAGCCCGAGGGGCCCGGCCATGGCCGGCCCGAGACCAGGGTGCTCATGGAGCGCCCGGGCGAGGCCCCGGATCACGTCGCGCATGAGCGCTGCCTCCTCCGCCGGAATCCGCGCCGGGTCCCGATAGGTGGCCAGCCCGGTCAACCACTCCTGGAGCGGGGCGAGGGCGGTGCCGAGTGGGGAGGGCTCCGGGAAGAGCGGCGGGAGCTCGGCAGGCGTCGCCGCGCCGGGCTCATCCCCTGCCGGGCCTTCCCAGGACAGCTCCCCGGCGAGCTCGATCAGGTCCAGCACTGTGCGGGTCCTCACCTCGGCTGCGGCGGCACCGGGGACGAGCAGCAGTCTCCGGGCACGCGCGATGGCCTCGTAGGCCGGCAGGTAGGCGTAAGCCGGGTCTCGGGCGACCAGTGCCGCGACCGCTCCGAGACCGTCCACAGCCAGGGCATGGGCCTCGGCCAGCTCCTGGGTGCGGCGTGCCTTCAGGGCCCGGCGCCAGCGGTCCTCCGAAATGTTCCGCCAGGCCTCACCCTGGTAGCTCCTCCGGAGCACCGGCAGGCCGGTCCGCGGGTCGAGGAGGCGGACCTCCACGTCGGTTGTGCCCCGCAACACCGTGGACGCGAAGAGCTGCGCCCCGAGGTCTCGGTCGAACAGGTAGGAGCCTGCGGCGAACAAGGGGAGCAGGCCCGCGTTGAGCAACGTCCGGGGGACCATGAGCGCGTTGTTCCTGGCCGGCTCCAGCGCGTAGCCGACAATCCGGAGCTGCAGCAGGAAGCTCACCGGGGGCCGGGCCTCGGCTCCGGGGGGAGCGGCCTCCAGGCGTTCGAATGGCCCCGCCGCGGTGAGGCCGGTCGCTAGCTTGGACCGGACGTCGGCCAGGGGGAGCGGGTACGCCAACGTTGTGGGCCCCGGCGGTCGCGTCTCGAGGACCCCGTCCAGCACGACGCTGTACGGGGTCCGGAGCGGCGCGAGCGTCCGCCCGGTCTCCGGCGCCGGGAGCGGCGACGCGCAGCCGGCAGCCAGCAGGATCGCGACGAGGACGGACAGGCGGAGGGCGGGCCGATCGCTCACTGCCCGAACGGGTTCTTGAGGAGGATCGTCTCGGTCCGCCCGGGGCCGACGGAGATCATGCAGAACTCGGCCCCCACGTGCTCTTCCAGGCGCCGGACGTAGCGCTGGGCGTTCACGGGGAGCTCCTCGAACCGGCGCGCCCCTCGCGCTCGGACGTCCCAGCCCGGCAGCTCCTCGTAGATCGGCTCGCAGCCCTCGAGGACCCGGAAGTTGGCCGGCACCTCGGTGAACGTCTCGCCGCGGTACCGGTACGCCGTGCAGACCCGGAGGTCCGGGAACCCGGTGAGCACGTCCAGCTTCGTGAGGGCCAGCCCGGTCAGGCCGTTCAGCCGCACCGCGTCGCGCACCAGCACGGCATCGAACCAGCCGCAGCGCCGCGGGCGACCCGTGGTCGCGCCATACTCCTGCCCGTCCTCCCGGAGCCGTCCGCCGCAGTCGTCGTGGAGCTCCGTGGGGAACGGCCCCTCGCCCACCCGGGTCGTGTAAGCCTTGCAGATCCCCACCACCGCCGTGATGCGGGTCGGCCCGATCCCCGAGCCCACGCACGCGGCGCCGGCTACGGTGTTGGAGGAGGTCACGAACGGGTAGGTGCCGTGGTCCACATCGAGGTGGGTCCCCTGGGCCCCCTCGAAGAGGACGCCCTTCCCCTGCCGCATGGCCTGGTCGATCACCAGGGAGGTGTTGGCCACGAGCGGCCGGAGCCGCCGCGCATAGCCGAGGTATTCCTCGCAGATCGCCTCGAAGCGGGCCTGGGGCTGCTGCAGGACGTGCACGAGGTAGGCATTGCGCTCCTCGAGGACGGCCTTCAGCTTCTCCGTGAAGATCTCCTCGTCCAGCAGGTCGGCAAACCGGATCCCCACCCGGGCGATCTTGTCCTCGTAGGTCGGGCCGATCCCCCGCCCTGTCGTCCCGATGCGCCGGGCTCCCCGGTGCGCCTCCCGCGCGGTGTCCACCAGGCGGTGGTACGGCAGGGTCATGTGGGCTCGTTCGCTCACGAGGAGGTTCTCCTCCTGCCGGAGCAGCCCCCGGGCCCGGAGCCCGTCCATCTCCTCGATCAGCGCCCGCGGGTCCACCACCACCCCGTCCCCGATGATGCAGAGCTTCCCCGGGTAGAGCACGCCCGATGGGACGAGGTGCAGGATCAGGGTCTCCCCCTCCACGACCAGGGTGTGGCCCGCGTTCGCCCCACCCTGGAAGCGGACGACGACGTCGGCATACTCGGTGAGGAGGTCCACCACCTTCCCCTTCCCCTCGTCGCCCCACTGGGCACCGACTACGACGACGTTGGCCATCGTCCTTCGCCTCCGCCCGAGCGCCGCCATGCCTCCGCCTCCCGGAAGATGTCGGCCAGCCGGACCCGGCGTTGCCCCTGCTCCCCCGTGTGGAAGAGCACCACCTCGTCCTCAGGCACGCCCTCGAGCCCCAGCACGAGCACGCGGGGAATCCGCCAGCGGGCCGCGTACTCGATGGACTCCTGAACACTCCGCTTGATGATGTCGCGGGCCACGGCGAACCCCTGGGCCCGGAGCTGCCGGGCCAGGCTGAGCGCCTCCTCCTTACCAGGCCTCAGGTTGATGATCAGGACGTCACTCCCGGCGAACGGCTGGAGGGCGCCCTGCCGCTCCAGGGCGTCGAGCAGTCGCTCCAGGTCCAGGGCGAACCCCGTCGCCGGCGACGGCGGTCCGTAGCGCTCCAGCAGGCGATCGTACCGGCCCCCGCCGCACAGGGCCGCCCCGGCCCCGCTCACGAACCCTTCGAAAATGATCCCCGTGTAGTAGTCAAACCCCCGGAGCTCCCCGAGGTCCAGCGTGAGGGCGCCCTCGAGGCCGTAGATCTCCAGGATCCGCACGACCTGCTCGAGGTTGTCCACCGCCGCGCGGGAGCGCGGGTTGCCAGCGAGTTGGCGGGCCCGATCCAGGACCTCCGGCCCCCCGTAGAGCCCCGGGAGCGACACCAGCAGGGCGCGCTGGGCCCGCGTGAGGTCGAGCGTGGCCGCCAGCTCCTCCAGCGCGGAGCGGTCCTTCTTCATCACCGCCTGCTCCGCCAGCCGGCGCGCGTCCGGCGGGAGCGGCAGCTCCTCGAACGCCCCCCGCAGGAACTCCACCTGCCCGATGTCGATCGTGAATCCCTGCAGGCCCAGGCCCCGCAGCGCTTCGAGGACAATGGCGATCATCTCCGCGTCCGCCTCGGGAAGCTCCAGGCCGATCAGCTCGCACCCGGCCTGGAAGATCTCCCGGGGGCGCGCCGCGTGGACCTCCACGTCCCGGACCACCGGGCCCGCATAACAGAGGCGCAGGGGCTTGGGCCACTCCCGCAGGCGGGTGGCGGCGATGCGGGCGACCTGGGGCGTGAAGTCCGGACGCACGGCCAGGAGCTGGCCCCCCAGCGGGTCCGCGAACTTGAACATCTGGGCCTGGAGGCCCCGCCCGCCCGCTGCCGTCAGCACGTCGAGGTACTCGAGGGAGGGGGGCACGACGGGGTGGAACCCCCACCGGGCAAAGACGGCGAGGAGCTGCGTCTCGACGTGACGGAGCCGGGCCGCGCGCTCCGGCAGGAGATCCTGGAATCCACGGGGCAGCATCGGCGGGAGGGGCCGGCCCGGCCTCACAGCTCCACGGGCCGGACCGCGTTGATGTGCGGGAGGCGCAGGAGTTGGTCGATGACCTCGGGGCCGGCCTGGCTGTCGATCTGGATCAGGGAGAGGGCCTCGCCCCCCACGCGCTTCCGGCCGAGCTGCATCTGGGCGATGTTGATCCCGTTGCGGCCCAGGACGGCGCCGATGTGGCCGATGACGCCGGGACGATCGTTGCTCTGGATGACGAGGAGGTGCCCTTCGGGGATCGCCTCGAGCTCGAAGCTGCCGATCCGGACCAGGCGGGGCTCCTTCCGGCCGAAGATGGTCCCCGCCACCGTGCTCTCGCCCTCCCGGCTTCGGACGCGGAGCGTGACGAGGCTCGCGAAGTCGGCAGCCGTGCGGCTCTTGGACTCCACCACCCGGATCCCCCGATCCCGGGCGATGACCGGGGCGTTCACGTAGTTCACGCTCCCCGGCATGGCCGTCGAGAGGAGGCCCTTGAGCAGGGAGACGGTGAGCGGGGCGACCTCGAACTCCGAGACCTCCCCGCTGTACTCCACCTGCACTTCGTCCAGGGCCGCCGGGATGAGCTGGGCCTGGAACTCCCCGAGCTTCTCGGCCAGGCGCAGGTAGGGCTCGAGCACCGGGTACAGCTCGGGGCTCAGGCTGGGGACGTTCACGGCGTTGCGGATCAGCCCGTACAGCAGGTAGTCCACCACCTGCCGGGCGATCTCGACCGAGACCGTCACCTGGGCCTCGCGCGTGGAGGCCCCCAGATGAGGGGTGCCGATGACCTCCTCGCGCTGGACCAGCGGGTCCTGCCGGGGGGGCGGCTCCTGTTCGAACACGTCCAGGGCGACCCCCGCCACGCGCCCGCGCTCGATGGCCCGCAGCAGGTCCCGCTCCACGATCAGCCCGCCGCGGGCGCAGTTGATGATGAGCACCCCCCGGCGCATCTTGCGGAAGGCCCGGGCGTCCAGGAGCCCCCGGGTCTCGTTCGTGAGCGGCGTGTGCAGCGAGATGATGTGCGACCGGCGGTACAGGCTGCCCAGGCCGACCAGCTCCACGCCGAGCTTGGCCGCGCGCTCCTCGGTGATGTACGGGTCGTAGGCCAGGACCTCCATCTTCAGGGCCTTGGCTCGCTCCGCCACCGCGGTCCCCACGTTCCCCAGGCCGATGAGCCCCAGGGTCTTCCCCTGCAGCTCCATCCCGACGAAGCGCTGGCGTTCCCAGCGCCCCGCCTTGATGGAGGCCGTCGCCTGGGGGATCCTGCGGGCCAGGGCCATCATGAGGGAGAGGGTGTGCTCGGCGGTGGTGACGTGGCTCCCGGCCGGGGTGTTCATCACGACGACCCCCCGGCGGGTGGCGGCCTGCGTGTCGATGTTGTCGTAGCCGATGCCGGCCCGCCCGATCACCCGGAGCCGGGGCGCCGCCTCCAGGAGCTCCGCGGTGACCCGGGTGGCGCTCCGGACGATCAGGGCCTCGGCGGCCCGCAGGGCCCGCCGGAGCTGCGCCTCACCGAAGCGCGGGCGCGCCTCCACCTCGAGCCCGGGCGCCTTCTGCAGGAGCTCGATCCCCTCGCGCGCGAGACCGTCCGTGGCCACGACTTTCACTGGAGCAGCTCCATCGCGGTCCGCACGCCCCGGCCGAGCTCCACCCGGCAGCCCAGGTCGTTCAGGGTCATCTCCAGGGCGGCGATCGCCGTGATCACGTCGAAGCGGTCGGCATACCCCAGGTGCGCGATCCGGATGATCCGGCCGCGAGCCCGGTCCTGCCCCCCGGCCACGGTGATCCCGTACTTGCCCGACAGCACCTGCTCGACCTTGCTGCCGTCCACCCCCTCGGGCATCGCCACCGCGGTCAGGGCGTTACTCGGGGAGCGCCGCGCGTAGAGCTCGAGCCCCAGAGCCCGCACCGCCTGTCGGGTCGCCTCGGCGAGCCGAGCGTGCCGGGCGAAGATCTGGTCGAGCCCCTCCGCCCGGAGCCGCTCCAGGGCGTCGCGCAGCCCCACCACCAGGGAGATGGCGGGGGTGAAGCGGGCCGTGTTCTGGCGGAGGGCCTTGGCCTCCTCGGCGAAGTCAAAGTAGTAGTGAGGCAGGGTCGCCCGGCCGACCGCGCGCCACGCCTTCTCGCTCACGCTGGCGAATCCCAGCCCCGGCGGGAGCATGAGTCCTTTCTGCGAGCCCGCCACCACGACATCGAGCCCCCAGCGGTCCACGGGGAGCTCAACCGCGCCCAGGGCGCTGATGGCATCCACGACGAGGAGGGTGTCCGGGTAGCGGCGGACGATCTCCCCGAGGGCGCGGACGGGGTGCATGACGCCAGTGGAGGTCTCGCTGGCCTGCACCAGCACGGCCCGGATCCCCGGCTCTGCCTCCAGGGCGCGCGCCACCAGCTCGGGCTCCACCGGCTCCCCCCAGGGGACCTCGAGCAGGTGCACGCGGACGCCATACGCCCGGCAGATCTCGGCCCAGCGTTCGCCAAACTTCCCCCCCTGGACTACGAGGGCGCTGTCCCCTGCACAGAGGATGTTGGTGACCGCCGCCTCCATCGCCCCGCTCCCCGAGGCACAGAAGACCAGGACCTCGCCGCTGGTCTGGAAGACGTAGCACAGCCCTTCCCGCACCTCGGCCATCAGCTGCTCGAACTCCGGCGTGCGGTGATGGATGAGGGGCCGGGCCATGGCGAGGAGGATCTCCTCGGGGACGGGGGTGGGGCCCGGCGCGAACAGGTAACGTTTCGACATGCGCCGCCTGGATCCTTCCTTCCGACCCTCGATCGGTGCGCGCGGCGGAAGCTCAAGAAAATAGCGGAGTTGCAACCACAGGCCATCTTACCGTCAGGGGGAGGAAAGTCAAGGTCTCGGTGGCCTCGAGGCCTCAGAAGGCCCCAACGATGAGCCGGGCGCCCAACAGGGCAAGGGCCAGGGCCAGCAGGCGGAGGACCAGGCGCGGGCGCACCCGTTCCGAGAGGCGGGCGCCGACCTGCGCCCCGGTGATCATGCCGATGCCGAGCAGGAGCGTCCGCGTGGCCGCCCCCACGAAGTCCCCGACCAGCAGGTGGGTGGTCGTGCCCACGGCGGTGATGATCGAGGAGATGAAGAGGGAGGTGGCCGTGGCGACCGGCACGGGGAAGCCCAGCACCACGACGAGGAGCGGGACCTGGATGGGACCTCCGCTGATCCCCATCAGGCTCGCCACGAACCCGACCCCCAGGCTCAGCAGGAGGCCCGGGAGCAGCGCGAAGGAGTAGCGGTGAGCGCGCCCCTCGCGGTCCACGAGCTCCCGGCTGACCTGCACCCCACCCCGCCAGAGGATCAGTCCACCCGGCGTGGGGGGTCGCAGCAGCACCAGGCAGAGCCCAAGGAGCAGCAGCCCGAAGGCGACATCAAAGGGTCCCCGCGGGACCCTGTGCGAGGCCAGGGCTCCCAGGGCGGCCCCGGGCACCGTGGCCACGCCGAGGAGCAGGCCGCTCCTGAGGTCGATCCGGCGGAGCCAGGCGTAGACGCCGGTCCCGGACAGCGCGCTGCAGAAGGAGACCGCCAGGGAGATCGACGTCAGCACCCGCGCGCTCTCGTGGGGGTAGAGGAGCAGCAGGATCGGCATCAGCACGAACCCGCCCCCGGCGCCGACGAGAGCGCCATACCCGCCGACGAGGAGTCCAAGCGGGAGCAACAGGAGCCACTGGGGCATGGCGGGCATCTCACCGCCGCGCTAGACGAGAGGACATCACGGCCATCGGATCGCCGTATTGTGCGACCGCGGTGGCCGTCCCGTCAAATCTTACTTCGGCCCCGCGGCAGGTCGTCGCCGGAGAGACACGTGAAGAACTGTTCGGAGATTCCCCTTGACACCACCAGGCCGTCTGCTAACATCGCATGAACCCTCTAGGAATGGGGCTTGGCCGAGGCGTGGAGAGCGACGATGAAGATCCTGCTGATCTGCCCGGAGTCCAAGAGCAGCTTCCGGTTCACCCCGAAGGACGCCAGGCGCTTCTGGTTCCCGCGCAACAGCATCGTCCAGCTCGCGGCCATGACCCCGCCCGAGCACGAGGTCGTCTGCATCGACGAGGTGGTCCAGCAGACCCCCCTCGATGAGGACTTCGATCTGGTCGGGCTCTCTCCCATGACCTATCAGGCGCCCAGGGCCTACGAGCTGTCCGCCCACTTCCGGGCCCGCGGGGTCCCGGTGGTGATGGGCGGCTACCACGTGACCGGGCTCCCGGATGAGGCCCAGCCGCATGCCGATGCCCTGGTGCTGGGTGAGGCCGAGGGGATCTGGCCGGGGCTGCTCCAGGACGTCCAGCAGGGGACGCTCAAGCGGCGCTACCACCAGCAGGGCTTCCCGAGCCTCGTGGGGCTGCCGCCCCCCCGCCGGGACCTCATCCCGAAGAACCTCTACTTCACCCGCTTCTCCGTCGAGACCACCCGGGGCTGCCCCCACGACTGCTCCTACTGTGACGTCACCAGCTTCTTCGGGCGGAGCTTCCGCTGGCGCCCCATCCCGGAGATCGTCGCCGAGCTGAAGCAGATCCAGGAGACGGAGGGGAAGAACGCCTGGGTCTTCATCTGCAGCGACAACATGGCGGGGAACCGGCGCGAGACGAAGGCGCTGATGCAGGCCATGATCGACGAGGGGATCACGCTCCCCTGGGGGAGCCAGTGCACCCTGAACCTGGCGAACGACAAGGAGCTGCTGGACCTGGCCCGGCGGAGCAACTGCGTGGCCATGTTCGTGGGGCTGGAGACCATCTCTCAGGAAAACCTCATGCAGGTCCGGAAGTCCTTCAACAAGGTCGGCAGCTTCATCGACCAGATCCAGGCCTTCCACGACCACGAGATCATGGTCAACACCGGCATGATCTTCGGCCTGCCCGAGGACGACGAGGGGGTATTCGAGCGGACCCTGGAGTTCCTGGTGCGGACCCGGATCGAGCTGGCGCTCTTCTCCATCCTGGTCCCGCTGCCCACCACGAAGATCTTCCACGAGATGCGCGAGCAGATCTTCGACTTCGACTGGTCGCACTACGACGGCAAGCACGTGGTCTTCCGGCACAAGCGGCTCTCCGTCGAAGCCCTCTACGAGGGGTGGTGCTGGACGTACCGTCACTTTTACAACTTCCGCAACATCGGCCGGCGCGTGCTGCCGACGGAACGACGGATCCTGGCCCGGCTGGCGTCGAACCTGGTCCACCGGCAGATGGCCCACCGGATCCCCCGGGGGAGCCTGACCCCGCTGGCCCGGATCTTCCGGGGCGGATGGGAGCGCGCCCTCGGGACGCACGGGATGGAGCTGCTCTCGGCCCTGAAGGTCAAGGTCGGCCGGCTCGGGGAGACCGCGGCCATCCAGCTGGAGGGGACGCTGGACCACATCGCCCTGCACGAGCTGTGGGAAAAGGTCCACGAGACCGCGACCAAGGCCCGGATGTCCATCGAGCTGAACCTGCGTGACGTCGAGATCCCGACCGAGGCGGTCCAGGCCCTCGGGGCCAAGGTCCGCCGCACCCTGGAGAAACTGGCCGCCCAGGGGCGCACCCTGACCCTGCTGCACCTGGACGAGGAGGCCGCGCTGGCCCTCCGGCAGCTCTTCGGCTACCCCCAGGCCCTCCAGATCATCCCGCGCAGCGAATAGGTCTGCCCGAACAGGACCGCCGCGGGCGCACCGCGGCGAAGGTGGCGGGATCGTCATCCGGGCTGTTTTGCCCGGTGACCGCGCCTGGCGTCGCCCCTGGGACGGTGGGAAAGGCGCACGGCCCCCGGAGGCGGCAGCATGCCGCCCCCGGGCAGGCCACTTCAGGCTACTAGGGGAACTTGATGGTGAAGCGGGTCAAGATGACGTTGTCCGTCACGTTGGTCCGGCCGTTGTCCCGGGTGGAGAGGAAGGCGCCGTTGCGGTCCTGGGCGTTGTGGAGCTGCTGGTTGAGCCAGAAGAGCTGGACGCGCGCGTGCCGGCCGAGCCAGTAGTTCAGGCCGAGATGCCAGATCTGCGCCCGGGTGTCCGGGAAGTTGGCCCGCAGGGCGTCCGAGGAGCTGAAGCCGGCCGAGACGTCGTCCTTGTTGTCTGCCCGGACCCGCTCCAGCTTCAGGACCGGCTCCAGCCCGCCCCGGGTGCGGTCACCCCAGAGCATGTAGGAGAGCTGGACGTACCACCCCTCGGTGACCACGTCCGACGCGTTCGCCGTCCCGGTGCTGAGCACGTTGATCCGCTCGTCCGTCCGGCGGCTGAACTCGGACTGGAGCTTGGCGCCCCGCCACTCGACCTTCCCCTCCAGCCCCCAGGACTCGAGTAGCCCCCGCGTGTCCCGCCGGAAGAACTCGAAGCCGGTCGGCGTGCGCAGGCGCATCCGGTGCCCGCTCGCGTTGTGCACCCCGGCCCGGTAAGAGCCGCCGAGGTGCAGCCCCTTGATGGGCCGGACGAAGATCCGGGTGGAGAAGTCCTTGCCACCGTCGGACTCGCTCGCGTTGTCCCCCTCACCCTGGAAGACCGCGACCCCGTAATTGAAGAAGCCGAAGAGGTTCTCGCCGAAGACCCCGATCCCGAGGTCCCGCCCGGGCGGGATCTCGTCGGTGACGATGGAGCGCTCCACGGTCTCGATGGAGGAGCTGCCGGTCATCTGCTCCAGGCTGAAGGGCATCTTGAACTGCCCGACCCGCGGCACCCCCCAGTCCTTGAAGTACATGAGGTCCACGTAGAAGTACCGGAGCTCCACCTCACCGGTGACGCTGCCCAGCCGGGCGTCCGCCTGGATCTCGAAGGTGTACTCGATGTTCTTGTAGACGTGCCCCTCGAAGCCGAGCCGGAAGCGGCGGATCCAGAGCTGCGACCTCTGGGTGGTGTCCGCCAGGAAAAGGGCCGTGTTGACGTCCGCGCGGCCGGTGATCCCGAGGCGGAACCGATCGTCAGCCGTCCGGACGAAGGGCGCCCGGTCCCAGCCGGCCAGCAGCGGGGCCTTGGCCGCCTCCTCCTGCTTCTGCCGGAGCTGATCCTGCTGCTGCCGCTGCGTCTCCTGCTGCCGGCGCACCTCGTCCAGCTGCTGCTGCAGGCGCTGCTGCTGCTCCTGGAGCTGCTGGAGCTGTTGCTGGAGCCGGTCGATCACCTCCTGCTGCGGGCGCCCGGGCGAGGCCCAGAGCACCGCGGCCACCACGATCCCTACTGCCAGAAGCCTGCGCATGCTCACCTCCCTGTGCACCGTGCCTCCTCCCTGCGCACCCCTCTGGTCTGCCCGCCTGCCCTGCGTTCCGCTTCTTGAAACGGCGTTATGGGAAACGTCTTTTTCGCCAATTATACACGCAACGGCTGACGTGTCAAGGGGTTACCTTGCAGTTACCTTGCTTTGCCTTGCCCCCTGGCCCCCCTGGCCAGCCCGGTCAGCGCTGTCCCAGGAAAGTCGAGACGCCCACGAGCAGGAAGCTCGCGTTCAGGCCGCGGTTGGGTGTGGCCGTGCCCGCGTTGGAGATGTGGTGAAACCGGTATTCGACGTTGATGGCCGTCTGTCCGTTCGTAAACCAGAGGACCACCAGGCCGCCCTGCAGGCTGAAGTTGTACCGGGATCCCAGCTCCCGTATCCGCGTCCCCAGGTTGGTGCGCAGCACCCCGGCACCAAACGAGAG
The DNA here is from genome assembly GCA_016183025.1 of Deltaproteobacteria bacterium. Taxonomy (GTDB): domain Bacteria; phylum Desulfobacterota; class JACPFL01; order JACPFL01; family JACPFL01; genus JACPFL01. The sequence goes on along the minus strand of JACPFL010000027.1, from coordinate 42,365 downwards.
GAACGGACGTAGGGCCGAGCCGGTCTCCACGATGTAGCGCCCGACCGGGGTGAACCCGGCGATGTACCCTTTGAACGGACGAGTGGTCAGGGCCAGGATCGGCTCGATCATGCCGTACACGTTCCCCCTGAGGAAGGCCGGGCCCACGGGATCGGTGAAGACATAGCCCCAGCGAGGGAGCACGGCCACCCAGTCGACGTCCGTGCTCTCGTCGGGGATGTCATGGACGATGCCGTACCCCAGCTCCACCCCCCACTCCGTCATCCCCTTTCGGAGGGTGCCCGGCCTGACCGTGACCGGCGTCATCCCCGGACCCGGGGCCCCGGGCGTCGCCTGCCCCACGAGCACCGGGTCCCCCCCAGGCCCGGCTTCCGCCGGGCCCGCAAGGCCCTTCCCACCACCCATCCCCGCCATCAGGACCATCACGCCTGCCGCCAGCCTCACATGTCCTCGCCTCATGACGTCGCCCGCCTCCTCGGTCCAACCTCAGCGTCCCATGCTCCAACCCCGTGACCTTGATCATCGGCCGTGTCGCCTCCTCGTCCGGCGACCCGCCGTGACCTCTCCGCTCCTGCACGAGACCACTCCTGGCGCCTAGCCCGCGGGCCCCTGCCGCTATGAGCATCAACAGGAGCACCATCAACACCCCGAGCGCCGTCACGACGTTATACTGCCCGCCCTCCCACATGTCAAAGGCGAGGAGGGAGAGCACGATGCTCTGCGGCCATCTGCGCATGGTAGCGGCATCGCTACGCCCAGCCCAGCCTGGCGGGGGCGCGCCAGGAGCCCCACAGATCAGCCGGCTTCGTCGGGGATGAGGACGCTGCGGGCGGGGTCAAGGGCCACGAGGACGGCCTGCCCCGCCCGGAACCGCTGGTCAGGCGGCGTCAGGGCCCGCAGCCGGTGCTCGCTCCCGGCCAGGCGGACCAGGTACTCCATCGCGTCCCCCACGTAGACCGCACGCTCCACCACTCCCGGAAGTTCCCCGCCCCGAGCCTCCGGTATCGCCGCATCTCGGAGGCGGACGCGCGCGGGGCGCACGCAGAGGGCCGCCCGCTCTCCGACCCGGACCTCTGGCGCATTGGGCGCCCGGACGACGAGCGGGCCGAGGTCCAGCGACCCCAGTTCCCGGAGCACGCCTGGCAGGACGTTGGTGCGCCCGATGAACTCGGCCACGAACCGGGTGCGCGGCCGCTCGAAGATCTCCTCCGGCCGTCCCACCTGCGCGATCCGGCCCGCCTGCATCACCGCGATCCGGTCCGAGGTGACCACGGCCTCGGCCTGGTCGTGGGTCACGTAGAGCATGGTGATCCCGAACTCCTGGTGCAGGCGGCGGATCTCGAAGCGCAGCTCCTCGCGGAGGTTGGCATCGAGATTCGAGAGCGGCTCGTCGAGCAGGAGGATCTCGGGCTCGACCACCAGGGCCCGGGCGAGGGCCACCCGCTGCTGCTGGCCCCCCGAGAGCTCCCCCGGGTACCGGTCAGCCAGCCCCTCCATCTGGACGACCGCGAGCATGGCCAGCACCTTTCGCCAGATTTCTCCGCGCGGCAGCCCCCGGAGCCTCAGCCCGTAGGCCACGTTCTCGAAGACGCTCCGGTGCGGCCACAGGGCATAGCTCTGGAAGATCATGGACATCCGCCGCCGCTCGGGCGGCACGACGGCCTCGGGCGAGGAGACGATGTTGCCGTCCACCAGGACCTCGCCGGTATCCGGCCGCAGGAAGCCGGCGGCCAGGCGCAGGGTGGTCGTCTTGCCGCACCCGGAGGGACCGAGTAAGGAGACGAACTCGCCGTGGGCCACCGAGAGATCCACCCGGTCCACGGCCAGCGTCACCCCGAAGCGCTTGGTGAGCCCCCGGAAGGTGATGGCGGCCATCAGGGCCCCCTCCCCACGCCTACTCCCGGGACCCCAGGATGCTGCGACCGGCCACCCGCTCCATCCCCAGGACGACCAGGAAGGTGAGCGCCAGGAGCAGGAGCCCCAAGACGGCGATCGCCCCGAAGTGGCCCTCCTCCTTCAGGTCGAAGATCACGACGGAGATGACGCGCGACTGGGAGGTGAAGAGCAGGATCGAGGCCGACAGCTCCCGGATGGCCCCGATGAAGATGAAGCACCAGGCCGCGACGACGCCGCTGCGGGCCAGGGGGACTGTGACGTCCAGCAGGGCGCGCACCCGGCCCGCGCCGAGGATGCGGCTGGCGTCCTCCAGCTCGGGGTGGATTCCCCGGAACGTGGCATCCGCCTGAGCATAGCCGATCGGCATCTCCTTGGTGAGGTAGGCGACGAACAGGATCCAGACCGTCCCGTAGAGGACCAGGGGCGGTTGGGTGTAGGCGACGAAGAGCCCCACGGCGAGCACGACCCCCGGGATGGCGATGGGCGCCGTGGCGAGGAAGGTCAAGACGTGGGCGCCACGCAGCAGCCCCCGGTTGACGATGTAGGCGATGGCCGTGGCGAGGCCGACGCCGGCTGTGGCGCTCAGGATTCCGAGCTTCAGCGTGTTCCAGAGGGCCTCCCGGGTGGCGCCGTACTCCCAGGTGAACTGGAGATTCTGGAAGGTCAGGTTTTCCCAGGTGAGGGGCTGAGCCCACGCGCGCACCATCGCGGCCTTGGCCAGGATGAGGTAGGGGAAGCCCACCGCCAGGGCGAGCAGCAGCAGGCAGAACCCCAGGGCGGGCCAGCGCCAGGGCCCGAGGGGGATCACCTGCCGGGCCGCCCCACGCCCCCCCACCGTCGCATACCCCTTCCGGCCGAGCCACCCCCGCTGGAGGGCGAGGAGCAGGGCAGCGACCAGGAGCAGAGGCAGGGAGAGCGCGGCGGCCACCTCCACGCGCGGGGGGTACTGGAACAGCGCCCAGATCCGCGTCGTGATCGTATGAACGCCGGCCGGCATGGCCAGGATGGCTGGAGAGCCGAAGAGCGTCAGGGCCTGCAGGAACCCCAGGATGAACCCCCCGGTCAGGGCCGGGGCCGCGAGCGGGAGGGTGATGCTCAGCGCTGTGCGGGAGCGTCCGGCCCCGAGCATCTGGGCCGCCTCCTCTAGCTCCGAGGGGATCAGCTCGAGGGCGTTGGCGACCATGGTGAAGACGTAGGGGTAGGAGTAGAGGAACATGACGAAGATGAGCCCGCCCGTGGTGAAGATGTTCACCAGGTGGCCCTCGGCGCCCGTCAAGTCCCGGAAGAGCTTGTTGAGGAAGCCAGCGTTGGGCCCGGCGAGCATGGTCCAGGCGAAAGCCCCGAGGTACGGGGGGGTGACGAACGAGGCGAGCACCAGGGCGCGGATCACGCGCTTGCCCGGCAGGTCAGTCCGCGCCACGAGCCAGCCCATGGGGGCGCCGACGAGTGCGCTGAGCAGCCCCACCCCGAGTCCCAGCAGGAGCGTATAGCGGACCGCCTGGAGGTACTGCGGTTCGGTCGCGAGCGTCAGGTAGTGGCGGAGGGTGATCCCCTCGGCCCCCCGCAGGCTGCTGGCGAGGAGCCAGGCCAGGGGCAGGAGCACGAGGACGACGAGGACCAGGGCGAGCAAGGCCCAGAGCGGCGTGCTCCGGTCCAGCGCCAGCCAGCGCGAGGGCCCCGCGCGGCTGCCAGCGGGGGCCGCGAGGTCCATGCTAGAGCCTCTCCAGCGGGACCGGCGTCAGACGCCGAAGATCTCGGCGAAGGTCCGCTTCAGCTCCTGGTTCCGGCTCTCGAGCTCCTCGGCGTCCACCTGCAGGAGCTTCAGGTCCTTGAGCTTCGGCTTATCCGCCGGGTAGGTGACCTCCGGGTGCGGGACATACAGCCCCTCGCGGTCCGCCATGAGCTGCTGGACCGCCTTGGTGAAGATGAAATCCGTGAACAGCCGCGCCGCGGCAGGATGCGGGGCATCCCGGGCGATGGCCGTGGGGGAGATGACCAGCGGGACCCCCTCCGCCGGGTAGACGATGGCCAGCGGGTTCCCCTTTTTGCGCTGGCTGTAGAGGAAATACTCCGCCCCATCTGCCGCCACCGGGCGCTCGCCCGAGGCCACCACCTGGGCCGGATCGTTTGCGGACTGGACGATCATGGGACCGTTCTTCGCGAGCTGGCGGAAGTAGTCCCAACTGAACTCCTTGACCAGGGCGAGCATCCCGGTGGCGATGATCCCGCTGTACCCCGGGTGGGCCTTGACGAGCTTCCCCTTCCACTTCGGCTGGAGCAGGTCCTTCCAGCTCCTGGGGGCCTCGGCGGCCGGCACGAGCTTCGGATTGTAGGCGATGACGGAGAGGGTGGCGCGCCACCCCAGGTAGGAGCCGTCCCGGTCCTTGAACGCCGCCGGGAACCCCTCGGTGCCGGCCGGGATGTAGCGGGCCAGCAGCCCCTTGGATTTCAGCAGGACGAAGTGGCCGGCGTCCGAGGTCTGGATGACGTCCACGACCTTGATCCCCGCCTGGGCCTCCTGGAGTACCCGCTGCAGCACGCGCTGCGACCCCGTGCGGTTCACGGCCACCGGCACGCCGAAGGCCGACTCGAACAGCTTGGCGATCCGCTCGGCCGTGGTGAGGGCGACCGAGGTGTACCAGGTGACCTTGCCCTCCCGCTTGGCGGCCTCAAGGCGCGGGTCGGCGCCGGGGGCGGGGCGGGCGGCCATGAGCACGGCGGCCGCCAGGGCCAGGATGAGCGGGATGGACGAACGACTGGACCGCATGGGGAATCCCTCCTCCGTTCCTATGCCGGGCCGCTCGCGAGACGAGCGGCCAGGGACGACACCGCGGGCAGCGTCTCCAGGCTGAGGATGGCCTCGCCCAACGCCTCCGCCTCGACTCCGGGCACCGCCAGCCCGGCGTTCTGGTAGAACTTGGCCGTGAGTTCTTCGAGCGGCAGAGGGTGATCAGGACCTCCCCGTGGGTGCTCCTGCCACGCCTCGAGCACCTGACCGTCCCGCAGCGTAACCCGGACGTGGCCTAGAAAGTGCTTGGGGTAGTCGATCGTCGGGTCGAGCTCGTAGCTGATCCGCCGGGCCAGAGCCCGCACCGACGGGTCCTGCACGGCCTCGTCCGTGAACTCAGCCAGCGTCGTCCGTCCTCGCGACAGCATGACGGCGAGCAGGTAGGGGAGACTGAACTTCGCCCCGTAGCCCGTGCCCGGCGACTGTTTCTCGCCGAGCGGCTCCCACAGGCGTGGGACAGGGCCGGGGGCCGTGCGACACCGGACCTCGACGATCTCCTCCGGGTCCAGGCGATGCTCCCCGCGCAGGCGGCTGGCGCAGTCCATATAGGGGTGGGCGATCGAGCCACAGGGATAGGACTTGAACATCAGGTGGGTCACGCTCCACGTTGCGCCCAGCGTGCCGAGCCCCTCGTCCAGGCGTGCGCGGGCCGCGCCCTCGAGCCCGCCGAAGGCCCGGAAGAACCCCTGGCGTCCCTCGAAGACCGTCCGGGGCCCGGTGAACCCCTCCCGCGCCAGGAGCGCCGCCAGGACCCCCGCATGCGCGCCCCATCCGGGATGGAGCCGCTTGGTCCAGGAGCCGTCGGCGAGGTACTCGATGATCCCTCCCGCCTGGCTCCCCGCCAGACCGTAGGCGTGGACGAGCTGGGCCTCTGTGAGTCCGTAAAGCTTGCCGGCCACCGTGGCACCGCCGAGCGGCGCGCAGAGCGCCGTGGGGTGGAACCCCCGGGCGTGGAACTGTCCCGGCGCGGCGAGCCCCAGGCGGGCCATGACCTCGACCCCGGCCAGGGCAGCCTCGAGCACTTGACCCCCGCGAGCGCCGACCGCCTCCCCCACGGCCAGGGCCGTGGTGACCGCCACGCACCCGGTGTGGACGATAGCGTCCTCCAGCGTGTCGTCGAAGTCCAGGCCATGGGCCAGGGTGCCGTTGGCCAGGACAGCCTGCGCGGCCGGCACGCGCACCGGGCTGCCGATCACCGTGCTTTCCGGCGTGCCGCCCATGACCGTCACGGTGCGGGTCACGGCTCGGCCGAACTCCATGGTGGAGGCGGCCAGAGCAATGCCGAGGGTGTCCAGGGTGAGCCGGGCTACCTGCTCGCGCACGGGTGAGGGTACATCCCGCCAACGGAGCCCTGCCGTGAACGCAGCGAGCGCCTCGGAGACTGTGCTCATCGGGCCGCCTCACTACCAGAACAGACGACTCCAGAGCCACAGGCGCAAGGCGATCAGGAGCTTCTCGGCGCGCGGCACGGCCACGGCGGTGCGGAGCACGAGGTCTCCGCCTCGCTCGATCCGCCGGAGCAGGCGATAGTAGATGGCGCCCATGATCTCCCCGGCGAAGAGCGTGCGCCGGTCTTCGCGTGGGAGTTGGGTCGCGGCCCGGCTGAAGTACTCCCGGGCCCGGGCGCACTGAAAGGCGAGCAGACGGTGGAAGGCCTCTGAGGTCTCCCCCCGCAGGAGGGCCTCCTCGGGGTAGCCGAAGCGTTCCAGCTCCTCCTGGGGCAGGTACACCCGGTCCCGGAGCGCGTCGGCCCGGAGGTCTCGGAGGATGTTGGTGAGCTGGAGGGCCACCCCCAGGCTCACCGCGTACTCCCGGGTGCGCGGGTTGCGGTAGCCGAAGATCTCGATGCAGATCAGCCCCACCACGGAGGCCACACGGTAACAGTACCGGTACAGCTCATCGAAGGTGGCGTAGCGGGACTGTTTGAGGTCCATCTCCACCCCGGCGATCAGCTCGTCGAAGTACGCTCTGGGGATGGGAAAGTGCCGGACGACCTCGGCCAGCTTCGCCGTGAGGGGCTGGATGGGCTGCCCGGCGTACGCCCGCTCGATCTCCAGGCGCCACTCCCGCAGGGCGTCGGCGCGCCCCCCCTCGGGGGCCGCTTCGTCCGCGACGTCGTCGATCTTCCGGCAGATCCCGTAGACCGAGAAGAGGGCTTCGCGCTTGACCCGGGGGAGGAATAGAAAGGCGTAGTAGAAGTTCGTGCGGCTGCGGCGGGTCAGCTCCCGGCAGTAGCGCTCGAGGTCCGTGACCTGGACCCCCACGCCCTAACCCTCCCTCCCCCCCGGCCGGACGCGAGGCCGCGTCGGGCCGGGGGCGGGACGGAACGGGACGCGCTCGGACGGCACCCTGGATCTCCCTGGGCGAGCTGGTCCGGACTCTCGCTCAGCCGGTCGAGTGGCGGGGCGGCGGTCAGTCCCCGAGGACGACCACCGAGACTTCCCGCACGCGCGGCCGGTCCAACTCGAGCAGGAAGACACGCTGCCATCGCCCGAACTGGACCTTCCCCTCGACGATGTTGAGCGTCTCGCTGGTCCGGATGAACAGGGCCTTGCAGTGCGCGTGCCCGTTCTGGAACTCGTCCTCGCACATGTTGACGACCCGCACTGAGAAGTCGTCGTGCCGGTAGGGCACCCCCTGCGGGGCGAGACTCTCCAGGATGTCGCACATGTCCTGCAGGACGAGGGGCTCGTTCTCGTTCACGATCACCCCAGCCGTCGTGTGCTTCGACTGGATGTTCACGAACCCGTTCCGGACCGCAGCGCGCTCCACGATCGCCACCACCTGATCGGTGATGTCCACGAAGTCCAGCGACTTCCCGGTTTTGATCTGGATGACTTCGGATACATGTCTCATCGGGATGAGTTCCTCGACGAATGATCGGGATCGTGTCGACGATGCCCGCTCAGGGTTGCCACCGTGACACGGATAGCGGGGGATGAATGACAAAATTGTAGCCCCCCTCCTCGCCGTGTCAAGCGAAATCCCCGGATGATGACACGTGATGATGAACGACGCTCGCCGCGAATGACGCCCCGAAGGCTCCCAGCACCCGTCCGGCACGGCCGACCTGCCGCCCCAGGCGGACCAGTCCTGGCAGCCGATGTGGATGGCACAGGAGAAATCCCAGCGCCCTCCCGACACGCACCCCGCCTCGTGGGCCGACGAAGGTATCTGGTGGCAGCCTCAGCGCCTCGTCCAGCTCGTCAGCGATCGCCCGGACGATCAGGCAGGGTCGCCCCATCGCCGCCGCGGCCTCGGCGATGTGCCAGCTTTCCATGTCCACCGCCAGCGCGCCCTCTCGCCCGAGGGCCATCTTCTCCTCCCGGGTCCCCACCACGGCGGGCGCCGTGAGCAGGAGCCCTTCTGACCAGCTCATCCCGGCGTCTGCGGCCGCCTTCCGGGCCCAGGTCCGCAGCGCCACCTCGACCGACCGTGCCGCCCGATCATCGCCCATCCGGGCCACGGCCTCGGCGATGATCAGCTCACCGGTCCGCAGGCCGGGGCGCAACGCCCCGGCCACCCCCAGGACCACGACCAGGCGCGGGTGGACCAGCGCCAGGAACCGCCGGGCCGCCGGCCCGGCCTGCTCGCCCACGCCCACCTGCCCCAGGACCATGGCCCCCTGCCAACCCCGGTACATGACCATCTCGCCCGTTCCATCCCGCACGAGCCCCAGGGCCCGCGCCACCGCGCGGGACTCCGGGCCCACGGCCGTGACGACGGCCAGCGGCCCGCCCTGCACGTGATCCCCGCCCACCTGGCCTACCCGAGCAGATTCCAGGCCGCCATCCTGGCCATGTCCTTCGGGCTCTTCCACAGTTCCCGCACGGCCGAGGCCTCGAAGCCGGAGTGCATCAGGCAGTTCTGGCAGCGACGGTCCTTCCGGGACTCCCAGTAGTCCCAATCCACCCCGTTCCAGAATTCCTTCCAGGTCTTGAAGTACTTGGCGCCGATGAGGTAGCACGGCCCCTTCCAGCCCATGGGGGTGTAGGTCACGGTGCTCCACGGGGAGCACGGGTAGTCGCGCAGGCCCGCGGCGAACTCCAGGAACATCGGCGTGGAGGTCAGCCGGTAGTGCCTGGAGATCTCCAGGACCCGCTGGAACTTCCGGTGGATCTCCTCCCGGGTCAGGAAGATGTCCTGATCCACGGACTCGTAGTGATACCCGGGGGAGATGAGCATCCCGTCCACCCCCAGGTCACGCAGCAGCCGGCACAGCGCCTCCACCTCATCCACTTCGGTCTCCTTGAAGACCGTCGTGTTCGTCATCACGTGGTAGCCCAGGCGCTTCCCCTCTTTGAGCATGGCGATCGCCTTGTCGAAGACCCCCTGGCGGTCGCACACGTGGTCGTGGATCTCCCTCATCCCGTCCAGGTGGATATTGATGGTGAGCCGTCGGTGAGGCGGGATGACGCCGTAGACCCGGCTGTCGAGCAGGAGCGCGTTGGTGCAGAGGTAGATGTGCCGCCTGCGGGCGAGGATCCCCTCGACCAATTCCCTCAGCTCGGGATAGACGGTCGGCTCCCCGCCGCAGATGGAGACGGCCGGGGCTCCGGAGTCGTCCACCGCCTTGAGGCATTGGGCCACCGTGAGCCGGTCTTCGAGCTTGCCGGTGTGGCGCTCCAGCGAGCAGCCCAGGCAGGCCAGGTTACAGGTGTACAGCGGCTCCAGCATCAGGACGAAGGGGTAGCGCCGGTTGCCCTTCAGGGCGTGCCTGGCCTGATGTTGCATCATGTCCGTGGTGATGTGCAGCGGAAACCGCATCGCCCTCCCCTCCGTCTCCACTCAACCGGAACACACGCCCCCGGCTACCGGGCTCAGATCGACGGCCTCCCCCCTGGCGGCCAGGGCCCCCGCGACCCTCCTCCCCAGCAGCGCCAGGACCGGGGTGGATAACGCCAGCCCGGCCATGCCCAGGAGCCACTCGCCGATGGCGAAGGTCACGCCGAGGTTGAAGGCCAACACCATCCCGTAGAGGACCGGCCCCATCAGCCCGAGCGGCATCCTGAGGTCTGGACGGCGCCGCGCCTGCTCGCGCAGCAGGCTCCGGTCGGCCAGGCGGTAGAGGACCATCGCGACGAGCCCGACCAGCCCCCAGCCGATGAAGTTCGCCATCGGGATGCCGAAGTACCACCCCGGCTCGTAGTAGCCGTAGAGTTTCCCGAGGAACCAGCGGTCCCCGCGCAGGGCCACCGGATCGATCACCACGTCGAGCAGGATGAGCAGCGCGGCCCCGAGCCCGGTCGCCCGCGCCCAGGCCTGCTCCGGCCGCCCCACCACCAGCCAGCGCCCCTCCCGCCGCAACGGGCGGAGGAGCACCAGGGCCGTGCTGTAGCTGGCGTAGATGAGAAAGGTGAACGAGAAGGAATCCGCGAACGGGACCCCTCCGATCCAGAGCTCACGGTCGGCCGTGGCCGGGATGTAATAGTAGAACCCGAACGGGATCCCGATCCGGATCGAGGAGAACTCGGCAGCGAAGGCCACCGCCCAGCCGATCACGGTGAAGGCCAGGGCCCGGCGCAGGCCGAGGGCCGGGACCGCCGAAGCGAGCATGAGCCCGAAGAAGGCGAAGATGTAAGGCCGGAGCTGGGCCGACCCGATCAGGAGGCTGATGCTGTCCATGCCGGCGCGCTCCGCTTCTTGCCCACATAGCCGTGCTCCGTGAACCAGCGTACGGCCCGGCGGAGGGCCTCCTCCACCGGGGTCTGCGGCAACCCCAGCTCTGCTACGGCCTTGCTCGTATCGAAGAACATGTACTTGCGGGCCATCCGGACGCCGTCCCGGGGAATCCGGGGGGCCCCACCCCTGATCCGTGCCCAGGCCTCGCTCGCGCAGGCCGCCCCGTAGGCCAGGGCATACGGCACCCGGCGCCGGGGGGCCGGGATACCCGTGATCTCCTCGAGGAGGCGGAAGATGACGGACAGCCTGAGGTTGGCGTGCCCGAGGATGTAGCGTTCCCCCACGCGTCCCTTCGTGCCCGCCAGGAGGTGGCCGTGCGCCACATCCTCGACGGCGACCACGTTCAGCCCGGTCTCGAGGTATCCGAACATGCGGCCGTTCAGGTAGTCCACGATCATCTGCCCGGTGGGGGTGGGCTTGATGTCCCGCGGTCCCACCGGCGCGCTTGGATTGACGATCACCACAGGGAGCCCGGCGCGGGCCAGACGCAGGGCTTCCTGCTCCGCGAGGAACTTCGATCGCTTGTAGTGGCCCACCATCCCCGCCAGGGTCGCCTGCGCCTGCTCGTTCACGGGCCGGCCGTCACGGGAGGTGGGGAGCACGCCCACGGTGCTCGTGTACACGATGCGATCCACCCCGGCCTCGCCGGCAGCCTCGAGGATCGCCCGGGTGCCCTCCACGTTCGTCCGGTACAGCTCCTGCGGATCCCGCGTCCAGAGTTTGTAGCAGGCCGCGACGTGGTATAGGGTGGTGCACCCTTTGAGGGCCCGCTCCAGCGAGCGGCGGTCCAGCAAGTCGCCTGATGCCACCTCTATAGGCAGCCCCTGGATGTTTCCCTGCGGGCCCCCGGGTCGGGCCAGGATACGGACGGAGTCCCCCGCGGCCAAGAGGGCTCGTGCCACCGCGGCCCCCACGAACCCCGTGGCGCCCGTCACCAGGCTGCTCATGCTGCCCCCGTCGGACCAGAGCGCAGCCGCTGGTACCGGGCCAGCGCCCACAGGGCGAAGAGCATGGCATAGCCGTGGTACCGCAGGTAGAAGACCCGCGGAAAGCCGGTGCCCGTGTAGAAGGGCTCGGTCCACGAGCCATCGGCGGTCTGGGTGTCCAGCAGGTAGCGGACTCCGCGCACCACCGCCGGGTCTTCGACCTCGCCCGCGGCCATCAGCCCCAGCAGCGCCCAGGCGGTCTGGGATGGGCAACTCGGCCCGGTCCCGGCCAGCGTGGCGTCCATGTAGGAGTCGCAGCGCTCCCCCCAGCCGCCGTCCGGGTTCTGGCAGGCCCGCAGCCATTCGGCGGCGCGCAGGCAAAAGCCCTCCCGCATGTCGGGAGGCCGATCGCCGCCAGGCCTCGTAGCACGGACCAGGTCCCGTAGATGTAGTTCCCCCCCCACCGCCCGTACCAGGCGCCCGAGGGCTGCTGCGTGCGGCGCAGGAAGGCCAGGGCCCGCCGGGCAGGCGGGAAGTTGAGGTCGTATCCGAACTCGCCCATGGCCTCCAAGGCCCGGCCAGCCAGATCTTCGGTGCTCGGGTCGAGCAGGGCGCCGTGATCCGCAAACGGGATCTGGTTGAGAAAGGCCCGATTGTTGTCCACGTCGTAGGCGCCCCAGCCGCCATCGCGGCTCTGCATCCCGAGCAGCCAGGCCAGGCCGCGCTCCATGGCCGGCTCGAGCCGCTCCCTGAACCCTGTCGGCGGCCGGAGCTTGCGCAGGGCCATGAGCACCACGGCGGTGTCATCCGTATCCGGGTACCACTCGTTGAAGAACTGGAAGTACCACCCCCCGGGCTCCCGGACACGACTCCTGGCCATCCAGTCTCCGGCCTGCCGCGTCTGCTTCCCCAGCAGCCACTCGGCCGCCCGCAGCAGGGCCGGGTTGTCGGGTGGGAGGCCCGTCTCGATCAGGGCGTTCATCGCCAGGCTCGTATCCCAGACCGGCGACAGGCACGGCTGCACCCAGAGCTCATCGCCGTCCGACACCTCAAGCAGGCTCAGCTCGCGGAGAGCCTCGCGCACCAGCGGGTGATCGGCGGGGTAGCCCAGGCAGCGGAGCGCCACCACGGCGTTGGCCATGGCCGGGTAGATCCCCCCCAGTCCTCCGCGCCCCAGGCGCGCCACGATCCATCGCTCGGCGCGCCTGAGGGCCAAGGGCCGGAGCGGGTTTCCCTCCCGGTCAAGCGCAACCCGCTCGAGCCACTTGATCACGCGGTCGAGCCCCAGGAAGAACCGCTTCCAGCCCAGCAGGCTGGCGGCCTCAGGCCTGGGCCCTTCCTGCCAGAACCGCTCCGGCGCGAGCTCCTCCAGGCCAAGCCCGGCCGGCACCTTCCACACAGGCCGGCAGGCGAAGATGACCAGGAGCGGGATGATCACGGTGCGCGACCAGTACGAGACCGACCGGAAGAAGGCGTCGCGCGGAAGCAGGATCAGCTCCGCCGGCATCGAGGGGATCCCGCTCCACGGGTACTGTCCGAACTGCGCCAGGGTGATCTTCGTGAACACGCTCACCCGCTCCAGCCCGCCGTGGACCTGGATGAACTCCCGGGCGCGGCGCAACGGCTGGGAGAGCGGAGAGAGCCCAGCGAGCTTCAGCGCGAAGTAGACCTTGGCCGTGGTGCTGAGATCCCCACCTCCGTCGTAAAAGATCGGCCACCCTCCGTCGGGGAGCTGGGAGCGCAGCAGGTAGCGGACTGCCCGCTGCTCCTTGTCCGGCTCCACCTGGTCCAGCTGGCGGAGGAGCAACAAGTACTCCGCCGTGATGCTCGGACCGCTCTCCAGTGGATAGACCCAGTACCCGTCGGGATGCTGGCGTCCGAGGAGGTGAGCCTGAACGCGGGCGAGGGCCTGCTCTACCTCGGTGGGCAGAGGAGGCTGGGTGGTGCGGACGTGATGGCGCTCAGGAGCCATGGCCGCGTCCATGAGCCCCGGGGCAGACCGGGATGAGGCCAGGATGAGGCACGGCGAGCCCGCCGGAGCGTGCCGCTCGGCACCTGAACCGCTTGAACAGGAACCCCCAACATGTGGCCAGCGTGAACAGGCTTTCCACTATAATCAGGGGGTCAAACTGTGTCAATGGGATCAGCCCGAAAGATCAGCCCGTGACTCGCACCTCGAAGCGACAGGCCGGCGCCCCCAGAGCTCGGCATGCCGTCTCTCAGGACTCCGGCTCCCCGCCAAAGACCTCGCGGGCGATTCCCGCAGCCACCCCGCGGATCAGGTGGCAGGTCGGGGCCGAGGCCTCGCCCTGGCCCGCGGCGAAGGCTGAATCGCTGACCTCCAGCACCAGCTCTCGCCTGTCGGGATCAAAACGGTCCACGCGGAACCCGCCCCAACCGATCTGCCGCCCCATCTCTGCCATGAAGCGCGCCGTCTCTTCAGCCGAGAGCCCCAGCACCTGACGGAACCTGGCGGCCGAGAGCGAACCCCCCCGGAAGCCCGCGCGAAAGAGGAGTTCGTCGCCGGCAGCCCCGAGCCGCTCCCGCAGCCCCGCCTGCAGCTCCGCCATCAGCTCGGGCCGAACGAGCAGGTACCGCACCCCCTTGTACTCGAGGCGGCCTGCCTCCGCGTCGAAGCTCATCTCTGTCAGGATCCGATTGTCCCGAGCCGCGCTCATGCAGGCTTCCCCCCTCGCTGGGCGTCGATGTCGCTGGACGTCAATATAGACTGCGCCCCAGGATCAGGCAATCTTGGGAGACCGGCCGGTGGTTGCGCCCCGGGGCCCCCCGAGGTATAAGCTACCCAGATGGCGTGGCCCGTGGGCCGTCAAGGAGGTGCACGATGAGACACAAGCAGCACAGCATCCTTGCCACCGCGCTCCTCGCCGTGGTCGCCCTGCTGGGCGCCGGGCTGCTCGCCCCGGAGCCGGCCTCTGCTCAGCTCCAGAAGATCCGGATGACCCAGCCGGTCGAGAGCCTCTCGTTCTTCTCGGTGTACGTCGCCCGGGCCAACGGCTACTTTGCCGACGAGGGCGTGGCCGTGGACGTCATCATGACCGGCGGGGGCGGGCCGGACATCCATGCCCTGCTGGCGGGCGACGCCGGGTTCACGGCCACGGCCACCGGACAGCTCGTGAAGCTCCACCAGGAGGGGAAGAAGGTCATCGGGGTCCAGAACGTCCTCGGCAAGAACATCATGACCGCGGTGATGCGGACGGACGTGGCCAAGGCGAAGGGGCTCAGCCCCACCACCTCCCTGCAGGAGAAGCTGGCCATGCTCAAGGGGCTGACCATCGGCGGGACCCGGCCCGGGGCCCTCAGCCACGACATGGCCACGTACTTCGTGCGCCGGGCTGGATTGGTCCCAGGCAAGGATGTCCAGCTCATCGGGACCGGCACCGGGGCGGTCATCATCGCAGCCCTGGAGCAGAAGAAGATCGACCTCTTCGTGATGTCCACACCCGTGCCCGAGGAGGCGATCCAGCGGGGGATCGGCGTGATGTTCATCAACACGACCGCCGGCGAAGTGCCGGAGCTGGCGGAGTTTCTCCAGCAGGTCCTCGCCGTGACCCCGGAGTACGCGCGGCGGCAGCCCGACACCGTGCGGAAGATGGTCCGGGCCCTGACCCGCGCCAACCAGTGGATCGTGGACACCCAGCCGGAGCAGATCATGAAGGCCATGAAAGTGTACTTCCCGCGGGTCCAGGATCCCATCCTGCTGGCCTCTATCAAGAACGTGCGGCAGGGGGTGATCCCTGACGGGCGGATGACCGAGCGAGGCGTCATGGCCGTGCAGGAGGTCATGGAGAAGGCCGGTCTGCTCAAGCGACGGATCCCGTGGACCGAGATCGTGACCAACGAATACTTGCCCAAGCCCTGACACGAGAACCGCCAGGGTGAGCCGGCGCAGCGGAGGCGCCCCAGGCGGGGCGCGACCCGGCGGGGCAGCCCGGAGGGAGCCATGACGGGACAGAGAGTCCGGGTGGCGGGCGTGCAGATGACCAGCGAGCTCGGCCAGGAGGCGCGGAACCTGAAGCGCGTCCTGGCCGCCATCGACGAGGCCGCTGCCAACGGGGCTGAGCTGGTCGTCTTCCCCGAGGGGATGAACAACGGGTACATCTTCGACAGCCCCGAGCAGGCGTATGCCCTGGCCACCCCGGTCCCCGGCCCCTTCACCGACGGCGTGGCGGCCAAGACGCGGGAGCGGGGGGTCTATGCCGCCATGGGAATCCTGGAGCGGCGGGAGGGGGGGCGCGTCTTCAATGACGCGCTCCTGTTCGGGCCGGACGGGCGGATCGCCGGGAAGGCCCAGAAGACCTTCTTCATCAAGGCCGACAAGCACTGGCTCTCCCCCGGGGAGCTGGAGTACCCGATCTTCGAGACCCCCCTCGGCCGGGTGGGCTTCTTCATCTGCGCCGACGGCCGGATCCCTGAGCCCGCCCGCTGCCTGGCCCTCAACGGGGCGGACCTCTACCTGAACTGTTCGAACTGGGGCTCCCCGGACCAGTACCTGGCCCATGTCCCCACCCGTGCCGTGGAGAACCACTGCTGGGTGATCGGGGTGACCAAGGTCGGGGAGGAGCCGGGGAACCGCTACACCGGCTGCAGCTTCATCATGGATCCCGCCGGGCGTGTCTATGCCCGGGCCAGCGCGGACAAGGAGGAGATCATCTACGCGGTCATCGAGCCCACCCGGGCGCGGGACAAGCGGGTGGGTCCGTCCAATGACCTCTTCCGCGATCGTCGCCCCGAGACCTACGGCCTGCTGACCGTGCCGACCGAGACCCTTCCGGTGACCCGCCAGCTCCAGGAGCCCCTGGTGCCTGCCCAGAGCTCGGCCCAGGTGGCGGTCATCCAGCTCGTCCCCCTCGCGGATCCCGAACGGGTGCTCGAAGCCGCACTGCATCACTGCCGCGAAGCGGTGCACAAGTACTTCGCCGAGATCCTGGTGCTCCCCGAGCTCTTCCCCTTCCTGCCCGACCGCGTCGCCGCAGACCCGCGGGCCGCGGCCCGGGTTTCGGAGAAGGCGCTGGGCGAATTCCTCGCCTTCACGCGTCAGACCGCCGACTACGTGGCCCTGAGCCTGGTCGAGCAGGATAACGGCCGGTTCCACAGCACCGCGTACCTGGTCGGCCCCGAGGGGGTGCTGGGGAAGTACCGGAAGGTCCACCTGTGGGACCAGGAGCAGGGCTGGGCCACCCCGGGGGACGCCTATCCGGTCTTCGCCACCCGCTTCGGGCGCCTCGGCCTGCTCATGGGCTACGACGGCCTCTTTCCCGAGTGCGCGCGCTCCCTGACCCTGAACGGGGCAGACCTGCTCCTCTGGCCCTGCGCCTGGCAGGCCGCGTACGAGTACCAGTACGTGGCGCACGAGCGGACCCTGGAGAACAAGGTGACGCTCTGCGCGGCCAACCGGCTGGACTCCCCCTGCCCCGGCCCGAGCCTCATCATCCAGCCGTTGGGGTATCCGGTGACCACGCTGGCCGTGGAAGCCCCGCCCGGCCAGATCGGCTTCCGCAGCCGCTTCGTCACGCTCGCGCTCTCCCGCGACAAGCGGATCCTGCAGAATACGGACCTGGTGGCCCATCGCACGCCAGCCCTGTACGGAGCGCTGACCCGTCCGGCGCGCGTCCCCTGACCCGCGCATGGGCCTCACCGGCCTGCTCGCCCGGTTCACGGCCGAGCACCCGGCCTTCAAGATCCCCCCCGAGGCCTTCCAGGCAGCCCACCGTTGTCTGCTGGACGTGACAGGGACCCTCCTGGCCGGATCGGACAGCCCCCCGGCCCGGATCATCACTCGCCTGGTCACCGGATGGGCCGGCGCCGCCCAGGCCACCGTGGTGCGGAGCGGCCAGCGGGTGCCCGTCCCCGAAGCGGCGTTGGCCAACGGGGTCATGGCCCACGCGTTGGACTTCGACGATACCTCCTGGACGATGATCGCGCACCCGTCTGCGGCCATCTTCCCCGCCCTCCTCGCCCTGGGCGAGGTCGAACAGGCCAGCGGGCGCGAGGTGTTGGAGGCCTTCGTCATCGGGCTCGAGGTGGGGACCAAGCTCGGCCGGACCATGAACCCCGAGCACTACCGCCGGGGATGGCATGCCACGGCCACCCTGGGCGCGCTGGCCGCGGCCGCAGCGAGCGCGCGCCTCCTGCGCCTCGACGTCAAACGGACCGCCCAGGCGCTCTCCCTGGCCACCTCGCACTCAGCCGGGCTCAAGCTCCAGTTCGGCACGATGGCGAAGCCGTATCACGCGGGCAATGCCGCCCGGGCCGGCGCACTGGCGGCCCTGCTGGCCCGCGAGGGGTTCGAGGGGGCCGGCGAGATCCTGGAGGGGCCCGCGGGGTTCGTGCAGCTCATGAGCGGGCGGCCCACCCCTGCGGAGGGAATCGAGCGGCAGCTCGGCACCCCCTTCGACATCCTGGTGCCCGGCGTGGTGCAGAAGAAATATCCCTCCTGCGCCGCCACCCACTGTGCCATCGACGCCCTGCTGACCCTGCGTGCCACGCACGGGCTCACGGCCGAGGATGTGGTGGCCATCGAGGTGGGCGTGCCTCGCCTGACCCCCGGCATGCTGCACTACGACCGCCCGGTCGAGGGACTTCAGGGGAAGTTCAGCATGCCCTACTGCCTGGCCCGGGCCCTGGTCGCCGGGGCTGTCCGGGTGGAGCACTTCACGGATGCCGCCATCCGGGAGCCCCGCCCCCGGCCGATCCTCGAGCGCGTGCGCATGGAGGTGGCCGAGGAGCTCGATTCCCCGGATGTCGCCGAGAACTTCCCGGCGCGCGTGCGGGTCCAGCTCCACGATGGTCGCACGTTCGCCGAGACTGTCCTGAAAGCGCGCGGGCACCCGGACAATCCCCTGTCCGAGCCCGAGCGCCTGGAGAAGTTCCAGGAGTGCGCCAGGGGCGTGCTGGAGGCGGAGGCCGTCCGGGAGACGCTGCACCTGCTGCAGACGGTGGAGCGCCTCCCGCGGATCAGCGACCTGCTCGACCTGCTCCGCTAGCCCAACCCGCACCCGCCATCTGACCGCTGGCTACCGGCTGAGGAGAACACGCGGGAAGGAACGACCATCTGGTGGGCCGGACTGGGATCGAACCAGCGACCTCCGCCGTGTGAGAGCGGCGCTCTCCCGACTGAGCTACCGGCCCACAAGCACCCTCGCATCGTACGGGCCGGGGCCGGCCCTGTCAAGGAGGAGGCCGCGAGTCCCTGCGCAATGGCGCAAGGCCCGGCCCAGCCACTCGGGATGCCGCGGCGGTCACGATGCGCCCGCGTGGAGCGGGGCGGTCCCGTGGCGGTCCCGTGTGCTCGCCGCGCCTGGCGCTGCAGACGGCGAGCCTCGGGATTCGTCGGGACGAACAGCTCAGGCCGGCCCAGCGGGCACTCCTCGCATCGCGGCGCACGCCGGCAGAACTCCTTGCCTGTCTGCACGATCAGCGCGTGGTACTCGTTGTACAGCGACGCGTCCGGGCGCAGCTCTCGCATGAACCGCTGCTGGATCTCCTCATAACTCGCGTCGCGGGCGATCAGCCCGTGGCGGGCAAAGATGCGCCGGGTGTAGGCGTCCACGACGAAGATCGGCTTGCCCGCGGCGTACAGGAGGATGCTGTCGGCGGTCTCTGGGCCGATCCCGTTGACCCCGAGGAGCTTCTGCCGCGCCGCCGGCAGCGGCTCCGCGAACATCCGGGCCAGTTGACCTCGATACTCCTGGAAGAGGAACGTCAGGAAGTGCTTGAGCCGCCGCGCCTTCACCCGGAAGTACCCCGCGGGGACGATGAGCCGGGCCAGCCGCTCCAACGGGAGCCGGTGCAGGGCCCTGGGGGTCAGGACCCCGGCGGACTTCAGGCGCGCGATCGCCTTCTCGACGTTGCTCCAGGCCGTGTTCTGGGGAAGGCCGGGGGGGGGCGATGGCGGAGGGCGGGATAGTTTACCTGTCAACCCTGAGCTTCAGCTCCTTGCCGGGCTTGAAGTACGGGAGGCGCTTGGGCGGCACCTCGATCTTCGCGCCGGTCTTGGGGTTCCGGCCGATGTAGGCGTTGTAGTTGCGGTTGACGAAGCTGCCGAAGCCCCGGAGCTCGATCCGCTGGCCCTGCACCAGGGCCGATTTCATGGCCTCGAAGACCGTCTCCACGACCTCCTCAGCCTTCTTCTTCGGGACCTTTGACCGTTCCGCCAACTTCTCGATCAGCTCCGATTTGTTCATCCCCCCCTCCCCCATCGCCACAGGCGCGGACGTTACGCCAACTTCGGCAACCTTGTCAACACCAAAAGAATCTCGCGGACTTACAGCCCCGACCCGCGGGTCCCCTCGCCGCGCCTCCTGTCCTTCCCCTCGCATCCCCGCCATCAGCGGCCGCGCTCCCGGTAGCGCCGATACCGCTCCATGGCTGCGAGGGCCAGGACCGGCAGGCGTGTCCCGGAGAAGATCGGGATCTCCAGCCCTTCCAGCTCCGTCATCCACCGACGTTTCACCGGTCCCCCGATCATCGTCAGGAAGAGCGGCTTCTCCGGGTGCCGCGCCCTGGCGGCTGCGAAGACCTCCCGCACCTCCGGAAAGTCCGTGATCGGCAGGGGGAGCAGGATCGCCAGGACCGCATCGGTCCCCGGGTCATCCAGGGCCGCGCCGATCCCCTCCTCGTGGGCCCGGCGATTCCCCGACCCCAGCGCCATCCAGAGGTCGGCGGGGTTCTGCGCGGGTTGCCAGGCCGGGAGCATGGCCGCCAGGCGCCGCTCGGTCTCGGGGACGAAGGTGGCCAGCTCCAGGCCGGCCTCCGCCATCTCGTCGACCGCCATCACCCCGTTCCCCCCGCTCCAGGTGACGATCCCCACCCGCGGCCCCGGCGCCAGCGGCTGGTACGCGAAGGCCTTGATGTAGGCCAGGAACTCCTCCAGGTCATACGCGCGCGTGATCCCGAACTGGCGGAACCCGGCGTCGACCAGGCGATCATTGGCCGCGAGCGCACCGGTGTGGGACGCCGAGGCCCGGGCCCCCGTCGCGGACCGCCCGGGCTTGAGCACCACCACCGGCTTCTCCCGCGCGACCCGTCCCGCCTCGTCGAGGAATGCCCGGGGCCGCCTGAGCGACTCCAGGTGAAGCGCCACGACGCGGACCGCCGGGTTCGCCCCCGCGTAGGTCACGAAGTCCACCTCGTCCAGATCGATCTTGTTCCCGAGGCTCACCGCCAGGGCAAATCCCAGTCGCTGGGACTCGAGCGCGAGCAGCTCGTCAGCCAGGGCGCCGCAGAACGTCCCGGACTGGGCGGCCAGGGCCACCGGACCGGCCCGCCACTCCCGCAGGGGCGTAAAGCTGCCGACGACGCGCGTTTGGGCGTTCACGAAGCCGATCGTGTTGGGGCCGATGCAGCGGATCCCCGATCGCCGGATGATCGCCTCCAGCTCCGCCTGGGCCTTGGCCCCCTCCTCTCCCGCTTCCGCGAACCCAGCGGAGACGATGCAGGCCGCGCGCACCCCTTTCCGCTCGCACTGCTCCATGACCTCTTTGACCAGCTCGCGGGGGACCACGACGAAGACCAGATCCACCGGCCCCGGCACGTGGCTCAGCGTCGGATAGGCCCGGAGCCCCAGGATCTCGGACGCGGTGGGATGGATCGGGTACACGGGACCACCGAAACCGTTCTCTATCAGGTTGGACAGGATGACGTTCCCCGTCTTCCCCTCGACCGTGGAGGCGCCTACGACGGCGATGGAACGGGGCTCCAGCAGCGGGGTGAAGGCGCTCATGCGCTGCGTCGGGCCGGCGGGCTCATGCGACGGCCACGGGATGGAGCGTGAGCAGGGCGTCCACCGCCGTCACGCCTTCGCGAGCGAGGATAAGGGGGTTGACCTCCACCTCGCGGATCTCGTCGCGCAGCTCGTAGGCCAGGGTCCCCAGCCGGACGATCGCGTCCACGAGCGCGGCCCGGTCCACCGGCGGCTGCCCGCGGAACCCGTCGAGGAGCTTTGTGGCCCGGATCTCCGCGAGCATGTCCGCAGCGTCGTCCCGGGTCAGCGGGGCGACCCGGAAGGTCACGTCTCCGAGGAGCTCCACGAGCAGTCCACCGGCCCCGAACATCACCACCGGGCCGAACTGCGGGTCCGTGGTGCTCCCGACGATGGCCTCGACCCCGGCGGCGACCTGCGCCTGCACCAGGATCCCGCGGATCGCCGCGGTGGGTCGAACCGCCCGGGCCCGGGCCACGAGCGCCCGGTAGGCGGCCCGGACCTCCCGCTCGGAGGTCACGCCCACCCGCACCCCGCCCGCCTCGGACTTGTGAAGGATGTCCGGGGAGACGATCTTCATGACCACCGGGAAGCCAAGCTCACGGGCCAGCGCCACCGCCTCCGTCACCGTTCCGGCCACCCCTGCCCGCGTCACCCGGATCCCGGCCAGGTCCAGCACGGCGAGCGCCTCGGGCTCGGTGAGGGCGAGACGGCCTTCCTGGCGGACAGCCGTGAGGAGCCGGCGGATCGCGGTCAGGTCCATCGCGGGAGACAGGGCGGCCCTCAGGGCTCCGGTATGAGCGCGCGCGATGGCGTCACGAAGGCCCCAGGCTCCATCACGGCGACGATGGCTCCCGTGGGGTTCCGGAGCCGCACCACGGCGACCTAGAAGCCGTAAAACCGGACGGCGTTGTCGTGGAGGATCTTCTGCTTCAGGGCGTCGCTCAGGTCCACGCGTCCCCGGATCTCGTGGAGGGCATTGTCCCTGGCCTCGGCGTGCGGCATGTCGGCCTCGAACAGCAGGCGGTCCTCCCCAACGTACGTCGCGGCCTGCGGCAGGAACTCCTCCTCCGCCTCGCAGGTGAAGTAGACCTGGCACTCCCGCAGGTACTCCCGGGCGGTCCGCTTGGCCGGGATGGGCCAGCCGAGCTGGCTGTCCCCGTGGAAGTAATGGTCCATCCGCTGCACGAGGTACGGGACCCACTCGACCCCCACCTCCAGGAAGGCCACCTTGAGGCGCGGGTAGCGGTCCAGAATCCCGGCCCCCAGGAAGCTGTAGAAGCCCAGGAAGGAGGGCAGGGTGAACCCCAGGGCGCGCGCCCCGGGCAAGGTGTCCAGGCTGCGCTGGATCCCCGGATGACTCCACCCCGCATGGACGCCGATCGGCATGTCGAGCCGCTCGGCCTCGGCGAAGAACGGATCGAAGGCCTCGTCGTGGAGCATGGTCTCCCCGACGGTGCCGAAGAGCGCCGCGCCCACGGCCCCGAGCGCCTTGGCCCGTCGCAGCTCCTCGACGGCCGCGGGGACGTGGCGCATGGGCATGATGGCCGCCCACCTGAGCCGGTCGGGGCGCCGCGCGCACGCCTGCCCGATCCAGGTGTTGTAGCTGCGCATGAGCGCCGCCTCGAACTGCACGTCGTCGCTCAGGGGCTCGAGGAAGATGCTGGGGAAGACGACCTGGAGGTCGATCCCCGCAGCGTCCAGGTCCCGGACCCGCGCCTCCACGTCCGTGAGGCTCTGGCTCCCCGGGCTGAACCGCTTCTTGCCCGCGAAGACCTGGGCCAGCGGCGTCCCGAACACGGTGGTCCCTCGTCCCACGGGGCGGGGGAACACCCTGCCGTCGATGTACCAGAAGGCGTTCATCTCGGCCAGGATCGGACGGTTCTCCGCCGTCACGACGAAGGGCTTGCGCGCCGCGTAGCGCTCATCAAGAAACGCCCACGCCTCCGTCGGCTCTTCCACGTGCGAGTCCGCATCGATCACGGTGAACGTGGCCATGCGCTCAGTCCCCCCTCCCCGGCAGCTCTCGGCTGATCCGGTCCGGCACGCTGTGCTTGTAGCAGGAGGCCATCCGGAGTGTCAAGGCTACGGCAGGGTCCGTGGTTCCCGGACGCGACTGCTGAGAACGCCCGCCGCGAGCCCGAGCAGGCCTCCCACCAGAAACATGGCGCTGTAAGAGCCGAACGCATCGTAGATCGCCCCGGCCGCATACACGCTCAGGGAGGCCCCGATGTGGTGGATCAGGGTGAGGGTCCCGAAAATCGCGCCGAGGTTCCGCAGGCCGTAGAGATTCCCCGAGATCGCGGCCGTCAGCGGGACCGTGGCCAGCAGGGTCGAGCCTGCGAGCACGGCGAAGATGAAGACCGTGGGCCCGTAGGGGGCGAGCAGCAGCAGGAGGAACCCGGTCCCGCGCAGAAAGTACATCGCGGCAAGGGGCCCCCGCCGTCCGACCCGGTCCGACAGGGCGCCCATGCTGAGGGACCCCAGGAAGTTCGCGCCGGCCACCAGGCCCATGGCGCTGGCCGCCTGGGTCGGGGAGAGCCCCAGGTCCGTGGCGAAGGGGACCAGGTGCGTGATGACGAGCTGCCAGGTGAAGCCGCAGACGAAGAACCCGGCGGCCAGGAGCCAGAAGGGGCGGGTGCGCATCGCGCCTCGCAGCTCGTCGCTCGCCACGGGGGGCCCCAGGCCCGCCACGGCGGCCGGCTCGCCCGCGGGCAACACCCGGGCCCGGCCCCGCCCATCTTGCGTCTCTCCGGCGCCAGCGGGGCCGCTGTAGGGAAGCAGGCCCCGGTCGGCAGGAGTGCTCCGGATGATCACCAGGATGATGGGGAGCGCGATGAGCAGGATGGCCGTGCCCAGAAGCAGATAGGCCTGACGCCACCCCACGGACAGGATCAGGGCGTTCAGGAGCGGGATCAGGATAAGCCCGCCGCCGGTCCCGCCCGCGGAGGCCACCCCCAGGGCGAACCCCCGGCGCGCCCGGAACCAGTTCGAGATGAGCACGCCGTGCGTGACCGGGGAGGAGCAGGTGATCCCCACGGAGACCACCACCCCGTGGATGAGGTAGAGCTGCCAGACGCTCTGCACAAAGCTCAGCAGCAGCGCGCCCCCGCCCGCCAGGCAGGCGCCCAGGAAGATGATCCGGCGGGCCCCCCAACGGTCCACAGCCCGTCCGATGAGCGGCTGGCTCGTTCCGTACACGATCATCTGGATGGCCACGGCCAGCGAGAGGGTCGCCCGGTCCCAGCCGAACTCCTGCAGGATCGGCTTGAAGAAGACCCCGAAGGACATCCAGGTGCTCGAGGTCATGAAGGCGATGAAGAAGGATCCCACCATGACCTGCCAGGCCTGACTCGTCGCGGCCCGGAGGGGCGATGCCCCGGCCCGCACTCCGGTGGTCTGCCCGATCCCCGGCCCTGTGAGCACCTCTCCGCCCCCCCTCACCCCTGGGTGTGCCGGACGCCGTAGCCGCCGCGCGGATACGTCCAGGTGAGCCCCTTGTTCCCCAGCGTGTGGCAGACCGTGACGGCCGCCCCGCACTCGATGCACCCCTCCCACGACATGACCAGTCGCCCCTCGGCGTCCAGCGTGAAGTTGTTGGCGGGGCACACGTAGAGACAGGGTTTCGTGGCGCAGGCCGCGCAGAGGTCCGGGTTGACCTTCATGTGGGGGTTGCCCGCGTCCACGCGGAACTCGGTGATCCCCAGCTTGTCCTCGACGGACTGCCGCCGGTGCTCCTCGAGGTGGCCCTTGATGTCCGTCGGGCTCACCGCATGGCTCTCCACATCCGCCAGAGGTCCCGAGCGAGGGGCAGCAGCCCCACCTCCTGACGGAGCTTGCGGATGAGCCCCTTCTCGATCTCCTCCTTGGGCCGGTCGTCCACGGTGAAGAACTCCCGGGCAAGGTCGCAGAGCAGGTACGGGTAGCGGTTGAAGAACTGCGGGGTCCGCGCAGCCAGCTCCGGGAGCCTCGTGTACTTCTGCACGTCCTTCATCACGAAGCTCTGCTCCAGGCGCCGCACGTAGGCCTGCAGCGTGGCAGCGCTCATGGGCGCCCCGGCCCTGCGCGCCTCCAGGATCGTCTCGGCAGCCATCACCCCCGAGGCCATGGCCAGGTTCGTCCCCTCCTGGTAGAAGGGCGAGATGTTCACGAGCCCGGCGGCGTCGCCCACGAAGATCACCCCGTCGGCCACGATGCTCGGCATGGTCTCCCGGCCGAACTCGGGGATCATGTGCCCGGAGTACTCGATCGTCTCCGTCCCGCGGAGCAAGGGCCTCACGCTGGGGTGGCTCTTGAAGTGGTCGAGCACCTCGTTGGGTGTGAGCTTCCGGGCCGGGAGGTCGTGCAGCGAGCAGGCCACGCCCACCGAGAGGCTCTCCCGGTTCGTGTAGATGAAGGCGCCGCCGAACATCCCCAGGACGGCGTCCCCGCCCAGGTAGCTCACCGCGGCCCCTTCGTCCGCCTCCAGGTTGAAGCGGTCCTCGACGACCGCGGCCGGCAGGGCGAGGACCTCCTTCACGGCGAGCTGCATCCGGTTGGGGTCGAATGCCTTCCGGAGCCCTGCCTTCTCGGCCAGGAACGAGCTGGCGCCCTCGGCCACCACCACGACGTCCGCGTAGAACTCCCCATCCTCCCGGCGGGCAGAGACCCCGACGACCTTCCCGTCCTTCCGGATGAGGTCGTCCACCACCGTCTCGGGCACGATGAAGGCGCCCGCCTCCTCCGCCCGCTCGGCGAACCAGCGGTCGAACTTCGCCCGGGAGACCGTGTAGGAGTGGTTGTAGGGCGGCTTCGAGAAGGCCTTGCAGTCGTACTCCCCCGCGACCTCCCCGTCCCGGCCGAGCAGCGAGAAGCGGCGCCGGGTGACCTGGCGCTCCAGCGGGGCGGTCTGCCAGAAGTCGGGGATGAGCTGGTTCAGGACGGTCGTGTAGAGGATGCCGCCGAACAGGTTCTTGGCCCCGGGGTACTCGCCGCGCTCGAAGACCACGACCTCCAGCCCGGCCTTCGCCAGCACGTGGGCCGCGGCGCTCCCCGCCGGTCCGGCCCCCACGACGATCACATCGCAGCGCTGCTCCTCTGGCATCCTCGTTCTCGCGCGCGACCCGGCGTCCCGGCCTCCGCGCTCAGCGCCATCAGTACCCCAGGGCCACGCCGTCCGCGCGCGGGTCCGCCCCGCCTAGGCGGGCCCCGGTCTCCGGGTCCACCAGGATGGCCTGGGCGTGCCCCATCATCTCGCTCCACTCCCCGACCGCCTGTACCGTATGGCCCCGGCGGCCCAGCGCCTCGATGACGTCGCGGCCGACGCGGCTCTCCACGTAGAGCGACGAGGCCTCGGGTCCCCAGGTCCGGCCCCAGAGCCAGCGCGGCGCCTCGATCGCCTCCTGGAGCTCGAACCCGAAATCCACGAGCCGGGTCACCAGCGCGGCCTGATACTGGGGCTGCCCCTCGCCGCCCATGCACCCATAGATCAGGAAGGGGCGGCCGTCCTGGAGGAGCATGGGCGCGTTCAGCGTGTGGAAGGTGCGCTTCCGCGGCTGCAGGCTGTTCACGTGGGCGGGGTCCAGCGAGAAGAAGACCCCCCGGTTCTGGAAGAGCACGCCCGTGCGGCCGGCCACCACGCCCGAGCCGAACTCGTAGTAGAGGCTCTGGATGAGGGAGACGGCGTTGCCCGCCTCGTCCACCACGCCGAGCCAGATCGTGTCGCCGGCCGCAGGCCCCGGGCGAGCCCCACGCGCGGCCCGCGAGATCGTGATCCGCCTGGCCTGTTCCTCGCCGTACGCCCGCGCGAGGAGCCGGTCGGTTGGGATCGTGGCGAATCGGGGGTCGGTGAGCCAGCGGTCCCGGTCCGCGAAGGCCAGCTTGGTCGCCTCCACCACCGCATGGATATGGTCAGGCCCCCCGGGCTCCAGCGCGCGCAGATCCAGATGGTCGAGGATGTTCAGGATCGCCAGCGAGGCCATCCCCTGGGAGTTGGGGGGCTGGTTGCACGCCTCGTACCCACGGTAGCGGACCCGCAGCGGCTCCACCCATTCCGGGTGGAAGTCGGCGAAGTCCTCCGCCGTGAGCAGGCCGCCCTCCTTCTCGAAGAAGGCCGCCATCTCCCTGGCCAGCGCTCCCCGGTAGAAGACCTCCGGCCCCTCCTCGGCCACGACCTGCAGCGTCCTGGCCAGTTCAGGCTGGCAGAAGCGCTCCCCCGGCCGGTAGCCGTCGCCATTCGCCTTGCCGAAGATGCGGCGGGACCCCTCGAGCCCGCCCAGCTCCTGCCGGTCGTCGAGGTGCGCCTCCACCCAGCGCGCCAGCCGCGTCGAGGCGGGGAACCCCCCCGTGGCATACTCCCGCGCGTCCGCCAGCAGCGTCGCCCAGTCCAGGCGCCCCCCCATGGCCTGGCGGCTGAACGCGAAGGCCGCGCCCCAGCCAGCCACAGCCCCGGGGACGGTGATCGCAGCCAGCAGGCCGCGCGTCGGGATATGGGCGTGCCCCAGCTCCCGATACCGCTCGATTGCGGCCAGGCTTCCCGCGTAGCCGCTGGCGTTCAGCGCGCGGAGCTGGCCCGACCCGGCATCGTAGATCAGCCAGAAGTTGTCCCCGCCCAGGCCGTTCATGTGGGGATACACCACCGCCACCGCGGCCGCCGCCGCGAGCGCGGCCTCGACGGCGTTGCCCCCCTGACGGAGGACATGCAGGCCGGCGGCCGAGGCGAGGTAGTGGGGGGTCGTCACCATGCCGCGCGGGGCCATCACCGTGGGACGATACGACCCTGCGCGCCTGCCGTGTGGAAACATGCCCGCATTCTCACATACGCTCGCGACAGGTGGCAAGCGCTGGGGCCGCTCAGGCAGCGCGCTCGACCCGCACGGCGCAGAACTTGTACTCGGGGATCTTCGCCACCGGGTCCAGGGCGTCGATGGTGAGCAGGTTCGCGGCCGCCTCGGCGAAGTGGAAGGGGATGAAGATCGAGCCCTTGGGCGTCTGCTCGGTCACCTCCGCCCTGGCGGTGATGCGGCCCCGGCGGGAGACGACCTGCACCCGGTCGCCGCTCCGCACCCGCAGCTCGTCGGCGTCCAGGGGATGGATGGAGACGAGGAGCTCGGGATAGAGCGCGTCCAGGCCGTGGGAGCGGCGCGTCATGCTCCCCGTGTGCCAGTGCTCCAGCACCCGCCCCGTGTTCAGCACAAACGGGAAATCGTCGTCGGGGAGCTCCCTGGGCGGCCGCTGGTGGCAGGGCACGAAGCGCCCCAGCCCGCGGGTGAACCGCTCCTTGTGCAGGAACGGCGCCCCGACGCTGGTCGCATCCGCGCAGGGCCACTGGAGCCCCTCGCCCTGGAGGCGGGCGTAGGAGAGGCCCGCGTAGATGGGGGTCACCGCGGCGGCCTCGGCGAAGACCTCGGCCAGGTCTTCGTAGGGCATCGGGTAGCCCATCCGGACGGCCACGTCGCAGATGATCTCCCAGTCCGCCCGGGCCTCCCCGGGCGGCTCCACGGCCTGGCGGGCGAGCTGCACCCGGCGGTCCGTGTTCGTGTAGGTCCCGCCCTTCTCCGCGAAGCAGGCCGCCGGTAAGACCACGTCGGCGTAGCGCGCGGTCTCGTTCAGGAAGATGTCCTGCGCGACGATCCACTCCAGGCGAAACAGCGCGGCCCGGGCGTGGGCGATATTGGCCTCGCTGACCAGGGGGTTCTCGCCCACGATGTACATCCCGCGGAGGCCCCCCTGACGCATGGCCTCCATCATCTCCGTGATCGTGAGCCCCCGGCGCGGGTTGAGCGGCACGCCCCAGGCCCGCTCGAACTTCTCCCGGGTGCCGGGGTCCTCCACGGGCTGGTAGCCGGGGTAGTTGTCGGGGATGGCCCCCATGTCCCCGGCCCCCTGCACGTTGTTCTGGCCGCGCAGCGGGTTCAGCCCGGTCCCCTCCCGGCCGACGTGGCCGCACAGCAGCCCCAGGTTGATGAGCGACAGGCAGTTGTCGGTGCCGGTGGTGTGCTGGGACATCCCCATGCCCCAGTAGATGGCCGCGGCTTTCGCCCGCCCGTAGAGACGGGCGACCCGCACGAGGTCGGCGGCCGGCACCCCCGTGATCGCCTCCACCCGCTCGGGCGGGTATGCCTCGATCACGGGCCCGAGCTGCTCGAACCCCTCGGTCCGCCCGCGGATGAACGCCTCGTCGTGAAGCCCCTCCTTCAGGATCACGTGCATGAGGCCGTTCAGCAGCGCCACGTCCGTCCCCGGGCGCTGCCGCAGCCAGATGTGGGCGTGGTTCACCAGCTCGATCCGCCGCGGGTCGATGACGATCAGGGTCGCGCCCCGCTTGGCGGCCTGGCGCATGTGGCTGGAGATGATGGGGTGGTTCTCGGTCGTGTTGGAGCCCATCACGATGATGACGTCCGAGGAGTAGACCTCGAAGCTCGAGTTCGTCATCGCCCCGGAGCCCAGCGCGTAGATGAGCGCAGCGACCGAGGAGGCGTGGCAGAGGCGGATGCAGTGGTCCACGTTGTTCGTCCCGAGCACCACCCGGGCGAACTTCTGGATCAGGTAGTTCTCCTCGTTGGGGCACTTGGCCGAGCTGACCACGCCGAGGGCGTCGGGCCCATAGCGCGCCTTGAGCCCGCCCAGCCGGGCCGCGACGAGGTCCAGGGCCTCGTCCCAGGAGGCCTCCCGGAAGCAGTCCCGGGGGTCGCCCTGGTCCGCGGCCTCTCGCGGGACGCCCGGCCGGCGGATCAGGGCTCGGGTCAGGCGGTCCGGATGCTGGATGAAGTCATAGCCGAAGCGCCCCTTCACGCAGAGCTTGCCCAGGTTGACTGCGCTCTCCCGCGTGCCGGTCACCCGGACCACCCGGTTGTCCACGACGTGGAGCTCCACGTTGCACCCGACGCCGCAGTAGGGGCACACCGTCCGGGTCTTGCGCGCATCGGGCCGGAAGGCCACGTCCTGGTGCAGGCGCTCGACCAGGGCCTCGGTGGGGCAGGCGCTGACGCACTCCCCGCAGGAGACGCAGGTCGAGCGCCCCATCGCCAGGTTCGTGTCGAAGCTGATGGTCGTGCTGAAGCCGCGGGCATCCAGGCCGATGACGTTGTTCACCTGGAGGTCGCTGCACGCGCTGATGCAGCGCCGGCAGAGGATGCACTTCGAGAGGTCCACCGCGATGACCGGGCTGGAG
Organism: Deltaproteobacteria bacterium; assembly: GCA_016183025.1. Lineage (GTDB taxonomy): Bacteria > Desulfobacterota > JACPFL01 > JACPFL01 > JACPFL01 > JACPFL01. The sequence continues at coordinate 12,201 of JACPFL010000027.1, read as the reverse complement.
AGGTCGGGCTTGGGGGCGCTGCTGCGCGCCGGGAACCGGGAGCCCCGCAGTCCCAGCCGGCGGGCCAGGGCCTCCAGCTCGCACCCTTTCCCCACCCCGCAGGTTCCCAGGGGGTGGTCGGCCAGGTACAGCTCTACCACCATGCGGCGCGCGGCCACCGCCTTCGGGCTCTGGGTCTCGATCACCATTCCGGGCTGGACCTGTCGGGCGCAGGCCGGGGCCAGCACCCGCTCTCCGGCCACCTCCACCATGCAGACCCGGCAGTTGCCAGCCGGCGCCACGCGGGAGTCGTAGCAGAGGGTCGGCACCTCCAGGCCGACCGCCCGGGCGGCCTGCCAGATCGTGGCCGCCGGCGCCACCTCCTGGCTCCGCCCGTTCAGTGTGAGGCCAATGGTGTCGGCCATCGCGTCCCCTTCGTGCCCGGCGCCTCAGCGGACGCACACGCCGGCCGGGCAGCGCCCCACCAGGTGAGCGTCGAACTCCTCCCGGAACCACCGCAGGCCGGTCGTCACCGGGTTATAGCCCGTCTGCCCCAGGCCGCAGATCGAGGCCAGCCCCATCTGTGGCCCCAGCTCCTGGATGAGGGAGAAGACCCCAGGCTCCCCCCGTCCCTGCTGCACCCCCTCGACCAGCGTCACGAGCTTCTCGGTCCCGACCCGGCAGGGGGTGCACTTCCCGCAGGACTCCCGCGCGAAGAAGCGCAGGAGGTTCAGCGCCACGTCCACCATGCAGGCACGGTCGCTCACCGCGATCACAGCCCCTGGTCCAAGCATGGACCCCTCGTTCGCCAAGGCCTCGTAGCTCAGGGGCACGTCGACCTTCCCCGCGGGCAAAAATCCGCTGGCCGCGCCGCCCGGCGCGAAGGCCTTGAGCGACCGCCCGTCTCCGATCCCGCCGCCGTGGTCGAAGATCAGCTCCCGGGCCGTCGCCCCCATGGGCAGCTCGTAGGCGCCCGGACGCGCGACCTCCCCGCTCAGGCAGTAGATCTTGGTCCCGGCCTGCCCGTCCCGCCCCAGCGCCTGGTAGGCGTCCGGCCCCTCCCGGACGATGAAGGGGACGCTGGCCAGGGTCTCGACGTTGTTGATCACGGTGGGGCGATTCCAGAGCCCGGCCTGCGTGGGGAACGGCGGTTTCAGGCGGGGCTCGCCCCGGCGCCCCTCCAGGGATTCCAGGAGCGCCGTCTCCTCGCCGCAGACGTAGGCCCCGGCGCCGATGAAGAGGTGGATGCGGAAGCTGAACTCGCTCCCCAGCACCCGGTCGCCGAGCAGGCCGGCCGCTGCCGCGTCGGCCAGCGCCCGGCGGAGCCGCTCCCGCGACCGCACATACTCGCTGCGCAGGTAGAGGTACCCTTCGCGCGCGCCCGCGGCGTAGCCGGCCAGGGCCATCCCCTCCAGCACCAGGTGAGGGTTCTGCTCCATGAGCACCCGGTCCTTGAAGGTTCCCGGCTCATCCTCATTCGCGTTGCACACGATGTAACGAACGGGGTCCGGGGCCTTGGACACGAACTCCCACTTCGTGCCCGCGGGGAACCCCGCCCCCCCCCGCCCCCGGAGGCCGCTCGCCTTCACCCGGGCCACCACCTCCGCAGGTCCGAGGGCGAGCGCCTGCTGGAGGGCAGTGTACCCCCCGCGCCGCCGGGAGGCGTCCAGCTCATAGAGCCTCGCGGCCTCCCCCTCGGGTGGTAGCAGGATGCGCGGCGACGCGCCAGCAGCGCTCATCGCCCGCCAACCTCCGTCGCCCCGTTCGTGGAGGCGGGGCGGCCGCTGGCCAGCCGTTCCACGACGGCCTGCAGCGTCTGCGGGGTCAGCTCGGTGATGATCTCGCCCCCCACCATCATGGCCGGCGCCCGGTCGCACTGCCCCAGGCAGGAGACCGGCTCCGCTGTCAACTCCGCCCCGCGTCCCTGCGCCTGGCGCACCCAGGCCCCGAGATCCCGGATCAGGGCCGAGGCCCCGCGCAGATGGCAGGCGAGGTCCTGGCAGATACGGAGCGGGAGGCCGTGGCGGGTCTTGCTGAAGTGGGTGTAGAAGCTGACCACGCCGTTGACTTCGTAGAGCGGCAGGCGCAGGGCGCGGGCCACTTCCTGCTGGTGGGCCTCGGAGATGCAGCCGAACGCCTCCTGGACCCGGTGCAGGATCGGGAGCAGCTCGGCTCGCTCCCCCCGGAAGTCTGCCAGGATACGGGCGAGCGCGGAATCCGGCATGAAGCACCTTCTCCTGGGGCCGAAGGGACGACCGGATCAGCAGCGAGCCGCGGGAGGTCCGGAGGTGGCCGAGGTACAGCCTGAACGCGGGCTTACCGCCCTTTATAGACCGCCTTGCGCTTCTCCAGGAAGGCGCTCGTGCCCTCCTTGAGGTCCTCGCTGGTGAAAGCCTGCTGCAGGAGCTCGCGCTCGACGGCCAGCCCCACGTCCAGGGAGGCATCGAGCCCCGAGGTCACCGCCCGCTTGATCCACCCCACAGCCGCGCTCGCCCGGTTCGGCACCACGAACTGCCGAGCGTACTCCAGGACCTTCTCCCAGAAGCCGTCGGACTCGAGGACCTGGTTGACGATCCCCAGGGCGTGGGCCTCCTCGAACTCCAGGAGCCGGCCTGTGGTCATCAGCTCGATGGCCCGGCCCCGCCCGATCAGCCGCGGCAGGCGCTGGGTGCCGCCCATGCCGGGGATCGCCCCCAGGTTGACTTCCGGCACCCCCACCCGTCCGCCGCCCTTCCTGGCCAGCCGGATGTCACAGGCCATGGCGATCTCCAGACCCCCGCCGGTCGCGTGCCCGTTCAGGGCAGCGATGACCAGCTTGGGGGTCCGTTCCAGGCGCTGAAGGGTCTCGTTCCCGAACAGGGCGAAGTTGTACCGCCCGGCTGGCGAGGATTCGTTGAGCATCTTGATGTCCGCCCCGGCGCAGAAGAAACGGTCCCCCGCGCCCCGGAGGACCAGGACGTGCACGTCCTCGTCCAGGCGCGCCTGGATGATCGCGTCGTCCAGCTCCCGCAGGAGGTCCAGGCCGTAGGAGTTGGCCGGGGGGTTGTTCAGCTCGATGATGGCCAGGCCCCTGTCGGTCGAGTAGTTCACCAGCTTGTTCGCCATGCTCCTGCTCCCCCTGTGGCTGTCGCGGAGAACCGTCCGCTAGTCGTCCCTGTCCCGTGCGGTCGGCCCGGCGGCCGACCCTGATGCCTAGAGCGCGATGGCCACCCCCTTGGGCTCGAAGTAGTAGTCCAGCGCCTCGGGGCCATGCTCCCGGCCGATGCCGCTGGCCTTCACCCCGCCGAAGGGGAGCTCGTCGTAGCCGATGTGCAGGGAGTTGACCCAGACGTTCCCCGCCTCGAGCCGCTCGATGGCCTTGTAGGCGTTGGGCATGCTGCGCGTCCAGATCGAGGAGCCCAGGCCGTAGGGCGAGCTGTTCGCCTTCTCGATGGCCTCATCCAGGTCCCGGACCCGAAAGATCGGCAGGAGCGGCCCGAAGGTCTCCTCCTGCACGGCCCGGGACTCCTCGGGCACGTTGGCGAGCAGCGTCGGCAGGTAGAAGTAGCCCTTGTCGAGCTCGGCCCCCTCCGGCCGCTTCCCGCCGATGAGGAGCTTGGCCCCGCGGGTCAGGGCGTCTTCCACCTGTTCCTCGATCTCCTTCCGCTGCGCGGCGGTGTGGAGGGGGCCCAGCCGGGTATCCGGGTTCAGCCCGTTGCCCACCTTCAGCCGCTTCACCTTCTCGATGAGCTTGTCGATGAAGACGTCGGCGATGGACTCGAACACGAACAGGCGCTTGACCGCCAGGCAGGCCTGACCGCAGTTGTAGAAGCGGCCCACCGAGGCCCCGGTCACGGCCCGGTCCAGGTCCGCGTCGTCGCAGACGATCATCGGATCGCTCCCGCCCAGCTCCAGCGTCACGCGCTTCAAGTCGCGCCCGGCGACCTCCATCACGTGGCGTCCGGTCGCCGTCTCCCCGGTGAACGCGAGCCGGCGCACCTTCGGGTTCCGCAGCAGCTCCTCGCCCACCACCCCGCCGGGCCCGGTGATGATGTTCAACACGCCCTTGGGGAACCCGGCCCGGCTCAGCAGTTCGATGATCCGGATGGCGGTCAGGGGCGTGGTGGAGGCCGGCTTGACCACGACCGTGTTTCCCGCGGCCAGGGCCGGGCCCACCTTGGTCCCCATCAGGGTGATGGGGAAGTTCCACGGGACGATGGCCCCACAGACTCCCAGGGGCTGCTTGATCACGAAGCCCTGCATCCCCTTCTGGGGGAGCGGCACCTGCGCGCCGCGGACCTTGGAGGCCAGGCCCGCGTAGAAGAGCAGCCCGTGCAGGAAGTGCTCGATCTCCCGCTCGGAATCCCCCACGGGCTTCCCCTGCTCCCGGGTGAGCAGCTCCGAGAGCCCCTTGATCTCACCCTGGACCAGCTCCACACCCTTCTGCATGAGGCGGCTGCGCTGCTCGGCCGACGTCTCCCGCCAGCCCTTGAAGGCGTCGGCGGCGGCATCGATGGCCCGGCGAGCGTCCTCAGCCGTCCCTTTCGGGACGGTGTCCACCAGCTCCCCGGTGGCAGGGTTCCGAACCTCGTAGGTCATCCCGCTGGCTGACTCCGCCCACTCCCCGGCAATGAACATCTTGGCCATCGATTCCTCCCGGACTGCGCTCCAGCCGCCCCCGCGTGGGCGTGGCGGCGCCGACCACTTCGGACAGCTACCCCGCCGCGACCACGACCGCCTTGCTCTCCATGTAGTAGTCCAGGACCTCGGAGCCGTGCTCCTTGCCCACGCCGCTCTGCTTCACTCCCCCGAAGGGCAGTATAGCCCGCCTCGAGCTGCTCGGCGGCCTGAGTGGCACGGTCCAGGTCGCGGGTCCACACCGAGGAGCCCAGGCCGAAGATGGAGTGGTTGGCCCGCGCGATGGCCTCATCCAGGTCCCGGACGACCATGATGGGCAGGGCCGGCCCGAAGACCTCCTCCTGCACCACCCGCGCCTCGTCGGGCACGTTGACGAGCAGGGTCGGCAGGTAGAAGGACCCCTTCTCGTACTCCGCTCCCTCGGGCCGGGCGCCGCCGACGATGGCCTTGGCCCCCCGGGCCAGGGCATCCTCCATCTGCTCCTCCACCTCTTGTCGCTGCGCCGGGGTATGCAGCGGGCCCACGCGCGTGTCCGGGTGCAGGCCGTTGCCCAGCTTCAACTTCCGCGTCCGCCCGGCCAGCTTCTCGATGAACGGCTCGGCGATCCGCTCGAAGAGGTAGAGGCGCTTCACGGCCAGACACGCCTGACCGCAGTTGAAGAAGCGCCCCACGGCCGCGGCGCTCACGGCCTTCTCCAGGTCCGCGTCATCGCAGACGATCATCGGATCACTGCCGCCCAGCTCCAGCGTGACCCGCTTGATCTCTCGCGAGGCGACCTCCATGACGTGCCGCCCGGTGTCGGTGGCCCCGGTGAAGCCGATCTTGCGGACCTTGGAGTTGACTAGCAGCTCCTCGCCCGCCGTGCTCCCCGGCCCGGTCACGATGTTCAGCACGCCGGGCGGCAGCCCGGCCTGGTTCATCAGCTCCACCACGCGGATGGCCGTCAGCGGGGTCGTCCCGGCGGGCTTCACGACGACCGTATTCCCACAGAGCAGGGCCGGGCCCAGCTTGTTCCCCATGAGGGAGACGGGGAAGTTCCAGGGGACGATGGCCCCGCAGACCCCGATGGGGCGCTTGAGGATGAGGCCGTACTTCCCCTCGTCGATCAAGGGGACGTAGCCGCCCCGGATGGCCTTGCCCAGCCCGGCGTAGTGCTCGATGGTGTGCAGGAAGCGCCGGATCTCCAGGACGCTTTCACGCACCGGCTTCCCCTGCTCCCGGGTGAGCAGCTCGGCCAGCTCCTTCTCCCTGTCCTTGATGCGGTGGTAGGCCTCGTGCAGGATCTCACCGCGGCGGGATGGCGGGGTGACCGCCCAGCCTTTCAGGGCTTCATGGGCCACGTCAATGGCACGCCGCATGTCCTCCCGCGTGCCCTTGGGGACGGCATCCACGACCTCCCCGGTCGCGGGGTTCCGGATCTCGGCGGTCTCCCGGCGTTCCGAGTCCACCAGTTCGCCGGCGATGAGCATCTTCGCCATCGTGTGTGGCTCCTCCCTCAGGCCCCGCGCCCAACCGCGCGCACATCACCGCGGCCCGCAGCGGCCTGGCGAGCGCCGTCCGGGCCTCCGAAAACATCGCCACCTACTGTACCGCCGTGTTTCGGGGTGTGTCAACCCAACCCCTTGCCACCCTAGAGGATTTTTCCACGGGTCGCCGGGGCTCTGGTATGCTGGCCCCATGATCGCACTGATCGTGTTCGGGTTCGTCCTGGCCATCGTCCTCATGGTGGCCATCGCCCTGACCTCCAAGCCCCTGGCTGAACAGGCTCCGCGCGTGAAGCCGGACGAGGAGCTGGAGTGGCTCGGCGGGCTGGATTTTCAGGAATTTCAGGCGCTCTGTCAGCGGGCGCTCGAGCGAATGGGCCTCAACGCGGACCTTCCCACCATCACGGGTCCAGCAGAGTTCGAGATCACCGCGTCAGATCCTCGCCCGTTCGGGGGAGACCGCTACCTCGTGCTCGGGATCTATCACCCGCCGGATGGCATCGTCGAGTCGCCGCGGCTCATGGCCCTGGCCAGTGTGGTCCAGGCCGAGCAGGTCTCCAAGGGGATCGCGATGACCACCGGGACCTTCTCCGAGGAGGCCATGAAGCTGGCCGCAGGAGTCCTCCCGATCATCCTGGTCGACGGCAGGGCGCTGCTCGGCCTCGTCGAGGTTCGAGTCACCCCCTCGTCCGCTCCCTCCTGACAGCCCCCGCTCACGCTCCCGAGATTGACCGGCATGGCCGTCCGTGAGCGGCCCCGCGGGCCCCGCGGCCAGGGTCAGTGCACCCGCGGTCGGCGGACCGGGGGTGCCGCAGTCACCACCGGGGAGCCGTGGTGGTGGACAAGCGCCCAGCGCCCCTCACGGCGTTCGAAGATGTTGGTGGCGAGGACCCGGCTCTCCAGGGCGACCCCGCCTGTGGCGCTGAGGATGTTCTCCAGGCAGATGGCCCACCCACAGGTGCCCCGGACGAAAGTCTCCACATCGGTGACCGCGAACCGGATCATCTCGGTGTTGCCGAAGATGAGCGCCCAGCTCTCCCGAACCTCGGGCCAGCCGGCGCGCAGGGTCCAGCCGGGGTGTATGCAGGTGACCGCCGCGTCGGTCAGCCAGACCTCTTCCATGCGGCCAAGGTCCAGGCTTTCGAACGCCCGGTAGAAGCGCTCGTTCGCCTGCCGCAGCTCCGCCTCCACACCCTTGCCCTCGGGCATCCTGGTCCCTCCCTAGTGCGTGGGCTTGGGGGCCATGAAGACCAGCAGCACCAGGCGGCCCGGGCCCGGGTTCGTCACGCCGTGCTCGGCCCCGGGAGGGACATGGATGAGCTGCTCCCGGCCCAGCTCCCGGACCTCCCCATCCACGGCAAACCGCCCCTGCCCTTCCAGGACGACATAGACCTTGTCGGACCCGGGATGGGTATGGGGTTTCTGCTCCTGGCCCGGCTCGAAGCAATAGACGTCGCAGAACATCCGGTCGGTCTCCACGAGGCCGACCTTCTTCATCTTGTCCGCCGAGAAACTCCAGGCGGTCCGGACATCACGCACGTTCATGGCGCTCCTCCCCTGCGCTCCCTCTCCGCGGAGCAGTCGTGGGCCCGCTCGATCTCTTGCTCCATCTCCGGCCAATCGGCGACCGGAAGGGCCATGGCCGTGATCTCCTCGAACGCCTTCTGCTTGGTCGCCCGGCGGGCCTCCTTCAGGAGTTGCTCCACGACGCCATCACGGAGGAGAGCGCTCAGGGGCTTCCCCCGCTCCTTCGCCAGCTTGAGGAGCGCTCGGTGCTGCTCGCCGGTCAAGAGAACCTGGACCTTATGGGCAAGTGTTGCCATCCGCTCCGATTCCTCCGCTTCTTTCATCCGCTTGGTTTAAGACTACCTTGGCCCGCGATCTCGTCCAGGGAAAAATTCGAGGCGGTCTTCCTTGGGGGAGCAGACCTGGCCAGCACGACCTCCACGATTTTAGGGGGTTGGACGACTGGTATGACAGCAGCGCGATCGTAGGGGCCGGCTTGACGTCCCTCCTCCCTCCCCCGCTCGAGCAGGAGGTGCGGAGCTGACCAAGCCCAGTTGGCCTTGCCGGAAGGGAGGAGAAACCGCTAAGAATGGAGAACGCACCGCGGATCCAGAAGGAGCACCGAATGACCATGACAGGAGCACACGTGATCGGGAGCCCGGTCCCCCGGGTCGAGGGGCCGTTGAAAGTCCGGGGGGAGGCGCGCTACTCCGCCGACATCACCCTCCCCGGGATGCTCTGGGCGAAGTTCCTGCGCAGCCCCTACCCGCACGCGCGGGTCCTGAGCGTGGACGTGAGCCGCGCCCGAGCCCTGCGTGGGGTGAAGGCGGTGCTCACGGGCGCCGATATCCCACCCCGCCTGTACGGCCGACGCCTGCGGGACATGCCCTTCCTGGCCCGGGACCGGGTGCGGTTCATCGGCGAGCGCGTGGCCGCGGTTGCCGCCGAGGACCCGGACGTGGCCGAGGAGGCCCTGGGGCTGATCGAGGTCGAGCACGAAGAGCTGCCGGCAGTCTTCGACCCGGAGGCCGCCATGCAGCCCGGCGCCCCGATCCTCCACGAGGCGCTGGCGACCTATGAGGGGCTCCCCGCGCCGCCGCCTGACATCCCAAACGTGCACTCGCTGGCCCGCTGGAGCATGGGCGACCTGGCGCAGGGGTTCCGGGAGGCGCATCGGGTCTTCGAGCACAGCTTCCGGACCCCCTTCGTGCACCAGGGGTACCTGGAGCCGCACGCGGGCGTGGTCGAGGTCGATGGCTCGGGTCGGCTGCAGGTCTGGGCCACGAACAAGACCCCGTTCGTGCTGCGCAAGCATCTCAGCGAGAGTCTGGACCTCCCCGAGGAGATGATCACGGTGCAGCCGATCTACCTCGGGGCCGACTTCGGGGGGAAGGGGTCGGTCATGGACCTCCCCCTCTGCTACTACCTGGTCCAGCGGACCGGCCGGCCGGTGAAGGCCGTCATGAGCTACGTCGAGGAGCTGACCGCGGCCAACCCCCGGCATGCCTCGGTCATCACCCTCAGGACCGGCGTCACCCGCGATGGGCGGTTCTGCGCCCGCCATGCCCGAGCGATCTTCAACAGCGGCGCCTACGGGGCCATGAAGCCCACGCCGTTCGTCAACCTCGGCGGGGCCGCGGCCGGCGGGGGGGTCTACCGCATCCCGCACCTGCAGATCGACGCGTACTCCGTGTACACCAACGGGGTCCCCTGCGGGCACATGCGGGCCCCGGGGGAACCGCAGATGATCTTCGCCGTCGAGTCCCAGACGGACATGATCGCGGCGGAGCTGGGGGTGGATCCGCTGGAGTTCCGTCTGCGCAATGGCCTCGCGGAGGGCGACCCGCTCGTCACCGGGCACCGCCTCACACACGTCCGCCTGCGCCAGACGCTGGAGGCCGCGGGCCGGGCCATCGGTTGGGGGACCCCCAAGCCCGGCCCCTGCATCGGCCGCGGGCTGGCCGCGGGGGAACGGCACGTCGGGATCGGCCAGGGCTCGGCCGAGGTCGCCCTGGAGCTCAATGGACTGGTGCGGGTGCTGACCGGGGTGCCGGACACCGGGACCGGCGCCCCCACCGTCCTCCGGCAGATCGTCGCCGAGGTCCTCGCGCTCCCCCTGGGCCAGGTGGAGGTCGCCATGGGCTCCACCGACCAGCTCCCGCCGGACTCGGGGGCCGGTGGCTCGCGCGTCACCCACGTGGTGGGCCGGGCAGCCTGGCAGGCGGCCACGACCATGCGCCGCCGCGTGCTGGAGCGCGCCGCGCAGGAGCTGACGCTCCCCGCTGAGAAGCTCGACCTGCGCGACGGCTGGATCGTGGCCGACGGGACCCGGCGCCTATCGCTGGACGAGGTCACCAAGCGCCACGGCCCGCTCCAGGTCGTCGAGACCTATGTGGCCGACCACTACGCGGCCCTGACTTCCTTCAGCGTGCAGGCCGCCGAGGTGGAGGTGGACCCGGAGAGCGGTCAGGTCCACCTGCGCCGGCTGGTCACGGCCCACGACGTGGGGCGGGTGCTCAACCCCCAGACCCACCAGGGGCAGATCGAGGGGGGCGCCATCCAAGGGCTCGGCTACGCCCTGATGGAGAACCTGGTGATCGAGGAGGGGCGGGTGGCCGCGTCACACCTGGGCGAGTACAAGCTCCCTACCATCAAAGACATCCCGCCTCTCGAGACCGTGCTCCTGGAGGAGCCCGGGGGGCCTGTGCCCTTCGAGGGGAAGGCCATCGGCGAGCACAGCATCAGCACGGTCGCCCCGGCCGTGGCCAATGCGGTCTTCGACGCGGTGGGGGTCCGGATCACCGATCTCCCGATCACGGCCGAGAAGATCCACCAGGCCCTCCGGGCCCGACCGGCGCCGACCCGTTGATGAGGACCCAACTATGACGTCATCCGTGACCGCATCGCCAGCCGCCGCCATCCGGCGCATCCGCATCCAGGTCAACGGGCAGGAGCACGAATGCGAGGTGCGCCCGAACCGCCTCCTCGTGGACTTCCTGCGCTACGACCTGGGGCTGACCGGAACGAAGGAAGGGTGCGGCGTGGGGGTCTGCGGGCTCTGCACCGTGCTGCTCGACGGCCAGATGGTCGCCTCCTGCCTCACCCTGGCCGTCTTCGCTGACGGGGGCGAGGTCACGACGATCGAGGGGCTGGCCGTGGGGGCGGAGCTGCACCCGGTCCAGGACTGCTTCATCGAGTACGGGGGCTTCCAGTGCGGGATCTGCACCCCCGGGCAGATCATGGCCGCCAAGGCCCTGCTGGACGACAACCCCACGCCCACCGAGGAGGAGATCAAGGAGTGGATGATGGGGAACCTGTGCAGGTGCACCGGCTACTACAAGATCGTGGAGTCCGTGCAGCGCGCGGCCGGGCGGCTGCGGGGAGCGGGCGCCGGGGACGGGGCAACCGCCCGACAGGGGCCGGCTGGCGCCAGGGCCGGCCGCCTGGCGGCCCGCTGAGCGGAGACCCGAATGCACGCGTTCGAGTACCGGGAGCCCCGGAGCCTGGAGGAGGCCTACGCGGCCCTTGCCGCCTACGGCGAGGACGCCCGGCCCGTGGCCGGCGGCACGGCGCTCGTCCTGCTCATGCGCCTCGGGCTCGCGCGCCCCGGGTGCCTGGTCAGCCTGCGCCGGATTGCCGGCCTGGGGGCGATCAGCGCAGCCGACGGCGTCATCCGGCTCGGCGCCCTCGTCACCCACCGCCGGGCCGAGCGCGACCCGCTGGTCGGCACCCGACTGCCGCTCCTGACCGAGGCGTACCGCCACGTGGCGACCGTGCGGATCCGGAATGCGGCCACGGTCGGGGGCGGCCTGGCCCACGGGGACCCGGCCCAGGACCCGCCCGCAGCCCTGCTCGCGCTCGATGCGCGGGTCCGGCTCAGCTCCGCTGCGGGGAGCCGGACCATCCCGCTCCACGACTTCTACCGCGATTACTACGAAACGGTGCTCCAGCCCGGGGAGCTCCTCACTGAGCTCGAAGTGCCGATGCCGCCGGCCGGCGCCCGCTGGGGGTTCATCAAGTTCCTCCCGCGCACGGCCGACGACTACGGGACCGTGACCGTGGCGGTCGCCCTGACGCTCGACGGAACCGGGGCCCACTGCCGGGAGGCGCGCATCGGCCTGACCTGCGTGGGGCCCACCCCGATCCGCGCGCGACGGGCCGAGGCCGTGCTCCGCGGCGCCCGGCTCACCCCGGAACTGCTGCGGGCCGCGGCTGAGGAGGTCCGCAATGAGGTCCAGCCCACGAGCGATCTGCGGGGCTCGGCCGAGTACAAGCGGGACATGGCCGTGCTCTTCACCCGCCGCGCGCTCGAGCAGGCCCTGGCACAGCCTGCGGGGAATCCCCCGCAAGATCGGCGATGAGGAGGCAGCGATGAGCGACCTTGGACCGTATCGGGCCGGCCTCGCGGGGCTGGTGATCCTGGCCGTGGGGATCGGGCTTCTCAGCGCTCCCGGCGCCGCGGATGCGCAGACGCGGCTGAAGTACCTCACAGGGGCGCGGGAGCTCACCATGATCCCGGTCTTCGTCGCGGAAGACCAGGGCTATTTCCGGAACCAGGGGCTGGCACTGGAGATCACGCTGATGCCCGGCGCTCCCCTGGTGATCTCGGGGGTCG
>JACPFL010000002.1 GCA_016183025.1 Deltaproteobacteria bacterium | reverse complement strand
GCCGAGGAGTTCCGGCTCATCGCGAGCCTGGGCCCGTCGGGCGAGCAGCTCACGGTGCAGGCGGAGCCAGCCCCGGGCACCCCCGCCGAGCAGTGGCCCGCGGTCAGCCGGAGGCTCGGCGACGCGCTGCAGCTCGTGCTGGGGATCCGGGTGGCCGTGGAGATGCTCCCGCACGGCACCCTCCCCCGCTTCACCGTGGGGGACCTGCACGCCAAGGCCCAGCGGGTCCAGGACCTCCGCCCCGCGCCCGGGTGAAGCCCGGGCGGCCCGGCGACCCGACCCTCCAGGCCCCTGGGGCAGGGGCAGGAGACGGCGCGCGGGCCCGGGATGGCCGGCGGAGGGGACCGGAGCTGCTGCCCGGGCGGCGGAGGCGCGTTGGCCGAGAAGGGTCCGAGAAAGGGGTTGACGCGCCGGGGGAGGCCCGTTAGACAATTAGGCAAAACGATCAGAGCATCAGGGGGAGGAGAAACCCGAAAGGGAGGCTGAGGCAATGACGAAAACATGGTTGGCGCTGTTGACCGTTGTGACCGTGGTGGCGGGCGTAGCACCCGTCCACGCCCAACCGCCCGGGCCAGTCAAGGTCGCGTTTCTCGGGTCGTTGAGCGGCCCGTTCACGATCTGGGGCGTCCAGGTGCGGGACGGGATGAAGCTGGCCATCAAGGAGCTGAACGAGAAAGGGGGAGTGCTCGGGAGGAAGCTGGAGCTGGTGGAGCGGGACGACAAGAACAGCCCCAGCGAGGGCGTCACCGCCTTCCGGTACCTGGTCGAGCGCGAGGGCGTGATAGCGGCGGGAGGCATGATCTCCAGCGACGTGGGCCTGGCGGTCTCCCGGGAGGCCGAGGCGGCGCGCGTCCCCTTCTTCATGACCATGTCGGGCTCCCACGCCATTCTCAAGCGAAGCAGCCGGTTCACCTTCAGGACGTGCCTGGTGGCGGCGCCGATGAACATGCAGCCCGCAGCCGCCCTCATCAAGGAGCGGAAATACACGCGGGTCGCCGCGATCATCGCGGACTACGGGTGGGGGCATGCGTTCAGGGAGGCCTTCGAGACGTTGATCAAGCCTCTTCCCGGCGTGAGGACGCAGTTGGAGGTCGCGCCCGTTCCTGAAAGGGACTTCACCCCCTATCTGAGGAAGCTGCAGGGCCTCGATCCCGAGCTCATCATCGCGATGGGCCACCCGCCGGGGAACACCACGATCACGAGGCAGGCCGTCGAGCTGGGGATGAAGGCGCTCGTGATCGGGTCCTGGATACCGGCGGAGATGACCATGCAGAGGGTCGGCGAGCTGGCGTTCGGCCGATTCATAGACTACACCTGCGCTGACTACGAGAGCCCGGGATACCAGAGATTGGCAGAGCAATTCTATGCCACCTATAAGAGGTTCTTCGAGCACAACGCATTCTCGGGGTATGTGACCGTGAAGATGGTGGCGGACGCGGTCCAGCGGACGAGGTCCCTCGACCCGAAGGCCATCGCCGAGGCCATAAGGAACGGGAAGTTCGTCCAGGAGGGCTACGGCTGGCCGATTTCCTACACCGAGTGGGGGGAGATGAAGGAGGCCACGCCGATCATCTATACCTACGAGAAGGGGACCCCGCGGGGGAACATCAACCCCGGAGCGACGTGGCGGCTCAGGGTGATCTTCCGCTCTCCTCCCCTCCGGCCCTATGTCCCCGCGGAATGACGTTGTCCTTGCGGGGGAACGGCTCACGAAATACTTCGGTGGGTCGCCCGCCCTGAAGGACGTGAGCTTCAGGGTCGAACAGGGGGAGATCCTCGGGCTGATCGGTCCCAACGGCGCCGGGAAGACCACGCTCCTGAACGTCATCAGCGGCATCCTCACGCCGAGCGCCGGGAGGGTCCTCTTCCAGGACCGGGATATCACCGGCATGAGGCCCCATGCCATCGCCAGGCTGGGGGTCGCCAGGGTGCTGCAGACACCCCGTCCCTTCCTCAGCATGACCGTCCTGGAGAACGTGGAGGTCGGCGCCCTCTTTGGAGGAAGGGATAGAAGGGGGAAGACCTCCACGGCCGTGGACCAAGCAGAATTCGCCCTCCGTCTCATGGGCCTCCACGACAAGCGGGACCACCCCGTGGGGAGCCTGAACCTGCAGGAGAAGAAGATGGTGGAGCTGGGCCGGGCCCTGGCCATGGGGCCGGAGGTCACCTTGATCGACGAGGCCATGAGCGGGCTGAACCCTGCCGAGATCGAGGACTCCATGCGCCTCATCCAGCGGGTGAGGGACGAGCTGAAGGTCACCATCGTCTGGGTGGAGCATGTGATGAAGGCCATCATGGGGGCCGCGGAGCGGGTGATGGTCTTGAACTACGGCCAGGTGATCGCCGGGGGGAGCCCCGGCGAGGTGGCCCGCGACGAGGGGGGATCGAGGGGGCGTACGGGGAGCTGCCCGTGCTCAGGGACGTGAGCCTGGAGGTCCAGTCGGGCGAGGTGGTGGGGGTCATCGGCCCCAACGGGTCGGGCAAGACCACGCTCTTCAAGGCCATCGTGGGCCTCCTGAAGCCCCGGAAGGGCAGGATATTCTACGACGGCAGGCGCCTCGATGGCCTGTCCACCCACGCCATCGTGCGGCGGGGGATCGTCTACGTCCCCGCCGAGCGGGAGCTCTTTCCCCAGATGACGGTCCTCGAAAACCTGGAGCTGGGGGCGTACGTGAACCATGAGGCGAAGGGCGAGCTCCTGGAGTTCGTGTTCAGCGTCTTTCCGAGGTTGAAGGAGCGCAGGGGGCAGATGGCGGAGTCGCTCTCCGGCGGCGAGCAGCAGATGCTGGCCATCGCCAGGGGGGTGATGGCGAGACCGAAAGCGCTGTTGCTGGACGAGCCCTCCACGGGGCTCGCCCCCCTCCTGGTCTCCGGGATGTACCGGCAGCTCTCGCGGCTCAGCGCGGAGGGGCTGACCATCCTCCTGGCCGAGCAACAGGTCCCGCTCGCCCTCTCGTTCTCGGCCCGAGCCTACGTCCTCGAGAATGGCTCGATCAAGCTCTCCGGGGAGTCGAGGGAGCTCCTGGGAGACCCGGAGATCAAGCGAGCCTACCTGGGCGTGGCCTGAGGCCGTGGTCCCCATACTGATCGACGGGATCGTCTACGGGCTTCAGCTCTCCCTCCTCGCGGTGGGTATCACGCTCATCTACGGGCTCGGTGGCGTCCTGAACCTCGCGCACGGTCAGTTCGCCGTGGTGGCCGGGGTCGCCGCGGCGCTCCTCATGGGGAACGGGATGGGCGCCGCCCCGGCGTCGTTCCTCGGGGTCGCGGCGGCGGGGATCTTCGGCCTGCTGATCGACCGGTCATTGTTGGTCCCGGCATACCGGTACCGGGGGGAGGAGCGGCTCCTCCTCGGGCTCGTGTTGACGCTGGGCCTCTCCTTCGTGATCGACGGCTACCTCAACTTAAGCCACCCGAACGTCTCGCTCACCATTCGCCTCCCCATGCCCTCCCTCACCGTGTTGGGGATCACCATCAGGAGCGCAGCCGTGGTGACGTCGCTCCTGGCGATCCTCGCCTTCGGCCTCCTGTTCCTCTTCCTGCGGGGGACCCTTCTGGGGAAGGCCATCAGGTCCATCATCCAGAACGAGGTGGGGGCTGAGCTGTGCGGGATCAGCCCCTCGCGAACGCGCACCCTCATCGTCGCGCTGAGCGGGCTCCTGGCCGGGCTGGCGGGGGTCGCGCAGGGCCTCTTCTCCTCGCTGGGGACCGAGATGGGGGTGGAGTTCACCATTCTGGCGCTCATCGTCGCGGTGGTGGGAGGCGTGCGAAGCATCAACGGCACCTTCGTCGCCGGCATCCTCCTGGGCGTGGTCAACGCCCTCGCCAGCTACTACATGGGGGCATACGTGACGCTGATCATCCTCCTCGGGGCTGCCATGCTCACCATCCTCATCCGCCCCAGCGGGCTTCTGGCCTACTGGACATAAGCAGAGGGCTCGTTGGCCCGCTACGCGACCCTGCTCCTGGTGGGCGTGATCCTCGCGCTGGTCCCCCTCACCACGGGCGGCAGCCCCTACTACTCCAGGATCACCACCCTCATGCTGGTCTTGATGGTGTACGCCGTGGCGTTCAACATGCTCTTCGGCCACACGAAGCAGCTCTTCCTCTGCCTGGGCGCGCTGGCGGGGTCTTCCGCCTACCTCTCGGTGGTGCTGACCAGGGAGCTCGGGCTCTCTCCCTGGGCGACCATCCCCCTCGGGATCCTCGTCGCGGGATTCCTGGGCGGGCTCTTCAGCTACGTCTCGGTGCGCCGGGGGCTCGGCGTGATCTTCCTGGGGGTCGTGACGCTGGCCTTCTCGCTGATCTTCTACAACCTCGTCCTCGGGCTCAGGGAGCTGACCAACGGCGAGACCGGCATCGTGACCCAGGGGCTGGGGGCCGGGATCCTGGAAGGCCCGCGGTCGAGTTACTACATGCTCTTCGCGCTCCTGATGATCGCGCTCGTCCTCTACAGCGCCCTGATGAGCTCGCGGGTCGGGGTGGCGTTCCGGGCACTGAGCGACGACGAGCTCACGGCTGAGCTGGCCGGCATCGACGTCACCAGGTACAAGGTCATCGCCGCCACCGTCGGATCCCTCCTCATGGGGGCCGGGGGGGCCTTCTACGCCTACTACACCGGGCTCATCAGCCCCGCCCTGTTCTCGCTGATCAGCGTGGACATCGTGGTTCTGATCACGCTGGTGTTCGGGGGCATGGGCAGCCTGGTCGGGCCAGTCCTCGGGGGCGCGGCGGTGACGGTCATCGACGAGCTGGTGAGGCCGTTTGGGCAGCTCAACGTGCTCGTCTACGGAGCGCTCCTGATCGTCCTCTTCCTCGCGTTCAGAGGAGGGTTGGTGGCGGTGCTGAGGAAGACGGCGAAGCTCCCGATTCCCTAGACCCACCTCCCCTTCCGGGGAAGCGCTTCGGGACCAGTTCCGCGCCCGGGCGTATCGGATGGAGCCCCCGATAATGAAGCGCTACCTGGGGGTCTAGACCTGTGATTTACCGCCAGCTATCCGGGCCGGCGTGGACGGCTCATCGACACGCGGGTTGATCGGGTGGGAGCCCGGCAGCAGGCCGAGGTGGAAGAGCAGGTCGTCCTCATCGATTGGCCGATCAGCAGGATACCACGACGTCTGACGCGCCCGCATGACTGGGCGAGGCCGCCCGGGAGGCTCGCGGAGGGGATCGGCCCGAAAGTCGCGCGCGAGGGCCTGCAGGCTCGGGATCCGGCTTGCCCCATCCAGCAAGATCTCGATGCCCAGGAGCATCCGCGCCACGTTGTCCGCATCGCCAGATATGCGGACCCGTCCGTCGAGGATCGCGTCGGTAACCTCGAGGTAGCCGTCCAACAGGTCCAGCACTGTGGAGCGGTCCGTGATCCCCTCACCGTCCACGGTATGGGCCGCGGGCGGCCCGACCAGCAGGCCCTCCGGGCCGAAGACGATGTCGACGGCCTCGTCGTCCAGCACGATGCGGGCCCGGCGCCGCCCGACGATCTGACGAATCCGGGCCAGCGCGAGAGGGTCAGCGCCCGCCAGGCGCTCGACCAAGGCCACGACGTACTCAGCCAGGGTACGGTGCTGGGCCATCGAGGATCACTGGATCAGTCGACGTGTTCGACCACGGCAAGCCCCCCTCCGCTCACGTCCGTGTCGCCGACGTGGCCCCTGGCCGTAAACTCGCCGACGATCTCGTGGAGGAAGCCGTACCCGGCGACCGCGGGGTCGCCGGCGATCAGCTGGGCGGCCGCCCGCGCCGTGAACTCGACGAGGACCCGGTCGCGCCCGTCGTCGGCGCGGACACGCAGCGCGGCCGGCGGCGGAGGGGCCATCCGGTCCGGATGCAGGGCGGCCAGGGCGCCCGGCACGCGTCGCAGCCGGACTTCGAGCATTCCTGTATAGGCGAGCTCGACCGAGGGGCCGGAGAACGTGCGCCGCTTCTGGCCGGCCTGAACCACCAGCATCGGTCGCCCGGGACGATGGTGCGAGCGGTCCGTCGTCCGGGTCATGACGAAGGCCGGGCCGGGTGCGGGCGCGAGGAAGGCCCCCCACTCCCAGCCCAGGTCATCGCCCCAGTGCCAGCGGCCCCAGTTGTGGTCGTGATAGGCGCTCGCGGCGACAAAGTCGATCTGCCGCTTTCCGACCGTCAGCCGGCCGTTCGCGCTCAGCCGCGGGATCACATACCACGCGATCCAGCCGGACCCGAGGGGGATCGGCTGCTCGATGTCGATCGCCGGGGTTCTGTCGGTGGCCGTCAGCTGCAAGAAGAAGGCGTCGTCGGGAAATCGGGCGGAGGCCAGCACCGCGCCCGAGAGATGATCGACGGCCAGGGCCACGTGCTCCAGCGCCACGCCGGCAACCCCGAGCCCTACATCGTCGAGACCCCGTACTTCGGCGTTTCCGGTCCAGCCAAGGCCGGGCACGTGCACGAGCGCGGTCCCGATCGCCCGGGAACGAGAATCGTCTGGCGCTCCGTGGAGCGACACATTGATCAAGCCCACGCTGCCGGAGGCGTGATCGAGGACGTTGAGGTGCAGCCACTCCTTGTACGCGGGGGCCGATGGATCGAGGGGCGAGGGCGGCCGGAGGGCGTCGAGGAGGATCACCGCAGTAACGGGCCTTCCCGCTCCCGGCCGCGCTCCGCGTCCCGCATCACCGCCCCCTGCGGCAAGAGCGTGGGCGCCGCAAGCGCCTCGACAGCCCGGATGAGCTCCATCGAGAAGGCCCAGAGTCCCAGCACGCAGTCGACGAAGGTCGCCGGCACCGTCTCCTCGGGGGCTGCCCGAGCCCCCGCAGGTTCGCCGGGGATCGGCAGCAGGTTGAGGGTCTCCTCCAGATCGTCGGCGAGGAGGAGCGCGAGGTCGTTGCGGAGCTCGTCGAGGATGGGGCTCGCCGGCAGCCCGGACGCCCATTCCCCGATGCGCAGCGCCGTCCAGAGGGCCTCCCCGTTGGCCCCGCCGCGGCCGGCCTCGATGGCCCAGCGCAACCGCGCCCCCTCCGCTGTCCGGCTGACCTCACGTCCGAGCCCCGCGAACCCCGCCACGAGTGAGCCGACCGCCGTCGCCCCCGAGATGAAATGCAGGGAGGCCAGCCGGGCCGCGAGCGAGGCGACCAGGGCTGCTGTCGTGCGCCCGTCTTCGCCGTCAACGAGCCGCACCCGTCCGATCGGCGGCGGGGTCATCTCGTCCTCCCCCTGCGGCGCCCCCCCTTCGCCCTCGCGGGGCGAGCGCGTCGGCTCGCAGGGGCTCCGGGCCTGCCGTTCGTGACGGTCACCCTCACGGGCACGCCGCCCTCGCGGAATCCCTGAAGGAGGAGGGCTCCGCGGTACGTCCCAGCGGGGAGGTGCTTGGGGAGCGTCACGCTCAGGACGAGGACGCCCACCTCTTCCGGCGCGAGGAGCTTGGAGATGGGCGAGGGCTCGACGGCGGGAAACCACGTGACCCCTGAGGGGTCGACGAGCGGGGTGAGCATCGGCGTGGCCATGGAGTGAACGCGTTGCCGGTTCTCCACTTCGAGACGCAGCTCCGCCCGTCCGCCCCTGGGCCCCGATGCGCGCAGCTCGGCAGGCCCGGCGGGGGCCACGACCGTGCCGGGGACCCCCGGCCCGAGCGCTCCCTGCAGCCGGCGCAGGTACCTCAGGGTTTCCTCGCCGAGCCGGGACAGGAACTCGGTCTGGAGCCGAAACAGCTCAGCGAAGGGACCGCTCGGCCCGCCGCCTGGATCATTGGATATACGCACCGTCCCCCCCTTACTTCACCCGGTCGATCACGTAGCGGAGCATCTCCCGGAGGAAACGCCGGTCATCGTTCTTCAGCAGGAACGGCAGCCCCCGGGCGTCCACGTCGAGGGCCCGTTCGGAGTATTCCACCGCCACGGCCCGGCCGTGATCGAGCGAGCCCGCCTCGACCATGGCGCCGAGGAGCCAGGCGACCTCCTCGGGGCGCTTGGCGCCGCGCGGCGTGCGGAGCAGCCGCAGCGCGCGGGCGCGGGCCGCCCTGCCGGCTGTTCTCAGAAAGTGGAGGAGCATGATCGTCCGTTTCCCCTCCCACAGGTCCCCGCTGATCTCCTTGCCGTAGAGCGCCTCGTCGGCCTTGAGGTTCAGGAGGTCGTCGTGGATCTGGAAGGCGATCCCCGCGAAGAAGCCGAGCTCGACAAGGGACGTGAGCTCGTGGTCGAGGGGGGCCAGCGGGCCGGGAGGGCTGCCGCAGATCACCCCGATGCGGAGCGGGGCGATCACCGTGTACCAGCAGGTCTTCTTGTAGGCCATCCGGACGTAATCTCGATCGGCCAGGTCGAACCGCTCTTCCTTGATCCACCCCAGCTCGATGGCCTGGCCCTCGACCGCCTCGCGGGCCATGCGTTCCACCTCGCGCAGGACCAGCAGCGTCTTGCGGACGCCGATGACGTTTGTGTTCCCGAGCAGGAGCCCCATGGCCAGCACGTTGGTCGCATCCCCAACATTGACCGCGACCGGCACCCCATGGGCCTCGAACAATGTGACCTTGCCCCGCCGGAACCGGGACCCGTCCTCGACGTCGTCGTGGACCAGGAAGGCGTTGTGGAAGAGCTCCAGGGCAGCGGCTGAGGGGAGTGCCTGCTCGGTCCGGCCCCCCGCCGCCCGGCAGGCCGCGAAGCAGATGGCCGGGCGCAGCCCCTTGCCCTCCCGGAACGGGTAGTCGGCGAGCAGGTCGTACAGGGGCCCGTACCCGGTCCACCGGCGTCGCGCGAACAGACGCTCCAGCTCGCCACGGACACCTTCGCGCGCCCGGGCCAGCATCTGGCCCACCAGCGTCTCGTCGTGAGGCATCCCGTCCGTGGGGCGATCTCCCGCACCAGGGCTCGACATGCGAGCGAGGATCACGGCAGGCGGCGCTGTTCGGTCGCGCCCGACCGGGGAGCGACCCGGTGAAACCTCTCAGCCTTTCAACGAAGCGCCCGACGAAGTCGCGCGGCCTTGCCGAACCGCCCTCTGGCCGATGGCGAGGCCGAAGCCCGGGAGGAGCTCGACCCAGGAGGCGCGGGCGAACCCCGCGTCCCGGAACAGTGCGCAGAACCGGTCGGGCGTATGGAAGCCGACCCACCCCGGATCCGCCCATCGGGCGAGGGGGGCGCTCAGAACGTTGTACCAGGCCGGCCCGGGATCGATCACGCAGTAGAGGCCACCCGGGCGCAGACAGCGAACCGCCGAGGCGGCTGCCGCCGCGGGGTCGGGGTAGTGGTGGTGGGCGAGCGAGCTGTAGATGAGGTCGAACTTGCCGGTGAACTCCCGCGGGAGGTGGGAGACGTCGGCCTGGAAGAACGCGCAGTTGTCCAGGCCCCGGGCCCGGGCGGCGCGGTGCGCGACGTTCACCATCCCGCCGGCGAGGTCGACCCCCACGACCTCGCCCTCCGGGACAAGGTTGGCCACGCGCTGCAGCTCCCGCCCAGGACCGCAGCCGGCATCAAGCACGCGCCCGTCGGCCGGCAGGTACGGCCTCATCTCCGCCAGCGCCTCGTCGAAGATGGGCTGCGAGAACGGCTGCACATAGGCGTCATAGACCTCGGCCACGCGGTCGAACTCCCCGACCAGGTGGTCATGGAGCGTGGGCGCCTCAAGCAAGACCGGCCGCTTGTGGCGACGGGAGAAATAGGCGCCGAGACCGCGCCGCGCCAGCGGCTCCGGCGGGGCTCCGACGGGCGGGCGGATCGTGCTGAGGCCGGCGCGCTTGAGGGCCTGAGCGGGATAGAGCACCGCGCCCGCGTACCACCACATGGCCCCGACCAGGACCGCTCCTGCGAGCTCGCCCCCCGGCGCTTGAGCCATCAGGTCGCGCTGCGGCGCGGTGCGGGGGAGGGCTTCCGCCTCGGGCTGCGCCTCTTCGCCGCGGGACCTCTCGCCGCTGCGCCTCTGGCAGCGCCCGGGGCGGGCGACGGGAAGCCCGGGCGGCACCGCACGACAAGCGGGACCCGGCTGCCGGACAGGCCGGGGACCGTGACCTCCCCCCGATACGTCACGCCCGGCTCGAGCTGCTCGTCGATGGCCGCCGTGACCCGCACGAGGATCTGCTCGCCGGGATCGAGGGTCACCACCTCGGGATCGAATCCGAGCACGGGATGGACCTCTCGTCCATCAGGGGCGACAAAGGCCGATGCGACGATCGGGGCCGAG
>JACPFL010000189.1 GCA_016183025.1 Deltaproteobacteria bacterium | reverse complement strand
CTGCTGGCCCTTGCCCCGCCGGCTGCCGCCGGGCCGGCGCAGCTTTACGTCACCAACCTCGGCGCCAACAGCATCTCGGTGATCGACGGGCGCACGCTCAAAGTCGTCCAGACCATCCCGACCGCGAAGGACCCCCACTTCGCGGTCCCCACGCCGGACAGCCGGCGGCTCTACGTCACGATGGCCGGGGCCGACCAGGTCTGGGTCCTCGACACCCGTGACCACCGCGTGTTGGCCAAGATCCCGCTCGGCCCTCGCCCCACGCACCTCGCCATGGCGCCTGACGGGCGGTTCGTCTACGCGAGCATCGAGACCTCCCAGGAGGTCGCCGTGATCAACACCGCGACGAACCAGGTCGAGGCGAAGATCCCGACGGGTCCGGAGCCCCACATCACCTCCGTGTCCCCCGACGGGCGGACGGTCCTGGTCGGGGGCGCCGAGTCGCACCAGATCTTCGTCATCCAGCCGGCCGCGCGTCGCCTCGTCGGCCGGGTCCGGGTGGGCTTCGTCCCTCACCTGGCCGTCTTCTCCCCGGACGGCCGGCGCGCCTACGCGAGCAGCACCGGCTCCAACGAGCTGTCGGTCATCGATACGGCGGGCTGGACGGTGGTGGGGAAGATCGACGTGGGAACGAACTCCCACGGGATGGCCATGGCCCCTGACGGGCAGACGCTGTACGTGGCGAGCGAGGTGGGGAACAGGGTCCTGGCGGTGGACACGCGGAGCGCCCGGGTGGTCGCGCAGATCCCGGTCGGCCGGATGCCCCACACCATGGTCCTCTCCCGTGACGGCGCCTACGCCTACACCGCCGACATGGGGGCCAACGCGATCTCCGTGATCTCGACCGCCAGGCGCGCGGTGGCGGCCACTATCCCGGTGGGGCAGGCGCCCTCCTCGATCGCCCTTGTGGGGGAGTAGCGTGCGACGGCTCGCCCTCGGCCTCCCCGTGAGCGTCGCCCTGGCGGGAGGGGTCCTGCTCGCCGCCGGGCTCACCCTGGGCCTCGCCGTCGGCGGCGGGGTGCTCCTCCCCGGCGCTCCGCTCGGCCTGCGCGGAGGCCGGGAGGTGGAGGTCCCGCTGACGGTCAAGAAGTTCGCCTTCTCCCCGCCGCGGATCAGCGTGCAGGCCGGGGACCGGGTGACCTTCCGGATCCGCTCCCTCGACATCACCCACGGCTTCGCGGTCGAGGGGACCGGGATGACCGCCACGATCCTCCCCGGCCGGGAGGTACGGGTCACCGTCCCGGCCGGGCACGCGGGGAAGATCCGTTTCCGCTGTTCGGTCATCTGCGGTCCCCTCCACCCGTTCATGGTCGGGGAGATCGTCGTCCGGCCCAACCTCTGGCCGCTCTGGGGCGCCGGCCTGGCCCTTGTGGTCGGCCTGCTGGCCGCGGGCAGGCCCGCCCGGCCGGGGAAGGGCGCCGACCTGCTCCGCTGGCGCCCGCTCCGCTGGCTCCTCACTCGCCGCCCGTTCCAGTTCGCCCTGATCGTCCCGAACCTCTTCGCCTTCACCCTGATCGTGCTCGCCGGGCTCGTGGGCACGGCGACCGGGGCGATGAACTTCGCGACGATCTTCGTGTGGCTCGCCTGGTGGGGGCTCCTGGTCCTTCTCCTGATCCCGCTCGGGGGGCGGATCTGGTGCGCGATGTGCCCGATCCCGGCGCCGGGAGAGTGGCTGGCCCGGCGGGCGATCGTCGAGCGAACCCAGCGCGCGTTCGGCCTGGGCTGGGCCTGGCCCAGGCCGCTCCAGAACCTCTGGCCAGCCTTCGTCGGCCTTCTCCTCCTGGTCCTGTTCGGCCTCATCATCACGACGCGCCCGCTCGTCACCGCGCTCCTCCTCCTGGGGCTCGCCCTGGTCGCCCTGGTGGCCCACCTCCTCTTCGAGCGACGGGTCTTCTGCCGCTACCTCTGCCCGGTGGGAGGACTCCTGGGGGTCTACTCGGTGACGGCCCCGCTGGAGCTGCGGGCGCGCGACCTCGACGTCTGCCGGGCGTGCCGGGGCAAGGCGTGCTTTCGCGGCGGAGACGGCTACCCCTGTCCGACCTTCGAGTTCCCGGGCGGCGGACTCGCGCGGAACACCTATTGCATTCTCTGCACTGAGTGCCTGAAGGCCTGCCCCTACGACAACCTCGCGCTCCGGCTCCGCCCCTTCGGGGCAGACCTCCTGGTCAGGCGGGGGAGACGGGCCGATGAGGCGTGGATCGCGCTCCTGCTCCTTGGGACGGCGCTCGCGCACTCGGTCATCAAGCTCGGGCCGTGGGGGTGGATCAAGTCCTGGGCGAACCTTGAAGATACCACGGAGTTCCTGCTGTACGCCGCCCTCTTCGTCGGCGGGGTCCTCGTGGCGCTCCCGGCGCTCCACCTCCTGGCCGCGTGGCTCTCGCGCGCGGTCGCCGGGGCACGCGTGCGGCTCGGGAGGCTCTTCGTGGACTACGCCTACGCGCTGATCCCGCTGAGCCTGGCGGCGTGGATGGCCTTCACGCTGGCGGTGCTCCTCCCGAACCTCTCCTACATCCCGCGGGTCCTCTCCGACCCCTTCGGCTGGGGGTGGGACCTGTTCGGGACGCGGGAGACCACCTGGGCGTGGGTCCCGCTGGGGCTCCTCCCCTGGGCCCAGCTCGTCCTCCTCCTGGTTGGGCTCTGGGGCTCGATCCGGACGGCACACGGGATCGTCGAGGGTGCCCTGGGCGAGGCGAAGGCGGGGCGCGGGCTCGTGCCGCTCGCCAGCTTCCTCGTCGCCATCGCCTCGGGCTTCCTGTCCCTCTACCTCGGGTGACACGGTGAGACACATCGAACCCGTCGCGCTGGCCATCGTGCTCGCCATCGCCGTAGGGATGCCCGCCGCCGTGCTCTCCTACCGCGCCCTGCGTGACCCGGCCGTGAGGCCGGGCGAGGTGCTCCTCGTGGCGCGGACGGTGGAGCGCGGAGGCTGGAGCCCGGCCCGGATCGTCGTGAAGCGGGGCCAGAAGGTGCGGCTCCGGATCCTCGCCGAGGACGTCACCCACGGCTTCCAGCTCCTCCACTTCGGCGTGGACGCGGGCGCCATCAAAACAGGGACCATCAAGGTCGTGGAGTTCACGCCGGACCGGACCGGGGAGTTCCCCTTCTACTGCAGCGTCCGTTGCAGCCCGCTCCACATGGCGCTGATGGGGATGCTCGTGGTGGAGCCGTAGGGTGATTTGAAGCCATGCGACATCTGAGCCGGCGCGCTTTGGTGATCTTGCTGGGAGTGCTGGTCCTGAGTATCACGCCCTCCTGGACCGGGCACGACGTGGGGATAGCCGCCGTGCCTGGCACGGGCGGATGCGGCCACCCGATGGCCGTCCTCAGTATGCCCCCGGACCTGGGGGCTGTCCGGGCCCACTCCTCATTCCTGCGCGTGACCGCCAGGGCCGGTACCCCGACCCCGGTCGTGAAGGGGATCTTCCACCCTCCGCGGATCGTCCTGTAGGCCCGACCTGCTCGGCGGCTGACGCCGCCGGGCCACACAGGGGTTGATGGCCTTGAGGTTCAACGATCCACCCGCTCCGCGCGCCGTGGGCCGGAACGGTGGACACAAGGATGGGAGGCGAGGGTCATGGGCCAGGGAAGCGGTTTGAGTCTAGGGAGAGAGAAGGTCAGGGCTGAGGCGAGCGCATCGGGGGAGATATGGCCGGGGCATCGGGCAGCGCCCGAACCCGACCTGTGGGCTATCGTGCTGGCAGGCGGAGACGGAGTCCGCCTCCGGGACCTTGCCGGGAAGATCGCGTATCCCGGCTGTCCCAAGCAGTACGCCGTCCTGTACGAAGGACGCTGCCTGCTCCGCCATACTCTGGAACGGGCTGAGCTTCTGACATCCCCGGAGAGGATCACCACGGTGGTCAGCACGGCTCATCACCGGGAAGTGGAGATTCACCTGGTGGATCGCCCGCCCGAGACCGTTCTGGCTCAGCCGACGAATCTTGGGACGGGCGTGGGCGTGCTGCTCGGCTTGACCTGGATCGTCGGACGGGCGCCGGCGGCCACGGTCGTCATCCTGCCGTCCGACCACTTCGTTAGAGAGACGGGCTTGTTCGTCGAGCACATCCGGCTTGCGGAGCGCGCGATCGACCGATTCCCGGAGACCGTGCCCTGATCGGGTTCATCGTCTGGTTCTTCTGGCTCGTGAAGGCCAGGGGCGTGCCAGGAATCCGCGTCCTGCTCGGAGATGGTGCTGCTGCCTGCGTTTACCAAGAGCGCGAAGCTGCCGGAGGGTGAGACCGTGCCCCTTGAATTTCTGCCCAGCGATCCGGGGGAATACGAGTTCGCCTGTCAGATGGGGATGTTTCGAGGTAAAGTGATTGTGGAGTGAAGGAGGAGCGAGTCGATGGAGAAGAGACAGCAGCAGTTTTCCCTCTGGTACTTCATCGCCACATTCTTGCTCCTGCTGGCCATTCAGAATTACTTCTTCGCGCCTCACGCCGAGAACCTCACCTACAGTGAATTCAAGGCGCTCCTGAAGGCCGGCAAGGTGGCGGACCTCACCATCGGGGAGCGCATCCTCTCCGGGCGCCTGAAGAAAGACGGGCTGGCGGGCCTCCTCCCCCAGAAGAAGATCGAGGAGCTGCAGAAGTCCGGCCAGGGGGAGCATCGCTTCGCGACGGTCCGGGTCAACGACCCAGGCCTGATCCAAGAGCTGGAAGCGGCCAAGGTGCAATTCGCTGGTCAGGTGGAGAGCACCTGGCTCTCGACCCTCCTCTCCTGGATCCTTCCGGCCCTGATATTCTTCGCCCTCTGGGGGGTCTTCATGAAGCGGATCGGGGCGGCCAGCGGGTTGATGGAGATCGGCAAGAGCAAGGCGAAGGTCTACATGGAGAAGCAGACCGGGGTGACCTTCGACGACGTGGCGGGGATCGACGAGGCGCGAGACGAGCTGATGGAGATCGTCGAATTCCTGAAAAACCCCCAGCGGTACCGCCGCTTGGGTGGGAAGATCCCCAAGGGGGTCCTGATCGTCGGGGCTCCCGGGACCGGGAAGACCCTCCTGGCCAAGGCGGTGGCCGGGGAGGCCGGGGTCCCGTTCTTCAGCCTGAGCGGGTCGGACTTCGTGGAGATGTTCGTGGGGGTCGGGGCGGCCCGCGTCCGCGACCTGTTCGCCCAGGCCCAGACCAAGGCCCCCTGCATCATCTTCATCGACGAGCTGGACGCGCTCGGGAAGGCCCG
>JACPFL010000184.1 GCA_016183025.1 Deltaproteobacteria bacterium | reverse complement strand
CCCCGCGCCGGCGTAGGGAACATGCCTGAGCGTGATGCCCGCGGCGTGGGAGAGCATCTCCGTGGCCATGTGCAGGGTGCCGTAGACCCCCGAAGAGGAGAAGGAGATCTCACCGGGGCGCTTCTTGGCGTCCTCCACGAACTCCTTCACGCTCCTCCAGGGGCGGTCGGCGTGGACGAGGAGGATGGTGGGATCGGCCGAGATGAGCGCGATCGGGACGAGCTGGTCCATGGTGTAGGCCGGCTTGCGATCAAACAGCTTGTCGGCCTCCGGGATGATGGAGATGCTGGAGAGCGAGAGGAGGAGCGTGTAGCCGTCGGGCTTGCTGTTCGCCACGAAGGACATCCCCACCGCGCCGGCCGCCCCGCTCTTGTTCACCACGACGACGGGGTTCTTGAGGACCTTCTCCATGGCGGCGGCCACGGGGCGGGCGGTCAGGTCGGCAACGCCGCCGGGCGGGAACGGCGCCACGAGGGTGATCGGGCGGGCCGGAAACGGCTCCACGGCCCATGCCGGAGCATGGACGGTCAGCGCCAGCGCGAACAGCGCGACAAACAAGCGGCTCTTCATGGGTTCTCCTCCCTTCACCTCACGCGTTCTCCCACTCCGACCGCGTGACCCCAGCCTGACGAAGGACACGAGACAACAGTTCGATGCCGATGTCCTTCCCGTGTGGGTTTGGGATCGCGACGACAACATCATCTCGCACCATGAACTGATGTCGGCCTCCTGAAAATGGTCCTTCAAAGCCCAGATTTCGAAGGCCCCGGATTAGGTCCCGGCGGCCAATCGGTCCCCAGGCCGGCATCAGCCTGCTTTCTTAACTCTGACCCTGATATTCCCCAGCGGCGGCACCGGGAGACCCTTAGCTACCCGCACCAAAACCCACTCCTCCACCACCTCCGCGAGTTGATTCCGGCAGTCCTCGAGCGTCTCAGCGGTGGCAAGCACGCCCCGGAGGCGCGGGACTTCTCCGTAGAAAGTGCCGTCCTCCAGTTTCTCGTAACGCGCGCCCCGAAGCGCCTCCTCTACATATTGTCGAATCATGGCTGTTTCTCCTTAGTCGTCGGCTCCTGTTTTGCGCGTTTACGAGGTGACAGTAGTATATAGGTACGCAAACTGAACCGTACACATGGTGTTCAGCGGCACAGGACTCCCCAGGTTCCCCGGGTTGCCGCCGGCACAGTGAGGAGGAGCGTAAGGAGCGGGCTGAGCAGACGGGTCGTCATGGGCGCTTCTCCTCTGCCAGGGTGGGTTGGGCCTGGCCGCCGAGGCGCCGCCGCCAGTCCAGCCGCCCGGTGAGGAGCGGGCGGAGGCTCAACAGCAGCAGCGCCAGCCCCACGAGGAGCATGACGGCGGCGATGGGCCGGTTGATGAAGATGGCGTAGTCCCCGTTGGACATGGCCAGCGACTGCCGGAGGCTCATCTCCAGCATCGGCGCCAGCACGAGGCCCAGGACGATCGGGGCGGTCTCGAACTCGAACTTGCGGAGCAGGTACCCGAGCGCGCCGGTGGCTGCCATGATCCAGACGTCCACCACGCTCCCGTTCACCGCATAGACGCCCAGGACGCAGAAGACGAGGATCGCCGGGTAGAGGAGGGGGTAGGGGATTCTCAACAGGTTCACGAAGAGCCCCACCAGCGGCAGGTTCAGGATCAGGAGCACGACGTTCCCCACGTACATGCTGGCGATGAACCCCCAGAACAGCTCGGGCTGCTGCTTGATGAGGAGGGGGCCCGGAGAGATCCCGTGCACCATCATCGCCGCCAGCATGACGGCAGGGATCGGCCCCGAGGGGACCCCGAGGGCGAGCATCGGGACGAACGCCCCGGAGGTGGCCGAGTTGTTCGCCGATTCGGGCCCGGCCACCCCCTCGACCGCGCCCTGGCCGAAGCGCTCGGGGTGCCTGGAGAGGCGGCGCTCCACGGCGTAGGAGACGAAGGAGGAGATGATGTGGGCGGAGCCGGGGATGATCCCGATCAGGAACCCGAGGACGGTCCCCCGTCCGATGGGCCAGGCCGACTCCCGCCACTCCTGGCGCGAGGGGAGGAGCTCCCGGAGCCGGGGCTTCATGACCGCGGGGGGCGTGGCCTGCCCGGCGGTCAGCAGGATCTCCGACAGGCCGAAGAGCCCCACCGCCACCGGGACGACTCCGATCCCGTCCCCCAGCTCGACCAGCCCGTAGTGGAAGCGGAAGAATCCGGTCATGGTGTCGATGCCGATCATCCCGAGGAGGAGCCACAGGGCCGCCATGGCCAGCGCCTTCGGCATGGACCCGCCGCTCATGTACGCGAGGACCAGGAGGCCCAAGATCAGGAGGGCAAAATACTCCGGGGGTCCGAAGCGGAGGGCGAAGCTGGCCAGGAGGGGAGCCAGGAACATGAGGCCCACGATGCTCACCGTGCCGGCGATGTAGGAACCGACGGCCGCGATGGCGAGGGCCGGCCCGGCCCGTCCCTTGCGCGTCATGGCATAGCCGTCGATGCAGGTCATCACCGAGGCCGCCTCGCCGGGGATCCGCATCAGGATGGAGGTCGTAGAGCCGCCGTACATGGCGCCATAGTAGATCCCGGCCAGCAGCACGATCGCCGTGGTGGCGTTCAGGCCGAAGGTGGCGGGCAGGAGCAGGCTGATCCCCGCCAGCGGCCCGACACCGGGGAGCATCCCCACCAGCGTCCCGATCACGCACCCGACGAATGCGTAGAGGAGGACGGAGGGCGAGAGGGCGACCGAGAAGCCGAGGTAGAGGTCCTGGAGGGTCTCGACCATCAGAACCCCAGCGGGCCGCGCGGGAGCGGCACCTTGAGCAGGTTGGCGAAGAGGAAGAACGAGCCAAAGGCCAGGCCGAGGGCCCACGCCGCCACCACGCCGGGCCGCTTCCGCTCCACGAGCCAGAGGAGGAAGACCAGCAGGATGATGACCGTCAGCCGGTAGCCGAGGCGCTCCAGGGCCAGGGCCGCGAAGGCGCACCCGCCCAGGATGGCCAGCGCGTGCTTCCCCTCCGCCCACTCCAGCGAGGCCAGCGGCGGGGAGCTCCCTCCGCCGAGCGCCACCAGGAGCCCCATCCCGGCCAGGACGATCGCGAGGAGCATCGGCATGTAGCCCGGGCCCGGGTTGTGGAGACTGCCCAGGGGGAGGACGCGGGTCTCCCACATCACCCCGAGCGAGAAGAGCACAAGCACGACACCGGCAACGCGATCTCGCGTGAGCACGAGGCTGGATTCTATGCCTGGGGCCCCGTTTGTCAAGGGAAGGAGCGGGTTTTGTAAGGAGCCGAGTGGGGGCTAGCCGAGGACGCCCTTGCCGAGCAGTTCGCCGTGGCAGAAGTCCCGGAGGCGGCGCCCGATGAGATGGAGGTAGCCGGTTACCCGCCCCTCCGGGTGGTCTCCCGGCGCGAAGAGCACGAGCAGGCCCCGGGTGGTGGCCGTGGTCGGGCTCACATGCGCAGCAGCCTCGCCGGGCCGGCCAGCCGGTCCCGCAGCGTCTGCCAGGATGACCTGACCCTCGGCCTGGACCAGGCCTCCCGAGGCGGTCTCGTAGTGTTCCCCCGGCGCGCCACGACGCACCTCGAGGTCCCCCTGGAGGCTGCTGAGATCGTACAGGGCGATTGGCAAGAACAGCTCGAAGGCGCACAGGAGGATGAAGGCCTCCCCGCTGTGCGCCACGAGGAAGGGGCGGTTGGCGAGCGCGGCCTCGATGGTCTGCAAGAGGGGCGGGATCTGCCCGGTCACATCCACGCCGACCCGGGTGTGGGCCTCGGCCAGGGCCTGTTGGGCCGAGTACTCCTTGGCCTGCGGGCCGGTGTGGAACTGCCGCAGCCGCTGGCAGAGCCCCTCCAGCTCGCGGGCGAGCGCCTCCTCGCGATCCACGAGCCGGAGCCCCCGCGCCTGGATGAGGCCGACCCGGAACTGCCCCTTCAACTCTTCGGCCACGCTCACCTTCATGGGCGCTACTCTAGCACAGCCGCCCGTGGCAGGACGGCGGTGACGACTGCAGCCCGGCGCGCGGGCCGGCCTGATCCCGTCGACGCGAGTGCCGGTTGCGCCAGCCCGACCGATGCGCTTATATGGGGTGAAGGACGGAGAGACGAGGGTGGACGATCTCCTGGATTCGCCTGCGGGAGGGAGACACGTGACGAGAGCGGGCCGAGCGCTGCGGTGGGGCCTAGGCATCGTGCTGGTCCTCGGGGCCGCGGCGGCGGCCCCGCTCGCCTCGCGCACGGTCGCGCCTGCCTGGCTCCCTGTGGCGGTCGCGGCACCTGCGGCGACGCCCGAGGCGCGCGGGCTGCAGGCGATCCGGGCGGAGGAGATCCTGGCCGACGTGCGGGCGCTGACGGCCCCCGAGATGGCGGGACGGGCGGTGGGGAGCCCGGGGATCGAACGGGCCGCTGGCTACCTGGCAGACGCCTTCCGGCGTATCGGCCTCCGCCCCGGCGGCGAGGCGGGGGGCTACCTGCAGCCGTTCGAGGTGGTCACGGGCGTCCGGCTGGCCGCCTCCAACCGTCTCGTCGTCACCTGGGCCCCACCCGGGCCGGGGCGTGCGGAGTTCCCCGTCGAGCAGGCGTTCATCCCGTTCGCGTATTCGGAGAGCGGCCGGGCCGCGGGCGAGCTGCTCTTCGCCGGGTACGGGATCACGGCCCCGGAGCTGCACTACGATGACTACGCGGGCCTCGACGTGCGGGGTCGCATCGTGCTCGT
This sequence comes from Deltaproteobacteria bacterium, assembly GCA_016183025.1. GTDB lineage: Bacteria > Desulfobacterota > JACPFL01 > JACPFL01 > JACPFL01 > JACPFL01. The sequence continues at coordinate 14,085 of JACPFL010000184.1, read as the reverse complement.
CCTCACCCACGAGCCGCAGGAGCGTAACCAGCAGGGGCCGTTCCGCGCGCCCAGCGCCTACCGCTACACGGAGAACCGCTACAAGGTCCTGAACGCCCGGGAGCATGGCGCGGCCGCCATTCTCATCGTGGCGGACCCGCTGAACCACCAGGGGGAGCCGGAACGACTACTCCCCTTGCGGGAGGCCTCCCCCGGCGCCACCGCGGGGATCCTGGCCGTGCAGATCCGGCGGAGCGCCGCGGAGGCCCTGCTCTCCCGGGCAGGCCGGAGCCTGCTCGCCCTCCAGCAGGAGATCGACGCCGCCATGCGCCCGCGCTCGCTGGTGGTCCCGGAGACGCGGGTGGACCTGGAGGTGGCCCTGATCCGGGAGCGAGGCCGGACCGCCAATGTGGTTGGGATCCTCCCGGGCACGGACCCGACACTCCGGGACACGGCGCTCGTGATCGGTGCGCACTACGATCACCTGGGCCTCGGTGGGGAGGCCTCGTTGGCGCCGTCTCAGTACAGGGAGGTCCATCCTGGGGCGGATGACAACGCCTCGGGGGTGGCGGGTGTGCTCGCCCTGGCCCGCGCGTTCGTCGCCGCGGGCGGGGCCCGGCGGACCCTGATCTTCGTCGCGTTCAGCGGCGAGGAGCTCGGGCTGCTGGGCTCGAGCCACTTCGTCCGGGCGCCGCCGGTGGCGATCTCGCGGGTCGTGGCCATGTTCAACCTCGACATGGTGGGGCGGCTCCGGCACGACAACCTCTACGTCCAGGGCGTGGACACCGGCGCCGGCCTCCGCGACCTGGTCCAGGAGGCGAACCAACAGGTCGGGCTCACCCTGCGCTCTTCCGGGGACGGCTATGGGCCCTCGGACCACACCGCGTTCTACCTCAAGGAGCGGCCGGTGCTCTTCTTCTTCACCGGCCCTCACCAGGACTACCACCGGCCATCCGACACGGCGGACAAGATCAACGCGCCTGGGGAGGCCCGGGTGGTCTCCCTCGCCTACCTGCTCGCATCGCGCCTGGCGAATCGGAGTGAGGCCGTGGCGTTCGTGAAGCCGGCAACGGCGCCCCCCTTCGCGGGTGTGGGGGGGGGGTACGGGGCCTATTTCGGGTCCATCCCGGACTTCGGGGAGAGCGAGACGGCCGGGGTCCGCTTGAGCGGGGTCCGTGGTGGGAGCCCGGCGGAGCGGGCGGGGCTCAAGCCTGGCGATATCATCGTCGGCTTCGGCGGGATGGCCGTGAAGAACCTCTATGACCTCACGTATGCCCTGCGGACCCGGCGGGCCGGGGATGAGGTCGAGGTGGTGTTCCTGCGGGAGGGGCACGAGGTGCGGGCGCGCGCGGTGCTGGGGAGCCGCCAGTGAGATGGGGCGGACCGCGAATGCCCGCGGCGCCGCCGGGGTGGCGGAAGAAGATGCGGCCCGGCAGGCGCGGGCGATCGTCAGGCGAGCCGAGGCGGGGGAGACCGGGCAGGGCCTCCGGCATGGGGGACCCGTGGTCCGGCTGACGCGGGTGACGAAGCGATACCGGATGGGGGCCCAGAGCGTCACGGCTCTCCGGGGCGTGAACCTGGAGATCCCCGCGGGCGACTTCCTGGCGGTCGTGGGGCCGAGCGGGTGCGGGAAGAGCACGCTGCTCAACCTCATCGGGGCGATCGACCTCCCCACCGACGGTGAGGTCTGGGTGGACGGCCGGGACCTGGCCCGCCTGTCGGACCGGGAGCTCACCGCGCTGCGCCGGGAGCGGATCGGGATCGTCTATCAGTTCTTCAACCTCCTGCCGCACCTGAGCGCCTGGGAGAACGTGGCGCTTCCACTCCTCCTGAACGGCCTGCCCGCCCCTGAGGTGCGCGTCCGCGTGGACCGGCAGCTCGAGCAGGTCGGGCTCGGCCACCGGGCGACCCACTGGCCGCATGAGCTCTCGGGCGGCGAGATGCAGCGGGTGGCCATCGCCCGGGCCGTGATCACGGCTCCAGCTCTCCTGCTCGCCGACGAGCCGACCGGGAACCTCGACACGCAGGCAGGCGAGGAGGTGATGCAGCTCCTGCGCGCCCAGCACGCCGGGCGTGGGCAGACCATCGTCGTGGCCACGCACAGCCCGGACGTCGCGCGGTGGGCCCGACACATCGTCCACCTCCGCGACGGCGCGATCGCCGGGATCGAGGAGCCGCGGGCGCCCCTCGCGTAGGCCCTCTGACCGTGTCGATCATCCGTCCTTGGTTGCTGATGCTCGCGTGGCGACACCTCTGGTCCGGCCGCGCCCGGGCCCTGGCGACCATCCTCGGCGTGGCGCTCGGCGTGGCGGTCTTCACTGCGGTCCGCCTGGCCAGCGAGAGCACCCTGGAGTCCTTCCGGCGCTCGCTCGATGTCGTGGCCGGCCGGGCCACCCTGCAGGTGAGCGCCGGGGAGCCGGGGTTCGATGAGCGGCTCTACCTGAAGGTCAAGGGGGCGTCCGGCGTCAGGCAGGCGGCTCCCGTGATCCAGGCTGTCGCGCCGATGGCCGGTGGCCAGGGTGAAGCGGTGCTCGTGCTCGGCGTTGACCTCCTGGCCGAGGAGGCCTTCCGCGACCACCGGCTGGCCGGGCTCCCGGCCGGCGAGGACCCCCTCCAGGTCATCATCCGCCCCGACACGATCTTCGTCACCCGGGGCTTCGCCGAGGAGCATGGCCTCGGCGTCGGCTCCGACCTGGTCCTGTCCGTCGGCCCGGAGGCCCGGCGCTTCGTCATCCGCGGGCTGCTCGAGCCGGCTGGAGCAGCGCGGGCGTTCGAGGGGAACGTGGTCCTGATGGACATCGCCACGGCCCAGGAGGCCTTCGGCAAGGTCGGGCGGCTGGACCGGATCGACCTCATCAGCGAGCCGGCCACGGACCTGAGGGCGCTCCGGGCGCGACTGGCAGCGCTGCTGCCTCCAAACGTCGAGGTCGAGCGGCCAGACCGCCGGAACGCCCAGGTGGACAAGATGCTACGCGCCTTCCGGCTGAACCTCACGGCCCTCAGCGCCATCGCCCTGGTCGTGAGCCTCTTCCTGATCTACAACGCGGTCTCCCTCTCCGTGGTCCGGCGCCGCCGGGAGATCGGGATCCTCCGCTCCCTCGGGGTGACCCGCAGGGAGGTGTGGGCCCTGTTCGCCGCGGAAGCGGTGGCTGCGGGCCTGCTGGGCTCGCTGGCTGGACTCGGGCTGGGGATTGTCCTGGCCAAGGGGGCCCTGCAGGCCGTCGCTGGCACCGTCTCGGAGCTCTACGCCTATCTCAAGGTCACAAGCCTCGCCCTTGATCCCCTGACGCTCGTCACGAGCCTCGCCCTCGGCATGGTCACGGCCCTGGCCGCCGCGCTCTTCCCGGCCTGGCGGGCCTCGACCATCCACCCGCGGCAGGCCATGGAGGTGGGCGGCTACGAGCGGCGCGCCGGGTCCAGCTACTGGCGGCTGGCCGCGCTGGGGGGGCTGCTGCTGGTGGGGGCCTACGCCGCCTCGCTCCAGCCGCCGGTCGCGGACCTCCCGCTCTACGGCTACCTGGCCGTCCTGCTGCTGATCGGTGGGGTCTCGCTGCTCGTGCCCCTGGCGGCGGTGAGCCTGACATGGCTGGCCAGACCGCTCCTCACGCGGTGGCTCCGGGCGGAAGGTCTCCTGGCTGTGTCGAACCTCCGCAACCACCTGGGGCGCAACGCCGTCGCCGTCGGCGCCATGATGACGGCCCTGGCCATGCTGGTGGGACTGGCGGTCATGGTCACGAGCTTCCGGAGCACAGTGGAGCTGTGGGTCGAGGAGACCATGCGGGCGGACCTCATCGTGAGCCCGGCCGCCCGCTTCACGCGGGGTGCGGCGGCCAGGCTCCCCGCCGTGGAGCCGTTCCGCGTGGTCCGGCTGAGCTACCGTGGCGATCCCATCGTGCTGGGGTCGGGCGACTTCACGGTGGTGGCTCGCTTCGGCATCCTCCTCTTCAAGGGCGCCGACGGCCCCACCATCCTGGCGGAGACGAAGCGGCGGGAGGGCGTGGTTGTCTCGGAGAGCTTCGCGCTCCGGTATGGGGTCGGGCCCGGGAGCCGGCTGGAGCTCCCCACGCCCGCCGGGACCGTGACGTTCCCGGTGCTGGGCGTCTTCTACGATTACACGACCGAGGGCGGGAAGGTGGTCATGGACCGGGCGCTCTATCTCCGGTACTGGCAGGACCGGGACGTGACGGCCCTGGTCGTCTACCTGAGGCCGGGGGTGGACGCCCGGGCTGCCCGGGCCCGGATCCTGGCGGCCACGGGGGGCGGCCAGGAGCTGATGATCATCACGAACCGCGACCTGAAGGCCCGCGTCCTGCAGATCTTCGACAATACCTTCGCCATCACCTACGCGCTGGAGCTGATCGCCATGCTGGTGGCGGCCCTGGCGGTCTTCCATACCCTCTGGGCCTCGGTCCTCGAGCGGCGGCGGGAGATCGGGATCCTCCGGGCGGTGGGGACGAGCCGCCCCCAGGTCCTACGCATGGTCGTGAACGAGGCCGGGCTGCTGGGACTGCTGGCAGGCGCGATCGGGGTGGTCGCGGGGCTGTGCCTCTCACTGATCCTCATCTACGTCATCAACAAGCAGTCCTTCGGCTGGACGATCCAGTTCCGGTTTCCGCCCTCGGTCCTCGTCGAGGCGGCGGCGCTCATGCTCCTGACCTCGCTGGTGGCGGGGCTGCTCCCGGCCCGTCGCGCGGCCTCGATGAACCTCGCCGAGGTCCTGCAGTACGAGGGGTGATCCTGCCTGCCCGGCCCCCAGCTTCCACCCGACCTCACCCGCATACGCTGTCTCGGCGGCCGGGTCCACCGTGAGGGCTAGCGCCATCGCCGCAACGCACTTGTTCTTGACCGCCACCAGCACCCGGGGTAGCATCCGCCTCAATGCCCGGCCTGAGGAGGGGGTGACCGGGCAGATCGGGCATTCCCGGCAGAGGGCTGCTCATTCATCTGGGGACTCCCGTAACCAGAGGGTAGGTGAGCACGCAGAAAGGAGGGGGCATCATGGGTGAAGGACCAGAGATCCAGAAGCATGGCGCCAGGGGGGTTTCCCGCCGGAAGCTGCTCAAGGCGGCGGCAGCGGCAGGGGCCGCGGCCACCGTGGGCTTCCCGGTCATCAGGCGGGCGTCGGCCCAGGCGCCCATCATCTTGAAGATGCAGAGTACCTGGCCGACCAAGGAGATCTTCCACGAGATCTTCGAGGACTGGGCCAAGAAGGTCAACGAGATGGCCGGCGGCCGGCTGCGGATCGACGTGCTGCCGGACAAGGCCGTGGTCCCGGCCTTCGAGCTGATCGAGGCCGTCAGCCGGGGGACGCTGGACGGCGGCCACGGGGTCGGCGCCTACTGGTTCGGCCGGAACCGGGCGGCGAGCCTCTTCGGCACCGGCCCGTCGTTCGGCCTGGACGCCGAGGGGCTGCTGGCGTGGATCCATTACGGCGGCGGGCAGGAGCTGTACAACGAGCTGCTGCAGCAGGTCCTGAAGTTCAACGTCGTGTCGTTCTTCCACGGCCCGATGCCCACGCAGCCCCTGGGGTGGTTCAACAAGGAGATCAAGGGCCCGGGCGACCTCAAGGGCCTCCGGTTCCGGACGGTGGGCCTGTCCGCGAGCCTGTACCAGGGGATGGGGGCCGCGGTGAAGATCCTGCCGGGCGGCGAGATCATCCCGGCGATGGAGCGAGGGCTGCTCGACGCGGCCGAGTTCAACAACACCACCTCCGACAAGCTCCTGGGCTTCCCCGACGTCCGGAAGATCTGCATGGTGCAGAGCTACCACCAGCCGGTGGAGTTCCTGGAGCTGCTGTTCAACACGGCCAAGTACGAGTCGCTGCCGAAGGACCTACAGGCCATCCTGAGGTACGCGGCGATGGCCCAGTCCGCGGACTTCACCTGGAAGTTCTACGACCGGAACTCGGCCGACATGATCGAGATGGAGCAGAAGCGCGGGGTGAAGTTCGTCGTCACCCCGAGGTCGGTCCTCCGGGCCCAGCTCCGGACGTGGGACAAGATCATCGAGGACGAGAGCAAGAAGAACCCGTTCTTCGCGAAGGTGATCAAGTCCCAGCGCGAGTGGGCGGCCCGCACGGTGCCGTGGCGCCAGAAGATCATGGTGGAGAACAACACGGCGTTCGAGCACTACTTCAGGCCGCGCGCCAAGAAGGCGTGACGGGTCCTCCGGGTCGGTGACGGGTCGGGGCGTCTCAGAGAAATCGGGGCGCCCCGACTTTTTGTGTCCGGAGGAGGGGCGATAGGGACGTGGACCGCCTGGCCAGCTTCATCGATCGCGTCAACACGGGGGTCGGGAAGGCCTCTTCCTGGCTCTTCCTGCTCCTCACGTACACGCTCGTGCACGAGGTCGTGGCGACAAAGGTGTTCCGCAGCCCCACGGTCTGGGCCTTCGACGCCAGCTACATGCTCTACGGCACCATCTTCATGCTGGGCGCGGCCTACACGCTGGCCGTGGACGGCCACGTCCGGGGCGACCTGATCTACCGCCACTGGCGGCCCCGGGTGCAGGCGACCATCGACCTCACGCTCTACATCCTGGTCTTCTTCCCCGCGATGATCGCGCTCCTGATCGCCGGGTGGTCGTACGCCTACTACTCCTTCTCCATCGGCGAGCGGTCGCTCCAGAGCCCGTTCGGGCCGATCATCTGGCCGCTGAAGATGGCGATCCCGGTGACGGCCTTCCTGCTGCTGGTCCAGGGGATCTCCCAGGTCATCAAGTGCGTGCGCTGCCTCCAGAGGGGGAGGTGGTCATGAGCCTCGAAGCCCTCGGGATGCTGATGCTGGGGCTGCTCTGCGCCGCGATCTTCGTGGGCTTCCCCACCGCCTTCACCCTGCTGGCCCTCGGCTTCTTCTTCGGGTGGATGGGGTTCGGCTGGGAGCGGGTCTCCGACCTGATGGTCTCGCGGGCGTTCTTCGTCATGTCGAACGACGTGCTGATCCCAGTGGCGCTGTTCATCTTCATGGGCTACGTCGTGGAGCGCTCCGGGATCCTGGACCGCCTCTTCCGGGCCATCCAGGTGGCGATGGGGCCGATCCGGGGGGCGCTGGCGCTGGCGACGCTCGCCACCTGCACGATCTTCGCGGCGGCCACCGGCATCATCGGCGCCTCGGTCACCATCATGGGGCTGCTCGCGATGCCCGCCATGATGCGCTCGAAGTACGACGTGAAGCTCTCGGCCGGGGTGATCACGGCCGGAGGGTGCCTGGGGATCCTGGTCCCCCCGAGCGTCCTCCTGATCCTCTATGGCGCGACGGCCGGAGTCTCCACGGTCCAGCTCTACGCGGGCGCCATCCTCCCCGGACTCGTCCTCTCCTCCCTGTACATTGGCTACGTCATTATCCGGACGACCCTGAACCCCGCGCTCGGCCCGGCGCTCCCCAAGGAAGAACGGGACTTCCCGCTCGGGAAGATCATCCTGATGGTGCTCATCTCCGTGTTCCCGATCAGCGCCCTGATCTTCTTCGTCCTCGGGTCGATCCTCACGGGCTGGGCGTCCCCGACGGAGGCTTCGGCGATGGGGGCGTTTGGCGCCCTGGTCCTGAGCGCGGTCTACGGGAGGCTGAACCTCCCCATGCTGAAGGAGTCGGTGTTCCAGAGCACCAGGACCTCCAGCATGGTGCTCTTCCTGCTGGTGGGCTCCAGCCTGTTCGCCTCGGTCTTCGCGCTCCTGGGCGGGTCGAAGGTCATCGAGAACTTCGTCCTCGGCCTGAACCTGTCCCCGGTCGCCTTCATCTGGCTCGCGATGCTCGTCATCTTCCTCCTGGGATGGCCCCTGGAGTGGACGGAGATCATCATCATCTTCATCCCGCTGTTCCTGCCGCTCCTGCCGCACTTCAAGATCGACCCGCTGTGGTTCGGGGTCCTGGTCGCGGTCAACCTCCAGACGGCCTTCCTCTCCCCACCGGTCGCCATGGCCGCGTTCTACCTGAAGGGGGTCTCCCCGCCCTCGGTGACGCTGGCCGACATCTACCGGGGGATGGTGCCGTTCATGGCGCTGCAGGTCGTGGGCCTGGCGATCGTGTTCCTGTTCCCGCAGCTCGCCCTCTGGCTCCCGCGGCTGGCGTTCGACTGACGGCCGTTGAGCAGGAGGAAGGGCGTGCAGGCCGCTGGTCCGTGGGCCCCGTGCGCCGGTGTGCTGCCCCTCACCTCGGGATAGCGCCCCGCGTGGCGGCGTGAACCCGTCTGATCACCAGCTCGTAGCCTCCCCCCGGATGATCGCCGATGTCCAGTACCGCCAGATCCACCGTGCAGACCGTGAGACGCCCGGTCCGCACGGTGATCGACACGCCCGCCGCCGGCAGGTGCGCCGCGACCGGGACCTGTTTGCCGCGCTTCAGCACGCCTACGGGGGACCGGATCGTGAGCCGGATCGCGTCGAACTCCCCTGGATCGAGGTCGCGCGTGAGGAGGAGGGCCCCGGGTCCGCCTACGTGACGGACCAGGTCCACCTCGGGGGTCGTCGCCGGGATCTCGATCCATCCCTGGGTCCTGGGGGCTCCCCGACGATGCAGGGCGACGGTCGGGATGCTGACCCGCAGGCTTGCGAACTCCGCGATGGCCTCCCGGTGGTCGGTGATCCGGATTTCAAGACGCCCGAAGGCGGGAGCGCCGGCCGAAGCGATCCCAGGGGCGATGAGCATCCCGAGCACGAGCCCCAGAGCCTGCCCTGCCATCATCCTCGTCTCTCGCGTCGACCGTGACCGCTGCCCTCTCTCCCCTGAGGGCGTCACCGGCCCCGGCCGGGCTCCTGCCTGCCTACCAGCAGCCACGAAAGAGCGTAAGCGTGGCGGTCGATTCCCGCGAGACCCCGTCGCCCTCACCCCGCACGCGGACCACAACCTGCCGGCGGTCGAACTGATCCGGCACGCGTACAATCAGACGGACGCGGGCCGAGCCGCCCGGGACCGGCGCCACTGAGGTGCGTTCGAGGCGTGCCGTGAACCCCTCGGGCAGTGGTCCCACCGTGAGCCTGACGGCCGGGGCGGCGCCGGCCGGGAACGTCACGAGCACGGTCAACGCCTGCTCCGAGCCGAGGCTGACCCGTGCTGCCCGAGGTTCAAGGGCGACCGTGAAGGGCGCTGGCTCCTGGCCCTCAGCAGGCCCGGCGAGCGTTGCCGTGAAACTCCCGGTCACAAGAGCCAGGGCGAGGGCCGCCATGCCCATCGAGGCCCTGGCTGCCGCGAAGCGCCGCCAGTTTGCCCTCAACCTGCCTCCGTACGGCCCTCCGCCCTACCGGGCGAGGCGATGGCTCTCCTCCTGCATGACGACTGGCTGCGCCGCCGGGGTGATCCGGTAGGTGAGCCGAGCCTGGACGGTCAGCTCCTGTACTCCCTGCGGCCAGGAAAAGGCGAAGCCCTCCCGCCGGGTCTCCTCCGGGCGCAGCGCCGTGGACTCCTCGGACAGCCGGGTGATCTGCCACACGGCCGTCTTCACCAACCCCTGGGCGTCCCGGCCGATGTTCCGGTACTGCCGCTCCCCGCGGAAATGCTGCGTCCCCTGGGCATCGCTCGCGGTCACCTCCAGGACCGCCACACTGGTCCAGGGTCAGGAATCGGGGACGCGGTGTGGCGCCAGGTTCCGCACGCCGACCGCGACGCGGACCTGCTCCCCCTCCCTCGTCGGAACCAGGTCCAGCTCCACCGCCCGCTTCAGCATCCCCTCGTGGTGCCCGCCGGGCATCAGGTGCCCGTGGACCTGCCGGAGCGGCCCGCCGCGGGCCGCCACGCCCATGCGGGGGTCCATGTGGCAGCTCTGGCACGCGACCCCTGCCTGGGCGGCGTGGCTCTTGGCCCAGTCGTTGTAGACCATGGTGCAGGGGACATTCGGCGGATTAGGGGGCACCCACTCGTGGCAGCGCTGACAGAACTGCCCCGTCGCATGCCCCGCGCTATACGTGGAGCTGTGGTACGGGTTCGAGGCCGGGTCCCGGATGGGCCCGTACGCCGTCCGCGTCTGCCCCATCGGGTGCACCTCCCCGTCTCGCATGCTGTGGCAGATGCTGCACGTGACCTCGAGCCCCGCCAGCGCCTCTCCTCGTCCCTGCGCCACCGCCTCCGCGACCTCGGCCACCACCTGGTCGCTCGCCCACTGGAGCGCCGGGGCATGGCAGCGGAAGCAGGCCATGAGGTCGCTGCGATTCACCCGCCCCTTCTTCTGGCGGACCTCAGGGAGGTAGTTCTGAAGATTGCCGCGGACCCCCGGCGTGGTGAGGGAGCGCGCGTGCATGGACTGGCTCCACTCCTGGTAGTGCTGGAGGTGACAGCTCCGGCACTCCTCGGCCCGCGGGAAGAGGCGGAGCAGGGCGGTCCGGCTCTCTACCGGCCGAGTGCTCACCCGTTCCTGCGGCGGCGGCCCCGCGCAGGCGCCGACGAGCAGCAGTAAGGCTACAAGGACTCCTCCGGCCCCGTATCCCATGGGCACAACCTCCTCAGCGTGACGATCCTGCCCCGCGATCAGCCCCTACCTCCCATCCCTCGGTGGGGTGGCCCTGCTGGATCCAGCCCGGGATCCCCTCGTCCAGGACCCTCAGATTACGATACCCCTTAGCGTACACCGTCTTGTAGGCCAGACTGGCCAAAAAGTGGGGGCAGGCTCAGTAGAAGACGACGAACCCCTGCCGGGGGAGCTCCCGGTACCGCTGTTGGAGGGCGTCCAGGGGGATCGAGACCGCCCCTTTGATGTGCCGGGCCTGTATTCCTCCCGGCTCCGGACACACGTCCCGGGACGCGTTGACACCCCGAGTCTTTTCTCCTACAGTACGGCTCTCGCAGTACGGGTCTCGCCGGCGGCCGCGGGCGGCGGGAGCCGTTTGGCGCGGACGAAGCAGGCAGCCCATCCGGGCTGGACGCCGGATGTGGGTGGGAGCCATCGGAGGAGGACGGCCATGAAGCGATGGACGGCGATCGGGCTCAGTCTCGCAGTGGTCGTGGCGCTGGGGGCGGGGGACGCCCTGGCGGCCACGAAGGTCAAGATCGGCTACATCAAGGAGACCAGCGCCGTGGCCATCATGGTCATCGAGCGCCACCTGCCGAGGGACATCTCGGTGGAGAAGGTGGACTTCAAGCGGTACGGCGAGGTGCAGACCGCCGTCTCCACCGGGGACGTGGACTTCGGGACTCCGGGTTACAGCAACATCCCCATCGTCCTGGACAAGAACCTCCCCAACTTCCTGGTCCTCTCGGGCATGGCGAACGGGGGGCAGGAGCTGGTGGTGCGCAAGGGCGTGACCATCCGCTCCTGGAAGGACCTGGAGGGGAAGAACGTGGGGGTGGCCCCGGGCGGCACGGCCGACCTGCAGTTCACGAACGCGGCCCGGGAGAACGGGGCGGACCTCCGGAAGATCAAGAAGGTGGCCTTCCCCCGCGGCGCCTCCGAGATGGTGATCGCCCTGGAACGGGGCGATGTGGACGCCGCCTCGGTCTGGGAGCCCTTCGCGGCCCAGGCGGTGGTGACGGGGTTCGGCTACTACTCGCCGGTCTCCATCGCCGAGTCTTCCATCGGCAACCTGAACATGCTCCTGGCGGCGAGCAAGCGCTTTGTGGACGCCAACCCTCGGGTCACCCAGGAGATCGTGCGGGCGGTCGTGAAGGGGACCGACTTCGCCAAGGCGAACCCGGAGGAGACGGTGAAGCTCGTCATCCGGGAGACCGGGGCCCGCGAGCCGATGGTGAAGACCTCGCTCACGCGGACGTACTTCGACGTCCGGATGCCGGCGAAGACCATCCGCAGCCTCGTGAAGGCCATGCTCGAGATCAGGGCCATCGGTAAGGACGTGACCCCGCTGATCGGCACCGTGGTCAAGTACGAGTTCCTCGCCCAGGCCACCGGGAAGTCCCCGCGGGAGCTGGGCGCGGAGTAATCAAGCCCACCGGGCAGGGGGAGCTGCCCGCGGGCGGGCACGTGTGACCGGCGGGCGGCCCCTGGTGATGGGCTGAGCGCATGCGCTGGCAGCAGGAGCAGGTCCGCCGGATCGCGGTCCCCCTCGGGCTGGTCCTCGTCTGGGAGGCCGCGGTCCGGCTCCAGCTCGTGCACAGCGCCTTCGTTCCACGTCCCTCCGTGGTGGCGATCAATTGGTTCTACTGGATCGCGGGGGGGCCCGAGGAGGTGGCCCCCCTCTACTCCGCCACGTGGCTCAATCACGTCCTCAGCAGCACCGAGCGGGTCATGGCCGGGCTGCTCATCGCCACGGTCGTGGGGATCGTCCTCGGCATCCTGGTCGGGCGGTTCCGGGCGGCTGAGCAGCTCTTGGACCCGACCCTCCAGGTCCTGCGCCCGATCCCCGTGTCAGCCTGGCTCCCCTTCGCCGTCGTGTTCTTCGGCATCAAGAACGTCTCCGCCATCTTCCTCATCTTCATCGGGGCCATCTTCCCGATCTACCTGAACACCTATCACGGGGTGCGTCAGGTGGACCGCATCCTCATCCGGGCCTCCCAGATGCTCGGGACCAAGAGCCACCGGATCCTCTGGCGCGTGATCCTCCCGGCGGCGCTGCCCGCCATCTTCACGGGGCTGCGCCTGGCCGCCGGGCTTGCCTGGGTCCTGGTGATCGTCTCCGAGATGCTGGCCGTGAAGTCCGGCCTGGGCTACGTGATGTGGGACGCCTACTTCTTCATGCGGATGGACATGATCATCGCGGCCATGTTCAGCGTGGGGCTGATGGGATTTCTCACCGACCGCGTCATCATCTGGATCAAGGACTGGTTCACCGGATGGACCCAAGGGCTCACGATGGAGCCGGTCCAGTGACCGGGGCGGCCAGCGGGAAGATCGCCATCCGCGGTCTCCGGAAGGTCTTCGCCGACCGGGGCGGCCGGGGTGGGACCGTGGCGCTGGACGGGATTGATCTCGATGTGCAGGAAGGGGAGTTCTTCTGCCTCCTGGGGCCGAGCGGCTGCGGGAAGACCACGCTCCTGAACATCCTGGCCGGGTTCGATCAGCCCACCGGCGGGGAGGCGCTCCTGGACGGCCGTCGCATCAGCGCTCCGGGGCCCGACCGCGGCGTGGTCTTCCAGGAGTATGCCCTGTTCCCGTGGCTGAGCGTCATGGACAACGTCATGTTCGGGCTGATCGAGACCGGCACCCCGAGGCCGAAGGCCCGGGAGACCGCCGAGCAGTACATCGCCCTGACGGGCCTGCGGGGGTTCGAGAAGAGCCTCCCGCACCAGCTCTCCGGCGGGATGCGCCAACGCGTTTCCCTGGCCCGCGTCCTGGCCAACTCGCCGGAGATCCTGCTCCTGGATGAGCCCTTCGCGGCCCTCGACGCCCAGACGCGCCTGCTCATGCAGCGGGAGCTCATCAAGATCATCCAGAGCGTGGGGAAGACCTGCTTCTTCATCACCCACTCGATCGACGAGGCGATCTTCCTGGGCACCCGGGTGGCGATCATGACGGCCCGCCCCGGCCGGATCAAGAAGATCCTGGAAGTGACCCTCCCCTACCTCCGGGACGTCACGAGTTCGGAGTTCAACGCGCTGAAGCGGGAGGCCCTGAAACTGATCGAGGAGGAGGTGGAGGCCGCCGGGCGCCAGTGAGGGGGCGGCACCTGCAGGGGAACCGGAGGGGCGCAGATCAGATACAACGGAAGCCTGCGGGCGGAGAATTCGCAGTCGTCCGACACGCGGAATCCGAAGGTTGGGTGACCTTTCGTCGGCGGGGAGCGGCAAGACGATGCGAGAGGGTAAGGCCCAGGCTCGGCGGGAAGAGCTCATAGGGGTCGGGATGGGGGAAATACCGGCGGACCTGGCGATAACGAACGGGAAGCTCGTCAACGTCATGAGTGGCGAGATCCACGAGGCCGACCTGCTGATCAAAGGAGGTCGGATCGCCTACGTGGGGAAGCGGATAGATGCGATCGGGCAAGCTGTGAAGACCCTGGACGCCGCGGGATGTTACTTGACTCCGGGCCTGATGGACGGACACGTTCACAATGAGAGCAGCATGATGACGGTGACCCAGTATGCTCGTGCCGTCTTGCCTCACGGGACCACCGCGGTCTTCATCGATCCTCACCAGGTGGCCCATGTCGTCGGGATCGAGGGAATTCGGCTGGCCGTCGAAGAGGGCCGCCAGACCCCCCTGAGGGTCTTTGTGAACATCTCCTCCTGC
>JACPFL010000191.1 GCA_016183025.1 Deltaproteobacteria bacterium | reverse complement strand
CATCAGCCGGCCAATCCGGCCGGGCCCCCGGACGCCGGAGGCCCGCGGGACAGCAGACCCCTCCGTCAGAGCCCGTAGAACCGGATCGCGTTCTCCCCGAACATCTTCTGCTTGACCCGCTCGCCCAGGTCCGCGCGCTCCCGGATCTCCCGGAATGACTCCTCCCGGGCCTCGCCATGGGGCATGTCGGCAGACGCCATGATCTGCCCCTCACCTACCAGCGCCACCACCTGCGGCAGCAGCCGCTCATCCGCCTCGCAGGTGAAGTACACGCGGCCGTCCCTGAGGTAGTCGCTCGGGCGGCGCGCCGGCCTGGGGCAGCCGTACCGGATGGCAGATGAGCCGTAGTAGTGATCCATCCGGTCTATGAGGTAGGGGACCCACTCGGTCCCCGCCTCCAGGAAGCCCACCTTGAGGCGCGGGAAGCGGTCGAGCAGTCCTCCCGCGATCACGCTGAAGAAGCCCATCAACACGGGCACGGTGAAGCTCAGGACCAGCGCGCCGTAGATCGTGTCGCAGCTCTGCTTGAGCCCTGGATGGCTCCACCCCACGTGGACGCATACCGGAAGCCCGAGCTGCTCGGCCTCGGCCCAGAAGGGGGTCAGCTCCTGGTAGTGGAGCATCTTCTCCCCGGCCGTCCCCTTGATGGCGATCCCCACAGCGCCCAGATCCCTGGCGCGCCGCATCTCGCGGATGGCCTCCGGGACATCCCGCAGCGGCACCTGGGCGGTCCACTTCAGCCGATCAGGGCGCTGCCCGCAGGTCCCGGCCATCCAGGTGTTGTAGGCCCGCATGAGGGCCCCCTCGAAGGCCAGATCGTCCGTGACGGTGTCGAGGAAGCACGTAGGGTAGAGGACCTGCACGTCCACCCCGGCCCGATCCATGTCCTTCAGCCTGGCCTCGACGTCGAGGAGCGCCTGGCTCTCCAGAGTGAACGGCTTGTCCTGGGCGTAGCCCGAGTAGGGCGGCGTGGAGTAGAGGACGGCGCCCGGCCCCCACAGCTTGGGGAGGATCTTCCCCTCCACGACCCAGAAGACGTTGCGCTTGGCGAACCCGGGGAGGTTGTCGATCCGCACCGGGATGGGCTTGCGCTCCTGATAGGCCGCGTCCAGGCATTCCCAGATCGCGGGCGTCTCCTCGACGTGCGAATCGGCATCCACGATGAGGTCAGCCTGCGACATCTCACACCTCCCCGGGTCCCCCCGCTCAGGGGCCGCATTATACCCTGGCGGGCCGGGGCCTGCTAGCGACGCCCGCGAACAGGAGCGACGGCACTCCCTGGTGGCCCTTTTCGCGTGCGGGCCTGTTATGGTACATGCTTCCGGAGGTCCGGGGCGAGGGGTCGCCCGGCGCGGACCGGCACCGGCACGGCAGGAAGGAGGAGCGTCCCATGCCCCAGGTCAAGTACGGGTCGGACCTGATCGTCGACCTCCTGAAGCTCTACGAGATCGAGTACGCCAGCCTGAACCCAGGCTCCACCTTCCGCGGGCTCCACGATTCCCTGGTCAACTACGGCGGCAACAAGAAGCCGGAGCTGATCGAGTGCACCCACGAGGAGATCGCCGTGGCCATGGCCCACGGCTACGCCAAGGCGTGCGGGAAGCCCATGGTGTCGATCCTCCACAACGTCGTGGGGCTCCTGCACGGGGCGATGGCGATCTACTACGCCTGGCTGGACCGGGCGCCGGTCATCATCCTCGGGGCCACGGGCCCGATGGATGCCTCCCGGCGGCGACCCCGGATCGACTGGATCCACACCGCGGTCCTCCAGGGCAACGCGATCCGCGACTACGTGAAGTGGGACGACCAGCCCTTCAGCGCCGACGCGGTCCCCGATTCGTTTGCCCGGGCCTACCGCGTGGCCCTGACCGAGCCCCAGGGGCCCGTCTATGTCTGCTACGACGTGGGGTTCCAGGAGGACCCCCTCCCCCACGAGGTCCCGCTCCCCAACCCCGAGCGCCTGGCCGTCCCCCCGCCCATGCAGGGGGACCTCGACGCCCTGCAGCGGGCCGCGGCCATGCTGGCCGAGGCCGAGCACCCGGTCGTGCTCACGGAGTACCTCGGCCGCGCGCCGAAGACCGTGGCGAGCCTGGTCGAGCTGGCGGAGCTACTGGCCCTGCCCGTGGTGGACCTCAACGGCCGGTTCAATTTCCCCAACACCCACCCCCTCTGCCTGACCGGCACCGACGTCCTGGAGCGCGCCGACGTGATCCTGGCCCTGGACGTCAAGGACCTCTACGGCCCGCTCACCCGGCTCGACCGGAGCACGCGGCGCACGGAGTACCGCATCCCCAAGGGGTCTCGGATCATCGACCTCGGCCTGCGGGACCTCGACATCCAGGGGTGGTCCCAGGAGTTCATGAAGCTGCAGGAGGTGGACCTCCCCATCCTGGGCGACAGCGCCGCCGCCGTGCCCCAGCTCCTGGCCTTCTGCCGGGAGGCGCTGGCCCGCCGCCCCGCGCGCCAGGAGGCCGTGCGCCAGCGGTTCGCTGCCATGAAGGCGCTGCACGAGGCGACCTGGCAGCAATGGCAGGAGCAGGCGCGGCGGGACTGGGACGCCCAGCCCATGACCACGGCCCGGCTGGCGAGCGAGGTCTGGGGCGTGCTCCAGAAGGAGGACTGGGTCCTGACCGCGAACACCCTCGAGGACTGGTGCCGTCGCCTGTGGACCTTCGACCGGCCCTACCGCCATCCCGGGCGCAGCCTGGGGACCGCGACCCAGATCGGGATCGCCCTGGGGGTCGCCCTGGCCCACCGGGGCACCGGGCGCCTGGTGGTGGACATCCAGCCCGACGGCGACCTGCTCTTCGACGCGAGCGCGCTGTGGATCGCCACCCACCACCAGATCCCGCTCCTCGTGGTCATGTACAACAACCGCGCCTACTACAACGACTGGGAGCACCAGATCCGGATCGCCAAGAGCCGCGGCACGCCGGAGGCCAACGCCTACATCGGGATGGAGCTCGACAACCCCGCCCCGGACTTCGCCGGGCTGGCCCGGGCCTTCGGGTGGTACGCCGAGGGGCCGATCCTGGACGGCCGCGAGGTCCGGCCAGCGCTGGAGCGGGCCATCAAGGTGATCAAGACCGAGGGCCGGCCCGCGCTCATCGACACGGTGACCCAGTTCCGGTAGGGCGTGGACAGCCCCCAGGCCACCGCGTGATATACTGAACGGCACGCCGGCAGACTATCAGCGACCATGGGGGCCACAGGCGACAAGCCATCTAAAGAGGCGGGGCCGGCCCCGCCTCCAGGGTCCGGGAAGCGCCCCGCTGCGGACCTGACGCGGCTGGTGGAGCCGGGACTCGCCGGACCTCCCGAGCTCACCGGCTTTCGACGGACCTGGGCCCGCCTCCGGCGCCTGCTCTTCGGCCGGGCCTACAATCTGTTTGACCCTCGGGTCTTCCAGCACGTCTCTCTCGTGGCCTTCCTCGCCTGGGTCGGCCTGGGCTCCGACGGCCTGAGCTCCTCGGCCTATGGCCCCGAGGAGGCCTTCCTCGCCCTGGGCGACCACCGCTACCTCGCCCTGATCCTCGCGATGGCCACGGCGGTCACCGTCTTCGTCATCTCGGCCAGCTACCAGCAGATCATCGAGCTGTTCCCCACGGGCGGGGGCGGCTACCTCGTCGCCAGCAAGCTGCTGGGCCCCGGGCCCGGGCTCGTCGCCGGCTGTGCCCTCGTGGTGGACTACATCCTCACCATCGCCATCTCGGTGGCGAGCGGCGCCGACGCCATCTTCAGCTTCCTCCCTCCGGCCCTCCTCCCCTTCAAGCTCCCGTTCGCTTGCACGGTGGTGATCCTCCTCATCACGCTGAACCTGCGCGGCGTGCGGGAGTCGGTGCTCGTGCTCCTGCCGGTCTTCCTCGGCTTCGTCGTCCTGCACGTCGGCCTGATCCTCTACGGCCTCGGCACGCACGCGGAGCGGCTCCCCGACGTGGTGACCGGCGCCTACAGCGACTCCGTGCGCACGGCCCAGGAGCTGGGGGTCCTGGGCCTGGCCGCGCTGGTGCTCCGGGCCTACAGCCTCGGGGCCGGCACCTACACCGGGATCGAGGCGGTCTCCAACGGCCTGCCCATCCTGCGCGAGCCCCGGGTGGAGACCGGCAAGCGCACCATGCGCCTGATGGCCCTCTCCCTGGCCTTCGTCGCGGGCGGGATCCTGGTCAATTACCTCATCAACGACGTCCGCCCCCGGCCGGGCATGACCCTCAACGCGGTCCTGGTGGAGGGGCTGGTCCAGGGGTGGGGCTCCCTGGGGCCCCTGGTCTTCCTACTCACCCTGCTCTCCGAGGCGGCCCTGCTGTTCGTCGCGGCCCAGACCGGGTTCCTGGGAGGGCCCCGGGTCCTGGCCAGCATGGCGGTGGACTCCTGGATGCCCCACCAGTTCGCCCAGCTCAGTGACCGCCTGGTCACCAAGAACGGGGTCCTGCTGATGGGCGTGGCCGCCTTCGTCACCATCCTGGGGACAGCCGGCTCCGTGCGGCTGCTGGTCGTGCTCTACAGCATCAACGTCTTCGTGACCTTCTCTCTCTCCCTCCTGGGCACCTCCGTCCATTGGTGGCAGGAGCGTCGCGCCGACCCTCGCTGGCGGCAGCGTCTCACCGTGAGCGGGATCGGGCTCCTGCTGACCGGCACCATCCTCGGAATCATGCTCGTGCTGAAGTTCGAGGAGGGAGGCTGGGTCACGGTCCTGCTCACCAGCGCCCTGATCGCCATCTGCCTGAGGATCCGGCGCCATTACAACCAGGTGGCCCGGGTGCTCCGGGGCGTGGACGAGATTCTCCTCCAGATCCCCTTCCCCGTTGCGGCCAAGGGCATTCCGGACGCCGATCCCAAGAAACCTACCGCCGCCATCTTCGTCAGCGGCTACAACGGCCTGGGCGTGCACACCCTGCTCAACATCCCCCGCCTGTTCGGCGAGCACTTCCAGAACTTCACCTTCATCTCCGTCGGCGTGGTCGACTCCCACCGCTTCAAGGGCGTGCGCGAGATCGCCAACCTGCGGCGCACGGTGGAGGCCGATCTCAAGCGCTATGTCGAGCTGGCCCACCGCCTAGGGCGTCCGCGAGATCGCCAACCTGCGGCGCACCGTCGAGGCGGACCTCAAGCGCTACGTCGAGCTGGCCCACCGCCTCGGGGTCCGCGCCAACTACCGCTTCGCCATCGGCACCGACGGCCTGGACGAGGCCGAGCAGCTCGCGCAGGAGCAGATGAAGGAGATGCCCCGTTCGGTGTTCTTCGCGGCCAAGCTCATCTTCCCCGAGGAGACCCCGCTGGGACGCTGGCTCCACAACCAGACGCCGAACCTCCTGCAGCGGCGACTGGAGTTCGCCGGATTTCCCATGGTGATCCTGCCGGTGCGCGTGACGGTTTGAGCGGGCTCACGCCCCAAGCTGCTGAATGGCGGCCTCGATGGTCCGCCGGTGGCGCTCCCCCCAGGTCCGCATGTCCCAGGCGGTCGCGT